>JAZGAL010000001.1:0-9405 GCA_036475815.1 Gemmatimonadota bacterium
CGGCGGCGGATTCTCCTCGTGGTACCTCCGCACGCTCCGAGCCTGGCCCGGTAATAGGAGTTTCTCATGAGCCAGGCGATCAAAGTCCCGGACGTTGACGTCGAGAGCCTACGCGACGAGGTCCGTAGCGAGTACGCCGAAGTTGCCGCCAATCCGCAAAGAGGTTTCCACTTTCACACCGGGCGCCCGCTGGCGAAGATGCTCGGATACGATGAGGCGCTCCTGCAGGGCCTGCCCGAAGGCGCCGTCGAGTCGTTTGCAGGCACGGGCAACCCCTTCAGCCTGGGTGCGCTCAATCAAGCCGAGCGAGTCGTAGACATCGGCGCGGGCGCGGGCATCGACAGTCTGATTGCCGGTCGGCTCGTCGGCCCGGCGGGCCGAGTCATCGGTGTGGACATGACGCCGGAGATGCTCGCGAAGGCCCGGAAAGCGGCGCAAGAGGCGGAGATGGACCACCTCGAGTTCCGCGAGGGGCTGGCCGAAGCACTCCCTGTGGACGACGCCTGGGCCAACATTGTGATCTCCAATGGTGTGATCAACCTCTGTCCGGACAAGCCCGCTGTATTCGGGGAGATCTATCGCGTTCTGATGCCAGGTGGCAGGCTGCAGATCGGTGATATATCCGTTCAGACACCCGTCCCGGATGATGCCAAACGGAACACCGATCTCTGGAAGGGTTGAGTGGCCGGCGCTCTGCTGGAAGCGGAGCTCCAGGCAATCGTAACGGCCGCGGGTTTTCAGGACTTCGCCATCGCCGGACGCTGCGACGTATTCAGTGGCGCGCCGCACCAGTCGAGCGCCGCACAGTTCGGCACGCTGGGAATCAACTTCCGCGCCAGCAAGCCGCGGTAGCGAGGGGGCATCCTGGCCGACAGCCGCTGAAGGATGCCCCACCCGCCGGCCGAGCTCGGCGATTACTTTTCGCCGAGCTCGGCCTTCAAGAACGTCACTGTGAGCGGCCACGCCTTCTCCGTGGCAAGCATGTTCGCCCCGTCACGTCCACTCTGCTGGCGTAGGAATCCGTGCCCCGCGCCCTCGAAGATCTCGTACTCGTAGACTTTGTTCAGCCGCACCATCTCCTGTTCCGCCGGCTCGATGGTGGCGTTCACGCGCGCATCATCGCCGCCGTAGAGACCCAGCACCGCACCGGTGATCTTCGCCAGCTCGTCCTTTGATGATGGTGACGTGCCATAGTAGACCACCGCGGCGTCCAGGGCAGGCTGGGCGGTCGCGTAACGGAAACTGCTGGAGCCCCCCCAGCAGAAGCCGATCGACGCGAACACGGGGCGCGCTGCCGGTAGATTCTTAGCGTAGTCCGCGGCGCCGTTGAGCCTGCGAACGATCTCGTCCCAGTCGAGATCGCGGATGGCGCGCCGCACGCTCTGGCTGTCGAACGACTCCGTCCCACCGCCGCCCGAACCCTTGCCGCTCAACAGATCCGGAGCGATGGCGATGAAGCCTTCGGCCGCCAGCTGGTCGGCCACGGCGCGGACCCAGTCGGTGAGGCCGAAGATCTCGTGGATCACCACCATTACCGGCGCCTTGTCGCTGCGCTCGGGATAGACCACCCAGGCTGTGACCGAGTCGCCGGCACCGGCGTCGTACTTCACCCACTCACCGTGCCGGGGTGAAGCGTCCAGCCTCGCCTTCGCCTCGCCGGCGGAGGCGGGCAGGTCCTGGGCAAACGCAGCGTTTGCAGTCATTACTGCAACGGCGCTTGCCGCCAGAAGAGCTGTCAGTCGTATTGCTCGCACGTGACCTCCATGATGTCGGTTGGGATTCCAGACTCTATGCTCGAGGGGCAGACGTTCACTAAAATGAGCCGCGCCCAAGCAGGGAGCAAGCTGATACGCGACGGACAAGCCAGTCTGGCGTTCCCGGTGGTACACGGATAGAATCGCCTCACCATGCTCCAAGCCCACCACCCACAGTCCGTCTCGACTTCCCGCGGCTGACAAGAGAGAGCTGCGCCGGTCCGGACGAAGCACCAGGGAGTAGCAGATGATCAAGCGCCTCGCACTCGCAGCCCCGGCAGCCATTCTCGCCATCGCCATCGTCGGCGCCACGCCGGCCGCGGCGCAGGTCCCGACCTTCGCCGAAGTCACCGGCCACGATTTCGGCGAGCGGATCACCCAGCATCATGAGGCGGTCCTCTACCTGCAAACGCTCGCTCGGACCTCCGACCGGGTACGGGTGGTGGAGCAAGGCACAACTTGGGAGGGCCGCAAGCTGCCGCTGGCGATCGTGACGTCGCCGCAGAACCACCAACGGCTCGACGCCATCCAGCAGGCAGCGCAGCGGCTGGGGGACCCGCGGGTCACGACGCCCGATGACGCGGCCGCGATCATCGGCAACCAGCCGGTGATCATGTGGTACGGTGGCTCGATCCACGGCTTCGAGCTGTCGGGCGCCGAGGGCGTGCTGAAGCTGCTGGAGCATCTCACTACGCGCGATGACGCCGCAACGATGGAAGTGCTCCAGAACACGGTCATCCTCATCGACCCGATGCTCAACCCAGACGGGCGCGACGCTTTCACCCACCTGAACCACGAGAACATCGGTCGCGTGCCCAACCCCGACCGGGACGACTGGGCCAACGATTTCACCCGCTGGCAGGCGCTCAAGTTCCGGACAGGCCACTACTACTTCGACACGAACCGCGACTGGTTCGCGCACACACAGCGCGAGACCCAGGCGCGGGCCCCGACGATCCTGACCTGGCGGCCGCAGATCGTCGTGGACATGCACGAGATGGGCTCGGATGTGGAATTCTACTTCGACCCGGGCACCGACCCGTACGCGCCGTACTTCCCCGAGTACTCGAAGCGCTGGTTTCAGGTCTTCAGTCAAGCATACGCCGCCGCCTTCGACTCGGCGGGCTTCGAGTACATGACCCGCGAGCGCTTCGACTACTTCTACCCGGGTTACACCACCTCATTCGGCGACTATCAGGGCGCCGTCGGCATGCTCTACGAGCAGGGCTCGAGCCGCGGGCTGGCGCTCACCCGCTTCGATTATTCCGTGCGCACGCTCGCCGACGCGTTAGAGCAGCAGTACACGGCTGCCTGGACGGCCGCGCGGACCGCGACGGCGAAGCGGCTCGCGCTTCTCCAGGAGTACTACGATTCGCACCGCGCCGACATCGCCGACGGCCGCCAGGGGATCCGCCGCTATCTGATCGCGCCCGAGGGTGACCCGCAGCACATCGCCGCACTGGCCAATATGTTGATGGGGAACGGGATCGAGGTCGATGTGCTCAGCGAGAGCGTCCGGCTGAGCAACGTTCGCGACCAGACCGGGGCGGACATAGGCGGGCATGAGTTCCCCGCCGGAACCTACGTCATCAACGCCGCCCAGCCGCGCAACCGGCTGATCCGCATGTTGCTCGAACCGGACGTCCCAACGCCGGAGGAGTTCCTAGGTGAAGCGCGCGCCCGCATCGACCGGGCCGAGAGTCCGCGTTTCTATGACATCACGGCCTGGTCGCTGCCGCTCCTCTTCAACGTGGGCGGCTACAGCAGCAGCGACGGCCGCACCTTGGCGAGCGAGCGGTTGACCGGGATGGTCGAGGTCGTAGCTGCGCTACCCTCCTCACGACCGGCATACGCCTACCTCATCGACGGCAGCCAGGCCGCCGCCCTCAGCGCTCTCTATCACCTGAAGGCTGACGGATACCGGGCGGCGGTGATCCGGAAGGCGACCAGGGTCGGCGGGCATGACTTCGCGAGTGGTACGGTGATCGTACGGGTGGGGCAGAACGATGAGTCGGTGCACGACGCCGTCCGCAAAGTGGCGGAACATTTCCACCTGGAGGTGCGGGGCGTGGACAGCGGCCTCGCGGAGCCGGGCTTCCCCGTGCTCGGCTCGGGCGACTGGGTGACCACGGCCCGCAAAGCCGAGATTGCCCTCCTCGCCGAAGACCCGATCCAGGGCTACTCGTTCGGCTGGGCCTGGTTCACGCTCGACCGGCAGTACGAGATCCCGGTGACGGTGCTGCGCGTGAATTCGATCGCGGACACGCCGCTCGATCGGTACAACGTGCTGATCGTACCGTCGGCCGACGGATCGGCGCTGGCCTCCCGGCTCGGCGAGCAGGGCATGGAGCGCTTGAAGAACTGGGTTAGGGACGGCGGCACACTTGTCACCATCGGCTCCGCCACTGAATTCGCGCGGGCAGAGCTCGAGCTCATCGCCCTGCGCTCCTGGCGTGACCTCGAGGAGAACAAAGAGGCACAGCGTTTCACGGTGCCGGGCGCGATCTTCAAGGTTACCCTGAACGAGTACAACTGGTTGACGGCCGGTTACGACGAGAAGGAACTGCCGGTCCTGGTGACCTCCAACCGGATCTACTTGATGCCGGAAGGGCCGCCTTCATCGCGGCAGCGCGCCGTGGCTGTCTACGCCACGGACGGTTTGAAGCTCTCGGGCCACGCCTGGCCGGAAAGTCTCGAACGAATGCCGGATGCAGTGTTCGCTTACGAGGAGCGAGTAGGCAGAGGCCGGGTGATCGCCTTCGCCGAAGACCTGAACTTCCGGGCGTACTCGCGTGGCGCCAACCGCCTGTTCCTGAACGCCGTAGTGCTGGGTCCCAGCTCGCCCTGACGCAGCACACGCGGTACGTCATATGAGAAGAGGCGTCGCCGCCGGGCATGCCGCGCTCGTCGCGGTGCAGGTGTTCTTCGGCCTCTTCCCTGTCTTGGGCACCGTCGCCTTCGCCGCCGGCGGGTTCTCCCCGCTGGGCCTGGGAAGCTGGAGGATCGCGGGGGGTGCTCTGGCCCTCGGCGCGCTCGCTTTCGCGGCCTACGGCCGGGAAGCTATCCCCAAGCGCCGGGACCTCCCACGCTTAATGGTATGCGGACTGCTCGGCGTCGCCCTGAACCAGGGGCTCTTTCTCGAAGGGCTGAACCGGTCGACGCCGATGAACGCCGGCCTGGTGATGACGTTGATCCCGGTCTTCACCTTCGTGATAGCCGCGGCGGTGAAGCAGGAGCGCTTCAGCCTCATGCGCGCTACGGGCGTCTCCATCGCGTTGGCCGGGGCGGCGTTGCTGCTGGTGGGACCAGGGGAAGGGCCGGTCCGGGGTCACGGCCTCGGCAACCTGTTGATGGCGCTGAACGGTCTCTCCTACGCGGCCTACCTCGTCATCTCGAAGCAGCTGGTCGGCCGTTATCACCCACTGGTGGTGATCGCCTGGATTTACATCTTTGCGCTGCCGTACCTGCCCTTCTTCATGGTTGGCCAAAGGCTGATCGCTGACGCGGGGAACACCAGCGCCTGGCTCTCGCTCGTCTACATCGTCGTCTTCCCGACGATACTCGGCTATCTGCTCAACATGTTCGCCCTGGCCCGGGTGCGCGTGACGACGACCGCGGTCTACATCTACGCGCAGCCGCTGGTCGCCGGCGCCGCGAGCTGGATGATCTTCGGCGAGCGGCTGAGCACCAACATGGGAATCGCAGCGATCTGTCTTTTCGTGGGAATCTGGCTGGTGGCGCGCCGGCCCTCCTGAAGCAGCTAATGCACTCCTGCCGCCGTATTGCTTGACAGCAGGAAGAGGACCAAAGCGCTGAACACGCCGACCGCGAGCAGGCCGAGGCTGGCCCAGCCGATCGTGCGGAACACCCTTGCCTTCGGGCGCGAACACAACCCGACGATAGCGATTCCCGTCATCGTCAAAGCGGCGATAGCTGTCAGGACGTGCTGGTCGCTTACCGCCGCCAGTATCGGGCCCTGCACGTACGCCACGTCCTCGATCGCCAGGATCAACATATCGAAGAGGTTGCTGCCCAGGACACCTCCGATCGCCAGATCGACGGCCCCAATGCGGACGGCCTGCACCGCGATCACCACTTCGGGCACCGATGTCGCCAGCGCCAGGAAGATCGTCCCCACGAACGTCTCCTCCCAGCCCATCGCCTCGGCCAGTATCTCGCCGATCACCGGGAGCGCGGTGGCCGCCACCACGAGCACCACTGCGTTCAGGGTGAACAACAAAGAGATCCGGGTCAGACCTCTCTTCCTTGCCTCGCCCGCTCCAACCTGCCTCTCCGCGAGCCCGACGATCACCACGACCTCGTCCACCCGACGCTCGAAGATGAACACGCTGCGCATCGCGATGAGATAGATCACGGGAGCGGCGATCGCGTACGGCCCGATCGGCCCGATCCCGATAGCCGGAAAGCGATTCTGCAGGAAGATCGCGCCGGCCGCAGCACCCAGAAGCACCACTCCGAAGCCGGCCGAGATGCTATGGCCGTGCTGGATCCCGCTGTAGATAGTGCCCGGCCGATAGATGAAGTCGAGAACCGCGATGATCATCAGGTTGTAGACGCAACTGCCAAGCACCGAGCCCACCGCGAGATCGGGCGCATCGACCACCCAGATGGCGCTCAGCCCCGTGACAAGCTCCGGCAGCGACGTCACACCTGCCAGCAGGACGAGACCGACCCAGATTCCACCCACCCCGGTGCGCGCCGCGATGATGTCGCCGTAGCGCGACAGCCGGATACCCGTGAAGAGGATGACCAGCAGGCAGATGCCGAAAGAGAGCCAGGCAACGCCGGTATTTTGAAAGTCAGCGAACTCTCCGAACATGGTTTGCTCAGCAGTTGGCCCACGATCTCAGCCGCAGCCAGCAACGCCCGCGTCCGTTCGGGTCGCAGATGACTCCGGTCCTCACGAGCAGCAACATAGCTGCCGCGCCTCCGCATCGTAAGCGTCATCAGGACGCGCTCGCGGGGCGGGCGCTCGGGATTCCCGTTCGCGTCTTCGGGTCGCGCGCACGCCCGGAGTGTAGATAGATTAGGGCACCCGTCCGCCGGCCCTGGTGGCAGGTGGGGCGCGAACGTGGACTTCGTCTTATCGGCAAGGACTGGATATCGGAATGGCAGAGAATGATACTGCAGGGGGAATAACGGCCCCGCGCAAAGGCCGCAGCGTGCTGGTTTTCATCATCGGGTTCGTGCTCGGGGCTGTGGTCATGGTCCTGGCGCGGCCATTCCTGAGTTCCCGCCTGCCCGAGGCTGTGGGCGGCAAGCGCGAGTCGCTAGAAGGGCCCGTCGCCGCGAAGCAGCTCAAGGGCGATCGCCTCCTGCTGACCATCGTCACACCCGCCGGGGCCATCCTCGGCACGTTCAAGAAGAGGGTCGAGGAGATCGACCTGCTGGTGGAGACCGGCGACACGATAGCGCTGACGATTTCCGGCTACCAGCCGTTCCTGGATGATCCCGAGATCACCCGGGTGGCCAAGCCCACGGCGCCCTCGATGCCGCGGAAAATGCAGCCGGACACGATGGAACCGGCCCCGGATAGCCTGGCGCAGCCGGACACGCTGGGTAACGGCTTCGAGACGGGCGATACCCTCAAGAAGGTGCCGGCTTCCCGCTGGTACGACTGACCTTCCCGCAGGCTGGTCGCCAACCCTAACGCGAACGCCGCCGGCCTTCAAGCGAAGTCCGGCGGCGCTTCCGCTGCTGACTGGCGCGTCAGCCCGTCGTTACTACTTCTGCATCACCGGGATCTTCTTCGGAACAGCCTTCTCCTTCTTCGCGAGCCGAATCGTCAAGACCCCCTTATCGTATTCCGCAGAGGTCTTCTCGGCCTCCACCGAATCGGGCAGCAGAATGCTCCGGCAGAAGGAACCGAAGCGACGCTCCTTGCGGTAGAAGTTCTCCCTCTGCTCCTGGCTCTCTCCCTTCTTCTCACCGGAGATAGAGAGGACACCATGGGAAACAGAGATGTCGAAGTCCTCTGGGTCCATGCCAGGGATCTCCGCCCGAACCGTGATCTCCTCCTCACCGTCGCTCACATCGAGCGTCGGGGCCCAGCTCGCCGGCCGCGTCCGCAGCTCCGGCAAAAACTCACCAAACACCTCATCCAGCACCCCGTCAAGCTCACCCCTCAGCAAGCCTACGGGCTGCCTCGCCGTCACAAGCCATCCGTTCCTCATCACTCTATACCTCCTCTTCGATGTTTAGCTCTGGCACAACGCTCTCAGCCTGACGCCCGACCCGTCCGGGACCGGGCTCGATGCTAAGAAACATTCGTTTCTATGGAAGGGCAAAGCCCGTGCCATTCGGCGGCCTTGCGGGCGATCGCTCTAAGATACTGACACTTCATAGGTTACGGATCCTGCCGCCCGCGTCGCCCCGGCCCGGCTTCGGATACTGCCAAAGTGGCAGCCAGCCCCCATCCACCGCCCTGCCCAACTCGCACTCCGTCCGTCACCTTGACGGGCCGGTCGACTACGCGATACGCTAGCCGCTCCCCGAACGATCGGAGCGGGTACGCCTTGACCGAGCAACTGCTCATCGCGCTCACCAGCATCATCACACTCGGCATCGCTGCGGAGTGGCTGGCCTGGCGCATCCACCTGCCCTCGATCCTCATCCTTCTGATCTTCGGCTTCGTCGCCGGGCCCGTCACCGGCTTCCTGGATCCCGATGCGATGTTGGGTGACCTGTTCTTCCCCATCGTCTCCATTTCGGTCGCCATCATCCTGTTCGAGGGCGGCACGAGTCTGCGGCTCAAGGAGTTGCACGAGATCGGTGGCGTGGTTCGCAACCTGGTGACGGTCGGAGCTGTGCTGACCTGGGTTCTTTCTGCGGGCACAGCGCGTTATGTGATAGGGCTCGAACCGGCACCGGCTGCCCTGCTGGGAGCCATCCTGGTGGTCACGGGTCCGACGGTGATCGTCCCGTTACTCAGGCATGTGAAGCCGGTTCATCAGGTGGCCTCGACCGTGAAGTGGGAAGGGATCCTGATCGATCCGATTGGGGCCGTTCTCGCCGTTTTGGTCTACCAGGCTGTGCTTGCCGGCGAAGTTCAGGCTGCCACCGCGGCGGTGCTGCTGGTGCTGCTGAAGACCGTCGCGATCAGCGTTGCTCTCGCGGCTATCGGCACCGGCTTGCTCGTCATCCTGATGGATCGCGATTGGGCGCCGGATTTCCTGCAGAGCCCGCTGGCGTTGATGGTAGTCGTGACGACGTTTGCCGTCTCGAACATCTTCCAGACGGAATCGGGGCTGCTGACCGCCACCTTGATGGGGGTTGCCCTGGCCAATCAAAAGGCCGTCGAGGTCAAACACATACTCGAGTTCAAGGAGAACCTGCGGGTTCTGCTCATCTCGAGCCTCTTCATCATACTGGCGGCGCGTCTGCAGGTGAGCGACCTGCAGCAGCTAGGCCTTCCCCACCTCGCCTTTCTTGCCGCGCTGATCGTCGTCGTGCGCCCTTTGGCGGTCGCTTTGTCCACACTCCGATCGGATTTCAACTGGCGCGAGCGAGCGCTGATCTCCTGGATCGCGCCGCGGGGCATCGTAGCCGCGGCGGTGGCGTCCATTTTCGCTCTGCGGCTTGCGGAGGCCGGCTACGCAGGAGCCGAGCAACTCGTATCCGTCACCTTCAT
>JAZGAL010000002.1:0-15148 GCA_036475815.1 Gemmatimonadota bacterium
GCATGGCTTACGCCGTGGTCCGCTACGGCGTACCGGCTGTGGCGCGTGCGGCGGTGGCGGCGGAGCACGGCGTGGTGCGGGCGGTCCGCTGGGCGCTGTTCCCGGTGGCGGTTTGGGCGCTGCGCGGGCCGCAGCTGGCTTACGTCGCGCACGGCGATGGTAAGCGGAAGCGTTAAGCGCGCCACAAGCTGAACGGCGACAACTGAACTTGCGGAGGCATCGCGCGCAGCCTCTCCGGCTAGAGGTGCGGGGTGTCTCCGTTTTGCCTGTGGGGAGGTCAGTGGCGGGTCTTCGGGAGCGACTCTCCCTCGAGAACCGCATGGAACTTCGACTCGCACATCTGCTTGAACCTGTTCACGATGTTCGAAGTCACCCTGTTATGGATTGTCTCCCATACCTTGCTGACTATGTGACTCTTGGGCCAGTCTTCCCGCCCGTAGAAGTTGAATCCTACAGCCAGAAATAATTGCGTCTGTTCCCGTTCGCCCTGTTGAGGGATGGATGATCGTACGTACATGGTGAAGATCCCGATGGGGTAACCACCACTGCATTCGTACAGCAAGTATCGCGCGTTATCGAAGTCCGAAGCACTGGGCACCGCCTGAAACTTCAGCGCGTCGAGCTCGAAGAGGGGGATGAACTTCAAACCGAGGAATCCGTTTCTCAGGCCGAAGAGGGTTTTCTTCCTGCCAAGCAAGTAGATCTGTATGTGCTCGAGCCGGCCGCTCATTCGCTCGACCGATGCGATACGGTTCGGCCAGCAGACGGAGTCGCCGTCCCAGTTGAGCAGTTCCTCGAAGACGTACCTGACCGGAACCTCGATACCGATCCTGTGGACGTTCAGTATCGCGTACTGCGTGACGTCTATCCCCAGGCGCTGCATGATTCGCTGGCTGTAGCTCTTCCTCTCGTCCTCGGAGGTGAACTCGATCAACGTCTTCACAGGCGGCTTGTGGAAGAGGTAGTGCCGGATCTCGGAGAGTAGGCCTCGGCTGGGGGCAGGCCAAGCTGTTCTGGTCTTTTCGGTTTCGCTGTTCGGCAAAGTTCTGCTCTTCAGGCTCCCCTGGAAGTCCCCGGCGTCATGAAGCGGCCTCTTCACGGCCTGCGCGATTACGCCAATTCTACACTCGTGGATGCGGGAGGGCTACGCCCACGGCACTGTCCGAAGCGCTGGTCGGGCGATATGGTTGCGCGGAGGCGAAGGATCATGCAAGTCGAATTCTTGGGTACGGGTGGGGCGATCACCACTCCGCGCCCCGGCTGTAGCTGCCGGGTCTGCGTCGAGGCGCGGCAAAAAGGCGTCCCTTACAGCCGCAGCGGCCCTTCGGTCTTCGTGCACGGTCCCGACACCCTCATCGACACTCCGGAAGAGATCAAGGACCAGCTGAATCGTTCCCGGGTGAAGAATGTCGCGGCCTGCTTCTACTCCCACTGGCACCCCGATCACACCATGGGCCGCCGCGTCTGGGAGATGAACAGGGACTGGCGCGGCTGGCCTCGCAAGAATAGACGGACCGATATCTACATCCCCCAGCAGGTGGCCGTCGACTTCGGGGAGCGGCTGGGCACCTGGGACCACTTCGATTTCTTGGAGCGGCAGGGGCTGGTTCGACTGATCCAGTTACGGGATGGGGAGTCGGTGCGCGTCAACGAGACCGAGATCCACCCGCTTCGTCTGGCGGAGGACTACGTCTACGCCTTCTTGTTGGAGGGGCGGGGGAAGCGCCTGCTCATCGCGCCCGATGAACTTCTCGGGTGGGAACCGCCCGCCGAGGCGCGAGGTGTGGACCTCGCGGTCATCCCGATGGGGATCCTGGAGTTCGATCCGTTCACCGGAGCGCGCCGAATACCGGAGGAGCACCCGGTGCTCGAGCACGAGGCCACCTTCCGGCAGACGCTGGAGATCGTGCGTAAGCTGGACGCCGGGCGGGTCGTGCTGACTCACATCGAGGAGCCCGACGGCCTTTCGCACGATGATCTCGAGCGGCTGGGGCGGAAGCTTCGCGATGAAGGGCTGGACGTGCGTTTCGCCTTCGACACGATGCTCGCCGACGCTTGACAAAAACCTACCGGGGGTTCAAATTTTGAATGTCCGTTCAAATCCCTGGATAGGGGCTGGCTCACATGCCTAACAGCCGCGCGTCAACTAAGTCCTCGCCCCATGTGCGCGAGAAGCGGCAGCGGCGGCGGGAGGAGATCCTGCACGCGGCGCTCCAGGCGTTCCGTGAGAACGGTTACCACACCACTACGCTGGAGGACATCGCGGAACGGTTGGGTATTGGGAAGACGGCGCTCTATCATTATTTCCCCGACAAGGAATCGATTCTCTACGAGTGCCATCGGGAATCGCTGGCGGAAATCGAGCGGATGGTCGAAGAAGCTCTGGCCTGCTGCGACCGAGCCAGCGAGCGGCTCGCCTACTTGATCCGTGAGCATGTGCGGATCATGACGGAGACCCTGGAAGCGTCGCCGTTGGCGTTCGAGGTCCCGGCGCTCTCGGCCGAGCGCAGAGCGGAGGTCATCGCTGCGCGAGACCACTACGAGAAGGTGCTGCGTGACCTGATAGTGCAGGGAGTCAAAAACGGTGAGTTCAGGGAAGTGGATCCGAAGATCGCGGTGTTCGCCATCCTCGGCGCGATCAACTGGATCGCCAGGTGGTACCGGCCGGAGGGCGCGGTTCACGCACCCGAGCTTGGAGCCCAGTTCGCGGACTACCTGGTAAGTGGACTGAAGTGTCGGTAATCGTGATGAGAATAGAAGTCGAGATGCCTCGTGCGGCACAGATTCGTGTTCAGAAGCCCCGTCAAGGCGGCGAGGGTGAATCATGAAGGCCATCCAGTTCATTGCAGCAGACGCGCCCCTCGAGGTCAAGGATGTTCCTGGCCCCGAGCCGGGTGAGGATCACGTCGTCGTTCAGGTTGCCGGTTGTGGGGTGTGCCATACCGACATCGGTTTCTGGAAGGATGGTGTGCCGACGAAGAAGCCGCTGCCGCTGACGCTGGGGCATGAGGTGAGCGGTACGGTGGTGGAGGCCGGCTCGCAGTATCGGCAACTTCTGGGTCGGGAGGTGATCGTCCCCGCGGTGATCCCCTGCGGCGAGTGCGAGCTGTGCCGGCAGGGACGCGGCAACATCTGCCGGGACCAGATGATGCCGGGGAATGACATCGAGGGCGGCTTCGCGGAGTACATGGTGGTGCCGGGCCGCGGGCTCTGCGTCGTGGAGGACCGGAGCGGATATGACCTCCCCGAGCTTTCTGTTATCGCCGATGCGGTGACCACGCCGTATCAGGCGATCGTTCGTGCCGGCCTCAGTAAAGGTGATCTGGCCATCGTCGTTGGAGTGGGCGGTATCGGCACCTACTGCGTGCAAATCGCAGCGGCCTTCGGCGCCCGCGTCGTCGCCATCGATGTGGACCAGAAGAAGCTCGACGCCGTCGCCGGGCACGGTGCCGGGCTGACGATCAATTCATCGGAGACGGATTTCAAGTCGATCAAGAAACAGATAATAGCACAGTTGAAGGACTGGGGCTGTCCCGCACATAGCTGGAAGATCTTCGAGTGCTCCGGCCACCCGAGTGGGCAGGAGACGGCCTACGGTCTGCTGACGTACGCATCTACGCTGATGGTGATTGGTTTTACGCTGGCCAAGCGGGAATTCCGCCTGAGCAACCTCATGGCCTTTGATGCCACGGTTCAGGGGACGTGGGGTTGCAAGCCGGAGCTCTATCCGGAGGCGTTGAAGCTGGTAATCGATGGGAAGATCACCCTGAAACCGTTCATCGAGATCTATTCGATGAGTGAAGGGCCTGAAGTGATTCAACGGGTCGCTGATCACGAGATCGAGAAACGCGCCATTCTGGTTCCGGACTGGGCGTCGTAGGGAGGGACGCGCAATGCTGAAGAGCCACACACTCGTACCCGAGAGCGAATTCAAGGAGATCCTGTACGAGCTGCGCCCCGTGCTGGACCCGGCGGGGAATCAGGTCGACGGGCTGTTCAACGCCTGGATCATCCTCGACAACCCAAAGCAGTACAACAGTTACACCACCGATGCGGTGAAGGAAGTGATTCTCGCCTTTCGCCAGGCGAGCATGGATCGGAGCGTCGTCTGCTGCGTATTCACGGCGGCTGGCGACAAGGCGTTCTGCACCGGAGGCAACACGAAGGAGTACGCGGAGTACTACGCGGGCAATCCGCAGGAGTACAAGCAGTACATGCGGCTGTTCAACGACATGATCGATGTCATCCTGCGCTGCGACAAGCCGGTGATCAATCGCGTCAATGGGATGCGTATCGCGGGCGGGCAGGAGATCGGCATGGCATGCGATTTCAGCATCGCCGCCGATACGGCCCGCTTCGGCCAGGCGGGCCCCAGGCACGGGTCCGCGCCGGACGGCGGCTCCACCGATTTCCTGCCCCTCTACGTCGGCTTCTCGAGAGCGATGGAGAGCGGCGTTCTGTGTGAGATGTGGAGCGCTCACAAGGCCCTGTATCTGGGTCTGATCAACCAGGTCGTTCCGGTGCTGAAGGTGGATGGGGAATGGATCCCTAACCCGATGGTGGTCATGGACCGCTTCGTCGATGATTTCGGGAATATCGTCTATGGTGACTTCAAGACGGGCGCCGCGAAGGAGGCCGCGAAAGAGGTACTTGCTGAAGCCTCATGTGACTTGAGCGAGCTGGACGAGGCGGTGGAGGCTCTCTGCACCAAGATCCTGATGCTGATGCCGGACTGCGTATCGAAGACGGTGAACGGTCTGCGCAAGCACAAGCAGTGGCATTGGGACAACACGAACGTGACGAATCGTGAGTGGCTTGCCCTGAACATGATGACGGAGGGCAAGGCCGGTTTCCGCGCCTTCAACGAAGGGCCGAAGGGCAAGCGGGAGGTGGATTTCATCAAGCTGCGGCAACTGCTGGCAGAAGGTCATCCCTGGGATGACGAGCTTTTGCGGGCGATCTCGCCGCAATATCAGCAGGAAAGTTGAGTTTTGGTCGTAGGGATCTCGCTAGCGGCTGGGAGCGGAAGGTATGGACCTAGAACTGCAAGGCAAGAACGCCATCGTCACGGGAGGCAGCGTCGGCATAGGCTCGGCGATCGCCGTGACGCTGGCGCGTGAAGGCTGCAACGTGGCCATCAACTACCGCCGGCATGACGCGGAAGCGAAAGAGGTGGTCCGCAAGATAGAGGAGTTGGGCCGCAGGGGACTGGCGATCAAGGCGGACGTGAGCAGCTATGATGACGCTCAGAACATGGTGCAGACGGTGATCGGGGAGTTCGGCGGTCTCGACATCATGGTCTGCAACGCCGGCATCAACTGGGACGGCGTGATCTGGAAGATGTCGGAGGAGCAGTTTGACACGGTGATCAACGTCAACCTCAAAGGCTACTTCAACTACAACAAGGCCGCCGCCCTGGTCTTCAAGGATCAGAAGGGCGGCAAGATCGTGAACATCTCTTCCATCAACGGAATGAGAGGCAAGTTCGCGCAGGTGAACTACTCCGCCTCGAAGGGCGGTGAGATCGCCATGAGCAAGTCGCTGGCGCGGGAGCTGGGTAAGTTCAACGTGAACGTCAACGTTGTGGCCCCCGGTATGGTCATGACCGAGATGGCCCACAGTATTCCGCCGGAGTTCCTCACCAAGGCGATGGACGAGACGGCTCTTGGCCGGTTCGCGACTCCGGATGAGTGCGCGGATCTGGTGGCCTTCCTTTGTTCCGACAGGGCGCGCCACATCACGGGAGAGGTGATCAAGATCGACGGCGGCCAATACATGTAGGGCGGTGCGGCTATGACTAGAGTTGGAATCATCGGTATTGGACACGGCGTCTTCGGTCGTCGCAGCGACGCCACCGTGCAGGAGCTGGCCTTCGAGGCCTACAGGATGGCGATGGAGGACGCCGGCATCGATCGCGACGCCGTGGACGCCTCGGTGATCGGTTCCGTGCCGGAATACCACAAGCAGCGCTCACTCGCCGGCGTTGTTCAGGAGTATCTGGGACTCGTCCCCAAGCCCACGTGGCTCACCGAGGTGGCCTGTGCATCCGGCAGCGCAGCGATCCGGACGGCGTGGATGTCGATCAAGGCGGGCCTTCACGATGTCGTGGCCGTAATCGGGTGCCAGAAGATGACCGAGCTCTCCACTCCGGAGATCCTCGGTCTGATGGGACGGGTCGGTGAGGTGCAGTGGGAGTCTGGCTTCGGCACCACGTTCCCGGCCTACTACGCCATGTTCGCCAAGCGGCATATGCATGAGTACGGTACGACGCGCGAGCAACTGTTCGACGTTGCCATCAAGAACCACTACTACGGCGCCAAGAACCCCAACGCTCTCTTCAGAAAAGAGATTACCATGGAGAAGGCCATGGCGTCCGAAGAAGTGGCCACACCGTTCCAGGTGTACGACTGCTGCGCGAACGCCGACGGCGCCGCGTGTGTCATCCTGGCGAGCGAGGACAGGGCCAGAGAGATCTCGCAGAAGACGGTGTGGCTGGACGGCATGGCTTGCGCGACGGCCAGCATGTCGGTCCTGAGAAGGCCCAGCCTGGTGGGCCTTCCGAGTGCCGAGAAAGCCGCCGCGGTTGCCTACGAGATGGCGGGAGTGGGACCGGATGATGTCAAGGTGGCGGATGTGCACGACTGCTTCACCGTCGCCGAGATCATGGCCTACGAGGATCTGGGATTCTGCAAGAAAGGTGAAGGCGGGCCGTTCGTCGCGGAGCGCCAGACCTACGTGGGAGGGAAGGTGGCTGTGAACGTGGACGGCGGCCTGAAGGCCAAGGGCCATCCCATCGGGGCCACTGGCGTGTCGATGACCTACGAAATCGCCAAACAGCTACGGGGCGAAGCAGGGGAGCGCCAGGTCCCCGACGCCGACGTCGGACTCACGCACAACGTCGGCGGGATCGGGCAGTACTGCTTTGTCCAGGTGCTGAAGAGGGATTGAGTCATGTTCAAGTGGTTTGGGAAAGTCAACTACACGCCGTACACCAAGGTCAGCGATTTCGCCCGGCACCTGAGAGACGGCTACCTCATGGGCTCCCGTTGCAAGAAGTGCGGCGCGACATCCTTCCCTCCGCGAGCCGATTGCGATTCGTGCATGAGCGGCGACTTCGAGTTCTTCGAGCTGAGCGGGAAAGGAAAGCTGCACACGTTCACCAAGATCGTGGCCGCGCCCACCGGCTTCGAGGACGTGGCGCCCTACGTGGTGGGCGTTGTGGATCTGGAGGAAGGCGGCAAGGCCCTGGCGTGGTTCGGCGACAGCATCAGAGAGGAGGAGATCCAGATCGGCATGGGTATCCAGGTGGTCCCGCAAATCTTCGAGGAGTTGGAGGAGATCAAGGTCTACTACAGCCTGGAGCAACCGGGCACGACCTGGAGCAAACGCGTATGACTGTAGAGGCGTCGTTCAATGAAAATGAAGGGGAGGGGATCGGCCGGCTCGTGCTGAACCAGCCTCCGCTCAACATTCTGACCCGGGAACTGATGGCGCATCTGCGTGAGCGGCTCGCCGAATTGGAGTTGGAAGAGTCGCTACGCGTGCTGGTTCTCCAGGCGAAGGGAAAGCACTTCTCGGCTGGAGCCGATGTGGGCGAGCACCTGCCGCCCGACTTCGAGGAGATGATCCCCGAGTTCATCGACACGGTGGCCGCGATCTACAACTTCCCACTTCCGGTGATCGCTGCGGTGCGGGGCCGCTGCCTGGGCGGCGGCTTCGAGCTGGTCCAGGGAGCCGACCTGGTGGTGGCCGGCGAGAACGCCGTGTTCGGACAGCCGGAGATCGTGTTGGGCGTGTTACCGCCCGCGGCGTGCGCGTTGTTGCCCGAGCTGTGCGGTCCCTCGCTCGCGGCGGAACTGGTCTTGACAGGCGGCACGATCAGCGCGCAGGAAGCGGCGGCGGCGGGCCTGGTGAGGCACGTGGTGCCGGACGACCGAGTGGAGGAAGAGGCGCTGGAGATCGCCGGCCGGATCGCCAGGCACAGCGCGGCAGCGCTGCGCCGCACGAAACTCGCGCTGCGAGCCGGTAGCGTCGGCCGCGTGCGCGACGCGCTGGCGCAGGCAGGCAGGATCTACGTCGAGGACCTCATGGCGACGGAGGATGCGGTGGAAGGCTTGCAGGCTTTTCTCGAGAAGCGCCAAGCGGTTTGGAAACACCGATGACGCCGCCGGAAGTGTTCAGCGAGTGGCAAGGCCAGCCGCTGGACGAGATCCTCTGGCATTGCCGCGAGCTGCTGGAGGACATCGAGTTCCCGACAGTCAAGCGCTGGACTGAGGCCGGTGGGAAGGTTGTCGGCCACTTTCAAGTCTATTTCCCCGAGGAGATCGTTCATGCTGCCGGGATGCTCCCCTTCAAGGTCCGGGGCGCCCCGGTGGAGCCGCTCCACGCCGATTCGCGGTTCGGCTCGTATCTCTGCTCGATCATCAAGACCTCGCTGGAGCTGGTGCTGAGCAAGCGTATCGAGCTGGAGATGTTCGTGACGCATCCGATCTGCGACGCGGCCCGCAACCTGGCGGGCGTATGGGGCCGCAACTTCTCCTATCCTTGCCAGATACTGTACCTGCCGCAGAACGCCAACTCGAGTCATGCGGTCGCCTACCTGCGTGACGAGTATGCGAGGCTCAAGCGGGGCGTGGAAGACATCGTCGGCCGCGAGATAACGGACGATGATCTGCGCAGCTCGCTCGCCGTGTTCAACGAGAACCGTGCGCTGCTCAGGGACCTGTATGCCATCAAGCGCGAAACGCCGTGGCAGATGTCGGCCGATGACGCCTACGTGTTGATGGCGGTCGGCGGGCTGATCCCCCGGGAAGAGCACAACGCGCTGTTGAGAGCGGTGCTGCCGCTGATCAACGAGCGCCCTGCGAAACGCCAGGACAGGATCCGGGTGGTGTTCGAGGGCGGCTTCTGCGAGCAGCCGCCGCTCGACCTGATCCGCGCTATCGGCCGCTCCTGCTACATCGTGGACGACGACTTTCACATCGGGCTCCGCTGGATTCTCGAGGACGTGCCGCTCGACGGGGATCCTCTGCTGAGCCTGGCGCAGGCCTACCTGGAACGCTCGTCCTACAGTCCCGTGCAGCACGACTTGCGGAAACCGAAGGAGAAGATGCTGCTGAAACGTATCCGGGACTCGGGAGCGCAGGCCGCCATCGTGACCGCCGCCAAGATGTGCGAACCGGGTCTGGAGGAGCAGGTCGCGTATACGCGCGGCCTCGATGAGGCGAACATCCCTTACTTCGTCAGTGAGTTCGAGGAGAACATGACGAGTTTTGACCACCTGGAGATCCAGCTCGAGACTTTCGTCGAGAACCTTTTGTTCGAGTGAGGAAACGGAGCACCAATGGCTGAACCGATAGGTGACGAAACGATCGTAGGACGTGGCAACAAGGAGGGCGCACGCCTGTTCCGCGCCTGGTTCGAGGAGCTGACAGAGGCCGCGGAGCAGGATCGGCGAGCGGCCTACGTCTTCGTCATGGGCAGCCTGACGGAGCTGTTGCGGGTGTTCGACTTTCCGATCGTGTTCCCGGAGATCAACTCGCTGCAGACCGCGGTTCGGCGCGTGGCGCACGAGTATCTCGACGAGGCCGAAGATTACGGGTACTCGCCGGATATTTGCGGGTACGTGAAGGCCGACGTGGCCACGCAGCTACGCGGTGGCGAGCTGCCCATGGGCAGGATCCCCAAGCCGGCCCTCGCGGTCTATACCAACGCCTGCAACACCTACATCAAGTGGGCCGAGATCTGGGAGCGCATGTACGGGATTCCCACGGTCGTGCTGGACATCCCGGGCACGCGGGCGGCCGGCGCCCAGACCTGGCCGGGCGATCACGACTTCGATAACGATCGCCGCTACGTGGCGGCCCAGATCAGGGAGCTCATCCCCGTGTGTGAGGAAGTGAGCGGTGTCAAGTTCGACATCGACCGATTGCGCGAGACGATGGCGCACGCCAATACCATGGGCCGGGAGTGGAAGCGCGTGTTGGAGCTAAATCAGGCGCGTCCGTCGCTCTTCAATGCCCTGTCAGACGGCACGATCTACCTGGGTGTTGCCAACGGACTGCGGGGGTCGGAGACGGGTGCGAGGTACTTCACCGAGCTGGTGGGGGAGCTGGAGTACAAGCGCGATCGCGGCATCGGCACCCTGGTTGATGAAAAGTACCGGCTGCTGTTCGTCGGAGTCCCATGCTACCCGATCTTCCGCCGCTTCACAGAGATGTTCACCGAGCTGGGTGGCACCTTCGTCAACTCGACTTACTTGTGGTTCGCCTCCGGTGGCGCGAATGCCGGGTTTGAGTACGACCTCGGCGATCCGCTGGAAAGCCTGGCGGAAGGACTCCTCATCAGCGTCCGTGACGCGATGGACAGCATGTTCTTCCAGACCGGGATACTGCTCGAGATGATCGAGCAGTACCAGGCCGACGGCGTGGTGTACCATCCCATCAAGAGCTGTCGGACCGTCTCGACCGGCCTGGCCGACAGCCGTCGCGCTCTGATGGCGGAGCGTGATGTTCCCTGCCTGTTCATCGAGTCCGACATGATGGACCGACGGGTGGTTTCCGAGGCGCAACTGAAGAACAGGGTCGATGCCTTCTTCGAGGGGCTGGAGGTGCGCAGACATCAGGCCGCCGCCGGCACGGCGTAGCTCATCCGGAAAGGACACATATGGCATATGCGGCCGGCGTGGACGTCGGGTCCACCCAGACCAAAGCGGTGATCATCAGCGAGGACAAGGTGATCGTCAGCCGGTCCCTGACGGAGACCGGGGCGAACGTGGTGCGGGCGGCCGAGAGGTCGTTCGAGGAAGCGCTGCGCAACGGGGACCTGCGCGAGGAGGAGGTCGAATACGTGGTGGGGACCGGCTACGGCCGCTACAAGGTCACCTTCGGCAATACGCAGGTCACCGAGATCAGCTGCCACGGACGCGGCGCGGTGCAGATGTTCCCGGGCACGCACACGGTCGTGGACATGGGAGGGCAAGACACCAAGGCCATCCGCGTCTCTCCCACGGGCGAGATCATCGACTTCTGCATGAACGATAAGTGCGCGGCGGGGACGGGACGCTTCCTGGGCGCCGCGTCGAGCGCGCTGGATATCCCGCTGGATGAGCTCGGTCCAACCGCGCTGCGCGGCGAGCGGCCGGTGAAGATCAGCACGACCTGCACGGTGTTCGCCGAGTCCGAGATCCTCTCCTGGCTGGGGAAGGGCAAGAAGATCGAGGACATCCTGCTCGGGGTTCATCAGTCAATCGCCGCGCGTTCTGCGGGCCTGCTGCGGCGGGTCGGTGTTGAGGAGGAAGTCACATTCACCGGTGGCGTGGCACGCAACCTGGCGATGATCGAGACGCTGAACGAGCGATTGGGGCTCGAGGTCAACGTGAGCGAGGAGTCACACTACATGGGGGCGCTGGGCGCTGCGCTATTCGCGCTGGATCACATCCTGGCCAGTCGGGCACCCGCGACTGGACGGGAAGCGTCATGATCTACACGGGCGGGATCGACATCGGCTCGACCTACACCAAGGCGATCATCCTGAGCGCTGATGACGAGATCGTCGGTCAGGCGATGGAGCCGACGGGGTTCAAGCTGGCGGAGGTGGCGGAACGCGTCTACCGGAAGACGCTGGCGGGAGCGGGACTGGCGACGGACGACGTGACCTACATCGTCGCGACGGGTTTCGGCCGCCACCAGGCGCAATTCAGCGACGTGCAGGTGACGGATCTAACAGCCGCCGCGCGGGGCACGACGTTCCTCTTCCCCGGGACCCGCACCATCCTGGATGTTGGCGGGCAGACGATGAAGGCGAGTCGACTGGGCGAGGGTGCCAAGGTGAAATCGTTCCGGCTCAATGACAAGTGCGCGGCCGGCACGGGAGCGTTCTTGGAGAAGACGGCGCGCTACATGGGGTATTCGACCGAGGAGATAGGTCCCCTCGTGGCGACCTCGAAGGAGGCCATCCCGATTTCCGGTGTCTGTGCGGTGTTCGCGGAGTCGGAAGTGATCAATCATCTGTCGCAGGGCGTCGCTCCCGCCGACATCATGCACGGCGCCATCGTGTCATTGGTCAGCCGATCGGTCCAGCTGATGAAGCGCGTCCGCATGGAGCCGGAGTTCACGCTGATCGGGGGCATCCTGCGCTTCGAGAAAATGGTAGGTGTCGTCCGGGAACAGTTGGGCTCTGAGGTGAATGTCCCGAAAGGTGATCTGGTTCAGTTCACGTCGGCGCTGGGAGCGGCGATCCTCGGCCACCGCCGGCTGCGCAAGATCGAGGAAGACCGCCTCAGTTCCGAGCGCGCAAGCACTCCGGCCTGAGGGTTCTCACGCGCCTATGCCCGGTAGCGATCCGAAGAAGACAGACCGTGAACGCCAGCGTGAGGTAGCGGCGTCGCTGGGGCCTCTCGTGGAGCAGGAGGCCAGGCGGTTTCTCTCAGAGGCGCAGCTTCAGGGTGATCCGGCCAGGATCGCGGAGGGTTGGGAGCGCCGCTTCATTGCCGATGCGCAGCGGGCGCAGGAGGCGATGGAGTTGTACTCCGAGCTGGGTTACGAGGTCTGCGCCGACCCCGTGCGGCCCGAGGAGATGGGTGAGGAGTGCGAGGATTGCCAGTTATTGGCTGCGCTGCGGTTCAAGATCATCTACACCCGCAAGCGCCCGTCAAATTCAGAGTTGAAGTGAACTGCGTCCATTGAATTCGTCCATGCTGGAGATTCGTGAGAGTATCTTGCAGTCCTCCTGGACGGACAGTAGTGTCCACTCAAACACCAAGGAATGAACCCCTGCCAGCGGGCAAGGAGAACTGACGATGCGATGCATGAGATGCGGCCACGAAGCGGCCGATAGCGATAAGTTCTGTGCTGAGTGCGGCATGTTCCTGCGCGACGCCTATGTTGACCATCGCCTCCTGCATGCCCTGGTCCCCGAGACCGAGGGCAAACACCGTGAGGCACGGCGGGAGCTGGAGCGACTGGTGGAGGCGGAGCCCGACCACGTGCTCGCCAATCATCTGCTAGGCAACGTGTATTTCCATCAAGGCACACTCGATCTCGCCATCGAGCGGTACGAGCACGCTCTCGAGCTCGCCCCGGAGTTCGTGGAGTGCTCGTACGATCTAGGGGTCGCCAACTACCACCGTGGCAACATGCCGAAGGCGATCCGTGCCTTCCGCCGCTGCCTCGAGATCGATTCGCGCTACAACGCGGCCCATTATCGGCTCGCTATCGCCCTGTTTCACGCGGGAGAGCTGGACCTGGCTCTGGAGCACTTCGAGAAGTGTACCGCGCTCACCCCGGAATACCTCATGGCGCGGTATCACATTGGGGTGATCTATGAGCGGATGGAGGATTGGGATTCCGCGGTACGGGAGTTCCAGCGCAGTCTGGACGAAGGTGTGGAAGAGGTCAGCAGCCTGTATCACCTTGCGCAGATTCACAAGAGGGCGGGTGACGAGGAGGCCGCCGCGAATTTGCTCGAGCGCGCCCGACAGTTCGGACGCACCAGCGTATCCTGAGTCTGGCTACGATGCTTCATCCGATGGGAGAGTTAAGGTGACCGCTCCTTCCGAAGACCAGCTCGTCTACGACTGGTCCGAGCCAGAGGGCCAGCAGCAGCCACGGCTGGCCATGCTCGACGATGAGACGCTGCGGGACGGGCTGCAGAGCCCCTCGGTGATCGACCCTCCTACCGGCGTCAAAGTCAAGATACTCCATCTGATGGACAGCCTGGGGGTGGAGACGGCGGATATCGGGCTGCCGGGCGCCGGGCCGAGACAACGGGAAGCCGTCGAAACACTCTGCCGCGAGATTTCCCACAGCAATCTCAGGATCAAGGCTAACTGCGCCGCCCGAACGATGATCGTGGACATCCAGCCGATCGCCGACGTGGTGCAGAAGACGGGCGTGCCGATCGAGGCGTGCGTGTTCATCGGGAGCAGCCCCATCCGGCAGTACGCCGAGGAGTGGGACCTGGAGCACATCCTGCGGCACACGCGGGAGGCGGTGGGGTTTGCGGTCGGGGAAGGCCTCGAGGTCATGTACGTGACGGAGGATACGATCCGGGCTTCGCCCAAAGACCTTCGCTTGCTGCTGAGCGCTGGGGTCGAGGCAGGTGCCAAGCGCGTGTGCCTGTGCGATACCGTTGGGGCCGCGGTGCCCAAAGGCGTGACCAACCTGGTCACCTGGGTCAAGCAGCTGCTGGTAGAGCTGGACGTGGGAGACACGGTCGGCATCGATTGGCACGGCCATCGCGATCGCGGGCTCGATGTGGCGAACACGCTGGCGGCGATCGAGGCCGGCGCCACGCGCGTGCACGGCACCGCGCTGGGCATCGGCGAACGGATCGGCAACACGCCGATGGAGCAATTGCTCGTGAACCTGAAGCTCCTGGGTTGGCGCGACGACGATCTCACGTCCCTGCCGGAGTACGTCGAGACCGTCTCGGAGGCGGTGGGCGTACCGATTCCCGTCAACACGCCCATCGTAGGCCGGGACGCGTTCCGCACAGCCACCGGGGTGCACGCCGCGGCGGTGATCAAGGCTAAGCGCAAGGGGCAGGCCTGGCTGGCCGACCGCGTCTACTCGGGAGTCCCGGCGAGCTGGATCGGCCGTGAGCAGGAGATCGAGGTGGGGCACATGTCGGGCGCGTCGAACGTGCAGTACTTCCTGCGCGCGCGTGACCTGCCCACGACGCCGGAGGTCGTCGAGGCGGTGCTCGCGCTGGCCAAGAAGTCGGAGCGATTGCTCACGGAGGAAGAAATCCTCGAGACGGTCCAGTCGCTCATCGGGTGAGGCAACGTGAACAAATTGATGTCCGGCAACGAAGCCATCGCCCAGGGGGCCTGGGAAGCGGGTGTGGTTTTCGCCTCGGGCTACCCCGGCACTCCCAGCACCGAGGTGCTCGAGAGACTGGCGGCGTACGACGAAATCGACGCCCACTGGTCCACCAACGAGAAGGTGGCCTTCGACGAAGGCATCGGCGCAGCGCTGGGCGGCGTGCGCACGATGGTGACCATGAAGCACGTGGAACTCAACGTGGCGGCCGACCCGTTCATGGTCTTCCCTTACGCCGGGACGAACGCGGGCTTCGTGGTGATGGTCGCCGACGATCCCGGCATGTACTCATCACAGAACGAACAGGACAGCCGCTACTTCGCCAA
>JAZGAL010000003.1:0-2319 GCA_036475815.1 Gemmatimonadota bacterium
GTTCGTTCGCGCGCCAGGCCGTGTCCCTTCCGAACGTACGTCCAAACGCCGGGCGGCGCCTCCAGAGGGGGGCTGGGCGCCGGCTCTTACCGTCTGGTCGCGCTCGCAAGCTGGCCCGGGAGCCGCGCCTGCTGGCCCAACAGGTGCCGGACACCCGAGAACGCCCGCAGCACGGAGCCTTGCCGGGCTGGGGATGTTAGCTGGGGATGTTCGCCCTGTTTCGGGACCTCAGGCGGGCGGAACGTCCTTACTTGAAACGGATGCGTCGAGCTGAGGGGGCTCACGAGCGCAGCCAACCTGGGGTCCCGATGCCGTCTCCGTGTCCACAGGCTGACCGCGCTGCGGGCAGGTTGAAGTGTGGCAGCGTAGGGCGAAAAAACGGTCCCACCGTTGGGGGCGTTTCTACCTCGCCCCGGCTTTCTTACACGGCAGGAGGGGCAAGATTGAAAGGAGCAACCCAGCCTAATCCAACCCCAACTTCTTCATCAGCTCATCGAACCGGGGGTCCTGCCTGAGAGAATCGGCCGTTGGATCGCGTGAGAGGGTCAGCAGGTTCGCCGGATGCTCCGCGTACGCTCTGTCCAGGTAATCGAAAGCCCGGTCGAGCTCGCCCAGCTCGCCGTACACGAGCGCTTTCTCCTTCAAGTTAGTGCCCATCTCCGGCACGTCGGCGAGCACCTCGAGCGCCCTCTCACGTTGCCCATCTCGTGCATACGCCCAGGCCAGGACGGTGCGTCTTCCCGGGCTCTCGGGATCCAGTTCGCTGGACCGCTGAAGCGCGGCGATCGCTTCTTCCAGCTGCCCCTTCAGCGCCAGCGCCCCTCCATGGAAGTAATGTGCTCCCGCATGCTCCGGCTCCAACTCCAGAATCCGGGCCGCTTCGTCCAACAGCCCGTCGTAGTCCCCGGTGAAAAGGAGCGAGGCCGAAAGATCAATCCGTCTGTCGATCGAGAGCGGGTCCAGCTCGACGGCCCGTCGGGCCATTCTCACCGATTCTGAGTCGCGTCCGAGAAAGAGCAACACCCAGCTGTAGGTACTGTGCGCCTCGGCGGAGCCGGGGTTGAGCTGCAGTGCCCGTAGGAGCGCGCGCTCCGCCTCCTCGAAGCGAAGCTCCTGCGTCAGGACCCCGGCAAGCGCGGCGTGTGCCTCGGCGAGATCCGGGTCCAGCTCGAGCGCTCGTTCCGCCGCTGCCCGCGCCTGCGGTATCGCCTCATCGGCCGAGAGGACACCAAGAAGGCCCGAGCGGATCGGGTACGTCTGCGCGAGGCCCACATAGGCGGGAGCGTAGCCAGGATCGGCCGCGATCGCCTGCTGGAAGAACTCCGCTGCCTGCTCAACCTCGGCGGCCGTCGAACCGGCGTTCCATAAATAGCGGCCCCTCGTATAGAGCTCGTACGCCTCGAGGCTCTCGGTCGGACGCTCCTCGATCCGCTTCTCCACCTCCGGCGCCAGCGTCGCCTGCAAGGCGGCGGCGATCTTCCGAGCAATGTCGCTCTGGATCGCGAAGATGTTGGCGGCGGTCAACTCCTCGTCGTACGTCTCTGCCCACAGGTGCGCCTCCGTGCTCGCATCGATTAGCTGGACGTTCACCCGCACCCTCTCGCCCGCCCGCTGCACGGCGCCCTCCAGCACCGTTGCCACCCCGAGATCTTCGGCGATCTCGCCAATCGGCTTCGGAGAACCCCGGTACTGCATCACCGAGGTCCGGGAGATCACCTTCAGTCCGTCGATCTGCGAGAGCTGCGTCAGGATGTCATCGTGGATCCCGTCCACGAAGAACGCGTCCTCCTCAAGCGCGCTCCGGTTGGCCAGCGGAAGCACGGCGATGGAGCGGAGGTCGATCGCCGCCGCCTCGCCGACGGCAGACTGGCCACGGCTCTCGGCGCCGGAACCGAGCAGCATCCAGCCAGCGGCCACCACACCCCACAGAGCGAATGCCGCTACGCCGCCCGCGATCGCGTTCCGCCACGTAAAGAGTCGATGCTGTGGGCCTGCCTGTGTAGCTCCCGTCTCCTGCTCGCGTTGGCCCGCCTGCTCTGGGGGTGTGCTAGCTGTTCCCTCCTGTACGAAAGCCGTAGCGAGCACGATCGGAAGTCCGACGAGCAGCAGGAAGAGGGCAAAAGCTGGTGCCCAGTCGGGAAGGTTGAGGGCACCCACCATCGTGTCCACAACCTGCAAGACGAGCCAGCTGCCCACCAAATAGATCCCGAGCACCTGCCACAGGGAGCGGCGGTGGATCTCATGGATGAGCTGTTTCAAATGTGCCATCTGCAGCCGGGCAGTCTTGGGTGCGGCATCCGGGTAGAAAGCTCGTCCACG
>JAZGAL010000004.1:0-4224 GCA_036475815.1 Gemmatimonadota bacterium
GCCACGGGCCGGTTCGGGTTCTTCTCCTTCGGCATGGCGAGCCCGCGTGTCGGGTCGCGCTCCATGAGCAGCCTGCCCTGCTCGTCGCGGAACTCGCACGCCCAGCGGCTTACGGCCCGCAGGAGCAAGAGGTCCTTCTGCACGGTCCGGGCGCCCACCTCGCGTCGTTTCCTCGGCTCCGGTACGTAGTGGCCGCGTGCGTCGATCTCGCCACCCTCGAGTGGGTCTGGTGGTTCAATTATCACCGTCTCCTGGAGCCGATCGGGTATGTTCCCCCGGTCGACCACGAGGAGGCCTACTACCGTCGCCAGGAGAATCAAGCAGACGTGGCGGCACTCCAGTCCGGAGCTCTCCGATAAACCCGGGGCGGTTCATTCATTCATTCCGCGAGGCCCGCATCATGGAAGCCTGGAAGCCAGATCGCATTCTGAAGGTCCTGGTAGGTTGGATTACCTACCTGTTCCTGTTCTCGTGGTTGCCTCTGATCCGGGTTGTGTTCGATGGGGCGAGTTACTCCTGGGGAACGACCCACTTCGGAGTGTTCTTCTACGCGGTGGGAGTCCAGGCTGGCGCCTGGCTGCTCGTCTTCAAATCCGGCCTCTTGGGAACGCTGATCTATGGAGCCCTGCGAGGCGCGAACTCCTGGTTCAGATGGCTTCTCGTCGCCTGGAGCGCAGTACTCACGGCTGATGTCATCCACGGCGCGATCTCGAACCCGGATGGCTTCGAGTTCCATGGCGATACGCTGGGCATCCACTTGAACCTCGGTGTCCCCGTGGTAGCCGTTGTGGTGGGATTTAGCCTGTTGGCGGTCTACTGGGCGTATCGCGAACCGAAGCGCAGTCCAGGGCACCGCAGCCCGCCGTGGGCTCCCAGGAACAAGCGCCTACTCACTCTCTTCTTTCTGCTGCTCCCGATTCAATTCTTGTTACTTCGATTCGGTGAGCCGCATGGCACGACCGACGCCGTTGGGGTGCTCCTCACAATGGCACAGTGCGTCCTGCTCCCGTTCGCCCTGTATCCCTGGTCCCGGTCTGATACGGTAGTGTAGCGTCGGGCGATCAACGCGCGTTGACCTACTGCCCAAGGAGGTCGAGCTTTGAGAGCCGATCCCGGCGAGGGTAGGGGTGTGGGTATCGGTAGCAGATGCGATCAGGGGCGGTTCCGAAGGAACCGGGCTAGCATGTGGCACCTGTTCAGTTGGCAGGCGCGGCCCCAGGCGATCTACGGCAGATCCTACTCCGAGTGCAGCGCCACGAGTGGATCCACTGACGCGGCCCGACGGGCGGGCAGATAACTGGCCAGCAGGGCCACGCCGAAGAGGGCCAGCAGAACGAGTCCGAGGGTGGCGGGATCCATCGGGCTCACGCCGAAGAGCAGACCTCGCATCAGGCGGGTGAGGCCGAAGGCGCCGGCCAGTCCGACCGCCAAGCCGATTCCGGCAATCGTCGCGCCCTGCCTCACCACCATCCCGCTCACGGCGGCCGACGGCGCCCCGAGAGCCATCCGGACCCCGATCTCCTGGGTGCGCCGCGTCACGTCGTAGGACATTACCCCGTAGATGCCGATCGCGGCCAGCGCCAGCGCGATGGCGGCGGCGACGGCCAACAGGAGCATCGCGAATCCGAGCTGAGAGGTGGACTCGGAGACCACCTCCTCCATCGTCAGCACATCCGTGATGGGCAGGTTGGGATCCAGCGCGCGGACTTCCGCGCGCACGAGTGGAGCCAGCGTGGACGGCTGGGCATCGGTCCGAAGGACAAGGCTCATGGTCAGCGGCCAGAAGGTATCTTCCGCCTCCTCCAGCGCGGTGACGGGGTAGTAGATGATCGGCCCCGGTTCCTCCGGCATGGTATAGTCTCGGACCCCCCCGACCACGCCGACGACGTGGAACCACGCTGGCTCGTCCTCCGCCAGGCTCGGGTGGACACGCTTCCCGACCGCGCTCTCTCCCGGCCAATGACGCTTGGCGAACGGTCGATTGACGACGACCGCCCGCGTGTTCGAGAAATGATCCGTCCGATCGAACGTCCGGCCTTCCAGTAGGGGCACCCCCAGCGTCTCCAGGAAGCCTGTCGTCACGTACTGCGTGTTCGATACGGGCGGAAGGTCCCCCGGGTCGACGGGGTGATCCGCGATGGAGACGATGTTCATGTTGTGTCCGCTGTCGCGGAGCGGGATCTTGGTGCCCGCTCCCACCTGGTGGACGCCCGGAAGCCCCTCCAGCCGCTCGATGAGCTGACCGTAGAATCCGCCGATGGACGCTCGCGAGTCGTACTCGGCGTTTGGCAGGGATACCCTGAAGGTGAGCATGCCCTCGGCCTCGAATCCGGGATCCACCTCCCGCACCTTCTGAAAGCTCCGCGTCATGAGGCCGGCCCCTGCCACGAGAACAAACGCCATCGCGAGCTGTGACAGCACGAGGAGCTTTCGCCCCCGGTGGCGCTCACGGCCCTCACTGCCGCCGCGACCCCCCTCCTTGAGCGCCATGACGATGTTGGCCCTCGCGTAGCGCAGGATCGGGAATGAGCCGAACAGCAGGCCGGCCAGCAGCGAGATCGCCAACGTGAACGCGAGGACGGTCCCGTCGATGCCGATCGCCTCCAGCCTGGGAATGCTGTCGGGGCCCAGCAGCACCAGCGTCCGGGTCGCCGCGAAGGCCAGCAGCAGACCCAGGACGCCGCCGGCCAGGGCGAGGATCAGGCTCTCCGAGAGGAAGAACCGCGCGAGGCTCATCCTTCCCGCTCCCAGCGCCACCCGCAGCGCGACCTCCCTGTGCCGGCTTTGTGCCCGGACCAGGAAGAGGCTTGCCACGTTGGTGCAGGCGATCAGCAGGACGAAGAACACGGTCCCGAGGAGGATCCAGAGCGATCGCTCCAGATTCTCGTCCCCGATCACGTCCTCGATGAGCGGATGGACGATCGCCTGCATCTGCGCGGTTTCCATCATCTGTTCGGTCAGAAAGTCGCCCGGATACGCCTCCGGAAGTCGCCCTCGCAGACGATCCAGGTCGCGTTGAGCGCTTCCCGCCGACTCGCCGGGCCTCAGCCGGCCGACGGAGAACCACTGGTAGCTGCCCGTCGTGGCCTCGGCGGGATTGATCTCGAGGGCCGTCCAGAGCTCGGAATCGCTGACCGGCAGAGAGAAACCGGTGGGCATGATGCCGATCACCCGGTGGGCTTCACCGTCGATGAGGACCGTGCTGTTCAGGATTCCCGGATCGCCTCCGAACCTCCGGCCCCACAAGCCGTGGCCGAGGATGACGACCGATTCGGCACCGGGCTCGTTGTCGGCCTCGACAAAGCTCCGGCCCTGCTCCGGTACGATCCCCAGGACCGAGAAGAGGGTGGAGGAGACCAGCGCCCCATCGACCCGCTCCGGTTGCTCTCCGCCGGTCAGGTTCACCGACGTGTTTCCGAAGATCCCCATCCCTTCGAGGGTCCGGTTCTCGCTCCGGTAGAAGAGGTAGGTGCCGTCGGATTGCTCGAACAGCGGGATGTCGATGCCCGGAGCCGTGTGCCAGAGACCAACGAGGCGGTCCGGCTCGGGATAGGGGAGGGATCGGAGGAGGATCCCGTTGACGACGCTGAAGATCGCCGTACTGGCTCCGATGCCGATCCCGAGGGTCAGCACCGTGATGGTCGTGAAGCCGGGGCTGCGCGCCAGCCTCGTGAGCGTCCGCCGAAGCCTTCCTCTGCCGCCGCCGTTCCCCATCTGTCCGCTCATTGCCGTGATTGCCTGTTCGCCCCTCTCCTGGAGTCCGCGCTCGGGATCAGGAGCGAGTCACGACATCAACTACGGAGATGCGGTCAGGCCGGTTTCGGATTCGAGCGCCTGAAGCTCGAGACGGTCCCGCGGCGGCCGTCGCGGATCAGATACTTGACGTGAGCCTCTTTCTGCCCGTCGCCTCAGCGGCGCCCAAAGGCCGCTCCGAGAGCCCGGTCGAACGTCCGGATACGCTCTACATCCCGACGCAGGCACGTGGCGAGATGGAGGAGGTCCCGCGCACGGAGAGCGGCATGGCGATCCGACAGCAGACGCGCCAGCCGTACGTCCTCCGGCTCGACGGACCAGATCGAGACCATGCGGGCCTCCGTGAGCGCCATTGCCGCGTCGAGGGTCTCGAGGCGGCCGACCGGCAGGTACGCGTGGAGGAACTCCTGGAGCACCTCGGCCGATGTGGCGAGGGGGATGCGCCGTCGTAGGGTGTCCTCGAAGAAAGAG
>JAZGAL010000005.1:0-20315 GCA_036475815.1 Gemmatimonadota bacterium
TGAGCACGAGAGTGATGGGGACGCCGGGGAACTCCTGCGTTCAACCGTTGGGGATGTCGTGAGCCGCGGTGGCAAGCTATTGATACCGGCCTTCGCTGTGGGCCGCACTCAGGAAATCGTCTACCGCCTGAACAGGCTTTGGGAGGGGGGTGAACTGCCGGTCATCGATGTGTTCGTGGACAGTCCGCTGGCGGTCAATGCCACCGAAGTTTTCAGGCTGCACCCCGAGTGCTTCGATGACGAGTACGTGGAGATGATGATCACCGATTCAGACCAGGATCCTCTATGCTTCAAGGGACTTCGCTATCTGCGAAGCTCGGAGGAGTCGAAGAAGCTGAACCACCGGAAGGAGCCGGCGGTCATCATCTCGGCCTCGGGCATGTGCGAAGGTGGACGAATCCTGCACCACCTGCGAAATCACGCGGTCAACCCGGATTCAATCGTACTGTTCGTCAGCTATCAGGCCGAGCACACCCTGGGGCGCAGGATCCGGGAGGGGAGAAACCCGGTGTCGATCTACGGTGAGCAGTACGAGATCCGTGCCGATATCCGCAAGGCGGACGGGTACAGCGCACACGCCGGCCGCAGCGGGCTGCTGAGGTGGGCGTCCCGTACACAGGCTGAAGGAGACGTGAAGCGCATCTTCCTGGTGCACGGTGAGCAAGAGGGCCTGTCCGCCCTCGCCCGGGGCCTGGAGGACCAGGGCGCCGCGGACGTCCAGATCCCGGAGCGGGGGCAGCAGTTCGAGCTTTGAGGGTCGGACCTCGCTACTTAGCCCGCAACACCCTGGCGGCACGGTTGAAGTCCCTGGGCTTCACCCAGAGGATCATGCCGTAGCGCCTCCTGCCAGCCGCCAGCGCGTCCGCCGCGGTGATGTTGATCTTCTTGGCCGCAAGCTTGTTGATGTGACGATGGACCGCTCCCGGGTCGTCCCTGCCCGTCACCAGGAAGGCCTTCTTCGGCTTGCTCAAGCGCCAGCCGTTCTTTTTCGCCACCCTCGTAAGCGCGCGCATGTCGTCCGGGATCAGATCGAGCTGAGCTTTCCCCTTCCCGGCGGGGAAGCCGGAGTAAGCGATCAGGCTCACACCGGATGCTCTCAGTTCGCCGAGTACCTTCGCGCCGTGCCCGGCGCGATTCGGCACTTTGAGATACACGTAGTTGACCTTCCTGACTCGATCCGCCATGACGACCTCCTTGCAGTGTTGGTGGTGTACGCGCTCAGAGTCTATCGTGGTACCAGATTAGGACTTGTCGGGCTACGCCCTACAAGATAAGGCAGAGGCGATAATCCGTCACCTACTTCTTCTTCTTGCCGTCCCAAGAGTGATTCTCCATTATTTGTCAGAGCATTCCTGATCAGAATGCGCCGTCGCCCAAGCCTTCTTCGGAGTTAGGCCGGAGTACCGGGAGGCTTCAGGCCGCGATAGCCCCCGCGGCGGCCCGGGTCACGCGGGCTCGGAGGGACAGGCGCCAACTAACGTTCCAAACGCTAGGAGGTGACCGTATGCGTAGGCTGTCGATCCTTTCAGTGATGCTAACCGCGACGTTCGTGTCGGTTGCGGCCGCGCAGTCGCCTTGTGTGGATTGCCACGCTCAGATCTCACCCGGGATCGTCTCCGACTATCAGCTCAGCAAGCACAGCGAGAACGGCGTTGACTGTGCCGTCTGTCACGGTAACGAGCACAGTTCCGCCGATGATGTGGGCCTGGTGAGGATCCCGACACCCGAGACGTGTGCGGTGTGTCACGCTGAGCGGGTGGCGCAGTTCAAGCGCGGCAAGCACGCGCTCGCCTGGGCCGTGATGAAAGCGATGCCGACCACTCACTGGTTACCGATGGCGCTTACCGAAGGCATGAAAGGTTGCGGCGGTTGCCATAAGATTGGGCTCAAGACGGAGGAGGAGATCGCAGCGCTGAAGGAGAGTGGCGCGGGCTTCGGCCTGGCTTCCTGCGACGCATGCCACACTCGGCATATATTCTCCGTCACGGAAGCTCGCCAGCCGCAGGCCTGTCAGACCTGCCATATGGGCTTCGACCATCCCCAGTGGGAGATGTACTCGGGCTCCAAGCACGGCGTCCGCTACCTGTTGAAGCAGAACGGCACGCTTCCCGAGAGTGTTGCCGCTCCTACCTGCCAGACCTGCCACATGCAGGGTGGTGACCATGAGGTGCGGACCGCCTGGGGCTTCCTGGCGGTGAGGCTTCCCCTGCCCGAGGACGAACAGTGGGCGGCCGACCAGGTGACGATACTCCAGGCGCTGGGTGTACTCGACCCCGAGGGCAACCCGACCGGCCGGCTCGACGTGGTGAAAGCGCTCGATGTGGCACGGTTGACCCAGGAGTCCTGGCAGGCCGAGCGTGACAAGATGACCCAGATCTGCAGCCAATGCCACTCGAGCAACTTCGCCCGCGCCGAGCTCCAGAAGGGCGACGACATGATCAGGGAGGCGGATCGTCTGCTCGCCGAGGCGATCCGCGTGATCGCAGGTCTCTACCAGGATGGAATACTGGAGAATCCGGAGTACTACTCCTACGCTTTCCCCGATCTCCTGACGTTCCACGATGCGCCGACGCCGATCGAGCAGACGCTGTTCGTCATGCACCTCGAGCATCGTATGAGAGCGTTCCAGGGGACGTTCCACGCCAATCCGGACTACGCCCTCTGGTATGGGTGGAGCGAGATGGTGAGGGATCTGAGTGAAATAAAGGAGATGGCCGCGGGACTCCGGCGAGAGCACGAGTTGGAACAGTAAGTAGCTCAGCTTAGCCGGCACCCAAGGGCGCGGGCGGCTCTCAGCAAGCGGCCCGCGCTCTTTTGGGGAGGCACCTTCGATAATGTCGGATACATTCGGAAGTCACGCCGAACTCGCTTACGCAGGGCGCTCGCTGCGGGTTGCCAGACTCGAGGCGCTCGAGAAGGCGGGTCTGGCCGTAGCGCGCCTGCCGTACGCGCTCAAGATCCTGCTGGAGAACCTGCTGCGATACGAGGATGGTAGCAGCGTAACGGCCGCCGATATCGAGGCGCTGGCCAACTGGCAGCCGACGGCGGAACCGTCCACCGAGATCGCCTTCCGACCCGCACGCGTCTTGTTGCAGGACTTCACCGGCGTACCCGCCGTCGTGGATCTCGCCGCGATGCGCGAGGCGCTGGCCAGCCTGGGTGGCGAGCCGACGAAGATCAACCCGCTGCAGCCCGCCGAGCTCGTGATCGACCACTCGGTGCAGGTGGATGCCTATGGGACCGACGAGGCCCTCTGGATCAACAGCGAACGCGAGTTCGAGCGGAACCGCGAGCGCTACGGGTTCCTGCGCTGGGGGCAGGAGGCGTTCAGGAACTTCCGCGTCGTGCCGCCCGAGACCGGGATCGTCCACCAGGTGAACCTCGAGTATCTCGCCAGGGTCGTGATGACCGACGACAACGGTTGGGCCTACCCCGATACGCTGGTCGGCACCGACTCGCACACCACGATGATCAACGGGCTGGGCGTGCTGGGGTGGGGCGTCGGCGGCATCGAGGCCGAGGCGGCCATGCTGGGCCAGCCGATCAGCATGCTGATCCCGCAGGTCATCGGCTTCAAGCTCACGGGCCGGTTGCCCGAGGGAGCGACGGCCACCGATCTGGTACTGACGGTGACGCAGATGCTCCGCGAGAAAGGAGTCGTCGGCAAGTTCGTGGAGTTCTACGGGGAAGGATTGGTGAACCCGCCGCTCGCCGACCGGGCCACGATCAGCAACATGTCGCCGGAGATGGGCTCGACTTGCGCGATCTTCCCCGTGGATGAGGAATCGCTGCGCTACCTACGCTTCAGCGGCCGCAGCGACGAACGGGTAGCGCTTGTCGAGGCGTACATGAAGGAGCAGGGGCTCTTCCACACGGCGGAGAGCCCGGAGGCGGAGTACAGCGACACGCTCGATCTCGATCTCGGTACGGTCGAGCCGAGCCTGGCCGGGCCGAAGCGTCCGCAGGATCGCGTGCCGCTCTCCCAGGCGAAGGCGAGCTTCAAGCGGGCTCTGGCGACTCTCATCACGTCGGGCTCGGGCTTTGCCGGCGAAATCGGGGGATGGGAGGATGAGGGAGGAAACGCGGAGGAGCTGGATCCCATCGACAGGCTCATCGAGGAGCACACGGTGGTCGTGCCCACGAACGGCGACAAGTTCGAGCTGAGGCATGGGTCGGTGGTGATCGCCGCCATCACGAGCTGCACGAACACATCCAACCCATCGGTCATGGTCGCTGCGGGGCTGGTGGCGAAGAAGGCGGTGGAGCGCGGGCTGACGATGAAGGGCTGGGTGAAGACGAGCCTCGCGCCGGGATCTAAGGTGGTGACCGAGTACCTGCGCCGGGCGGGGCTGATGACCTATCTGGAGCGACTCCGTTTCAACGTCGTGGGTTATGGCTGTACCACCTGTATCGGCAACAGCGGGCCACTCGATCCGGCGGTCGCGATCGGTATCGCCGAAGGCGACCTGGTGGCCGTTTCGGTGCTCTCCGGCAACCGGAACTTCGAGGGCCGCATTCACGGCGAGGTCCGGGCCAACTACCTGGCCTCCCCGCCGCTGGTCGTCGCCTACGCGCTGGCGGGCCGCATGGACATCGATCTCTATAACGAGCCGCTGGGCACGGGCAAAGGCGGCGAGCCGGTGTACCTGAGAGACATCTGGCCGACCCAGCGGGAGATAGGCGAGACCGTAGAGAAGGCGCTGAGGTCGGACATGTTTCGCAAGACCTACGCCGAGGTGTATGAGGGGAGCGATCAGTGGAAGGCGATGCCGGTCCCTACGGGTGACCTGTACGAATGGGATCCCGACTCCACGTACGTGAAGCACCCGCCTTTCTTCGAGGGGATGACCCTCGAGCCGCCGCCGGTCGAGCCGGTCGTGGACGCGAAGGTACTGGTCTACCTGGGCGACTCCGTTACCACGGACCATATCTCACCCGCCGGCGCGATCAAGGCGGATAGCCCGGCCGGCATCTATCTCATCGAGCACGGCGTAGAACCGAAGGACTTCAACTCCTACGGGTCGCGTCGCGGCAATCACGAGGTGATGATGCGTGGCACGTTCGCTAACGTTCGACTCCGCAACAAACTGGTGCCCGGCATCGAGGGCGGCTTCACCCGGCATCTACCTGACGGTGAGCCGACGTTCATCTATGATGTGGCGATGCGGTACCAGGATGAGGGAACGCCTCTCGTCGTGCTCGCCGGCAAAGAGTACGGTTCCGGCTCGTCACGTGACTGGGCGGCGAAGGGCACACGCTTGCTGGGGATCCGCGCTGTGATCGCGGAGAGCTTCGAGCGGATCCACCGCAGCAACCTGATCGGCATGGGCGTTCTGCCACTTCAATTCCCGGCGGGTGCGAGCGCCGACTCCCTCGGCCTCACCGGCGAAGAGACGTTCGACATCGAAAGCCCGGAGGGCGCCCGTGAGGTACGCGTAACGGCTTCGAAGCCTGACGGTGCGAAGGTCGAGTTCAATGCCACCGTGCGGATCGATACGCCCCAGGAGTTGGAGTACTTCCGGCACGGGGGGATTTTGCAGTTCGTACTCAGGCACCTGGCGGTGCAGTGATTAGTAAGTAGTAATTGGTGATTAGTAACAGATGAAATGGTCGGCGCTGGCGATCCTGCTGGCGCCGACTACTAATTACTAATCACTACTCACTTCCAGACGGACCAACTATGACTGTAGAGACAACGACGGTTGTCACCACGGCTTGCCCGCGCAACTGCTATTCGACATGCGGAATGAAAGTCCATGTAGAAAATGGACGCATCCGTCGGATCGAGACGCACGAGGGCAACCGGGCGACCGACGGTGGTCCGTGTCTCAAGGGTCTCAGCTACATCGAGCGGGTGTACTCGCCGGATCGGGTCCTCCATCCTCTGAAGCGAAAGCCGGGTACGACGCAGTTCGAGCGCATCTCCTGGGACGAAGCGATCGAGACGATCGCGGGGAAGTTGAGCGAGTTGAGAGACGACCCGGGTCCGCAGAGCGTGCTCTACTACGCGGCCAGCGGGACCAAGGGGTTGATGAACGCCGTGGGCATGCGGTTCTGGCGGCTGTACGGCGGGTGCACCACGAAGTACGGCGATCTCTGTTGGCCGGCCGGTCTCGAGGCGACGCGTCTGACGCTGGGCGACAACAAGCACAGCGCGCCCTGGGACATCGCCAACGCCAAGTTGATCGTGTTGTGGGGGAAGAACGCGGCGGAGACGAACATCCACCAGATGAAGTTCATCGACCAGGCGCTCGATGCTGGCGCCGTGTTGGTCGTGATCGATCCGCGACGCACGGAATCGTCCGAGCGCGCCGATTTGCTGATTCAGCCGCGGCCCGGGACAGACGGTGCCCTGGCGCTGGCGGTGGCTCATCTGCTCATCGAGTCCGGCAACATCGACGAGGACTTCATCGCGAAACACGTCCTTGGATTCGAGGCCTTCGCGTCGATGATCAGGAAGTGCACGCCCGAGTGGGCGGCGGAAATCAGCGATGTGCCTGTTCGCTACATCGAGGCGTTGGCGGAGTACTTCGGCACGATCCGGCCGGTGACGTTGAGCCCCGGGTTCGGGATGCAGCGCTTCACCAACAGCGGTCAGACGATGCGGGCCATGCTGGCCTTGCTGGCGATCACCGGCAACATCGGGGTGCCCGGAGCCGGTTGGGTTTACGCGAACCTGCAGACCCAAATCTTCTATGAGGTCCGGGACCCCATGGCCGACTACCCGCCCGAGAAACCGGACGGGGTCGTGCGGGTCTCGATCTCTACCGCCCGGCTGGGTCCGGAGATGCTCGCCCAACGCGATCCGCCGCTGCGAATGGCCTGGGTGGAGCGGGGGAATCCCATCAGCCAGAACCCGGAGACGAACACGGTACTCGAAGCATTCCAGTCGCTGGACTTCCGCGTGGTCGTCGACCAGTTCCTTACGGACACGGCGCGCGAGGCGGACATCGTGCTGCCGGCGAAAACGATGTTCGAGCAGTCGGACGTCATCGGCGCCTACTGGCACGCCTACATCCAGTTCAAGCAAAAGGCCATCGACCCGCCCGGCGAGGTGAAGGCCGAGTCGGAGATCTACCGGCTGCTGGCAAGCGAACTCGGGCTGCCCGAAGCCGAAGACGCGAGCCTGTTCCCGGTGACCGATGATGAAGTGGATGCGTACCTCGAGCGCGCGCTGGATCCGTTCCCGGAGTTGACGTTGGATCGCTTGCGCGAGGCGCCGGTCCTGGCGCCGGGACAGGAGGACGTCGCGTTCTCCGGCTTCGTCTTCCCGACGCCTTCGGGCAAGATCGAGCTCGAATCGGCCGAAGCCGTCGAGCGGTGGGGCATCGGTGCTCTTCCATCGTATACCGAATCCGTCGAGTCCGTCCGGCGCGAGCACCCCGGGCCCGGCGAGTACCCTCTGAACATGCTCACCCCGAACACCAAGAACCGGATTCATTCGCAGTTCGGCAATCTCCGCATGATCCGGCAGTTCGGCGACAGGCCGGTGGCCGTCATGAACCCCGACGATGCCGCCGGGCGTGATATCGCGGACGGTGACGAGATTCGCGTGTTCAACCAGCGCGGCGAGCTGCGGGTCGAGGTCCAGTTGGATAGTGGACTGAAGCCCGGCTGCGTTTGCCTGACCAACGGTTGGTGGATCTCGGAGGGTGGCGCGGTGAACTTTTTGTCGGCCGCGCGCGAGACCGATATAGGGTACGGCGCGGCGTTCCATGATAACCGGGTGCAGGTCGAGGCGGTGAGCGGTGCCGAATAGCTTCATCTTCGACGCCAACCGCTGCACCGGCTGCGGCGCCTGCCAGCTGGCCTGCTCGATAGAGAACGAGTTGGGCCCCGAACGAAGTTGGCGGCGCATCGAGACCTTCAATCCGCGCCACCACCCCTGGGCGCCGCTCTTTCACCTATCCCTCGCCTGCAATCACTGCGACGAGCCCGCCTGCATGTACGCGTGTCCGGCGCTGGCCTACGATCGTGACGCTGTGACAGGCGCGGTGCTCCTCGACGAGAGCAAGTGCATCGGCTGCCAGTATTGTCTGTGGGCGTGTCCCTACGACGCGCCGGTGTTCGACAAAGGACTCGGGGTGATGAGCAAGTGTACGTTCTGCAATCATCTCTTGCAGGAGGGACTGAAGCCCGCCTGCGCGGTCCACTGTCCCACCGGCGCCCTCGATTTCGCCGACCTGCCCGAGGAACAACTCGTCAATGGGATCGAAGGCTTCCCCGAAACGGACCTGGGACCGCGGATCCAAATTCGCCCGCTGGCCACCGGTCGACGCTTGCCTGTCATGACTGCGTCGAGCGTGGCGCTCCCGGTCACAGCGACGGAGTCGTCGGGATCCGGCATCTCGCTCAAGTCCGAGTGGTCGCTGATGCTGTTCACTTCGGCGGCTGCGGCGTTGGTGGCGCTTGTGGCGGGCAGCGTGAAGTCCGCATCGACCATCAATCCGTTTGCTTTCGCCGGCGCGGCGGTGGTTACGATGGGGCTGGCGAGCTTGCACCTGGGACGCTTGGAGCGTGCCTACCGGGCGGTACTGAACCTGAGACGTTCGTGGTTGAGCCGCGAGGTGGTCACGATTCCCGGCTTCCTGGCGCTCGGTTCGCTCTACGCGTTTTCCGGGCCATCGGCCATCGTGTTGGGCGCGACCGCGACCCTGGTCGGGTTCCTCGGGCTCGTATGCGCGGACCAGGTCTACAGCGTGTTGAGGAAATCCACGCCGGCGTACCACCACAGCGCCAGTGTCGTGTGGACGGGATTCTTCCTCGCGGGCGTGTTCAGCGGTACCGCATGGCTCGCCGGCATCTTCGGTCTCGGCAAGCTGGCGCTCTATGTCTTGAGGAAGCTCAGCTTCATCGATGCGGGCCGGCCGGTTCGCCCGATCGTCAGTGCGGCGCGTATGGGCTTCGGTCTGGTCCTACCCGCGATCCTCTGGTTGATCGACTTCCAGAGTTTGCACGTCTACCTTATAGCCGGCGTCCTGATCGGCGAGCTCATCGACCGGAGCGAGTACTACGAGGAGCTGGAGTCGGAGTCGCCGCGCCGCGAGATGGACCTGGATCTGCAGCGGCAGGTCGCTCGGCGGGAGCCGGTGCTGGCAGACCTTGCTGCCTCTTGAGCCACCGGGGTATTCCCGTGTGTATCGTGTTCAGCAAGTCTCAACGGGAACGGCTCCTCGCAGCAACTGAGCGCTTGGAATGATGCACTCACGCATTGATAGAAACGAGGGAGCGCAAGTGAGACACGAACAGACAGCAGCTCGCTTTGGTTCTGTAGTCGTAGTCCTGCTTGCGGCCGTGGCCTGCTTTGGCCAAGAGCCGCGGGTTGCTGGTGGTAACTGGGAGCGCGCATCTGCGGCTGAGGTTGGGCTCGATGCCACGCTCATCGAACATCTCGTGCGCGACGCTTCCGGCGGCACCTTTTCTGGCCTCCATGCGATCGTGCTCGTCAAGGATGGAAAGATGGTTCTCGACGAGTACTTCGCTGGCTATGACAGCAGTCGCGTACATTACACGGCCTCGATCTCGAAGAGCGTCGCCTCGATTGCCCTCGGTATCGCGATGGATCAGGGATATCTCGATGGGATCGACGAGGGCATTCTGGATCGGTCGCTCGTCGAGCTGTTTCCGGAGTACGAGAGCGTTCTGACAGCAGACCCGCGCAAGCAGCGCATTCTCCTCCGCCACGTTCTCTCGATGAGCGCGGGCTTCGAGTGGGATGAGTCGTCCTACCCGTACGACGACCCGCGCAACGACTTCGTTCAGACACGCACCGGCGATGATCCCATCGGCTATGTCTTTGAAAAACCCATGGTCGCGGAGCCCGGTACCGAGTTCAACTACAGCGGCGGGCTGTCGACCGTGGTGTCGAGTATCGTAGAGTCGAGCACCGGCATGCCGATGGATGAGTTTGCGGAGAAGAATCTCTTCGGGCCTCTCGGCATCACCGACTACGAGTGGGAGCACATCGAGAACGGGCTGGCCGACGCGGCCGGGGGTGTCCACATGCGTCCGCGAGACCTGGCCAAGCTCGGCTACCTCTTCTTGAACCGCGGAATGTGGAACCGGGAGAGGATCGTATCCGAGGCTTGGGTCAGGGAGTCGGGTAAAGAGCACATCGTGAACGAAGGCAACTCCCCCAATTATGGATTGCAGTGGTGGTGCGGCGACTACCACTATGCCGGGCAATCGTCCTACACCTTCTTCGCTTCGGGACATGGAGGGCAGAAGGTCTTCGTGTTCCCGGAGTTCGATATGGTCGTCGTGCTGTTGCAACAGGTCTTCGACAACCCGATGGGCGAGCTCAATAACATGGCGATAATGACTCGCTACGTACTGCCTTCCGTGAACCCGGCCGCAGTGCTTAGCCCGGCGGTCGAGATAGACGACGCGGCCCTGGCGAAGTACGCCGGCGAGTACGTCTCAGGGCAGCAGCGAGTGACTATCACGCTGAGAGACGGAAAACTCTATGCCGATGCCCAGGACACGCCGACCTTGGAGTTGGTGCCTCTGAGCGCCAACCATTTCTACGGCACGGTATTGGACCTGGTGGACGTTCATTTCCTGTTCGACGTGAGCGAGGACGGGAAGGTCGACGGGTTCCGGTCTTCGTACTCGTTCAGCGACGAACAATTCAGCAAGGTGCCGTCCAACTAGGCGCGGTGATCGGCCCACGAACGGAGAGATCGCGTTCATGTCGATGACGAGAATCGAATTCCCGTTGACTGGTGTAGCCCTTCTTCTCCTCTCCGCTGCGGGCGCAGTTGCGCAAGAAAGCGGCGCAGCCCAGGACCGCTTCGCCGGGCAGCGGCGCGATATGGTACGACTCATCGCGGACTACGGTGTTGAGGATAGCGCCACCCTGGCGGCCATGCTGGCGGTTCCGCGTCACGAGTTCGTGCCCTCGGAGTATCGCAGCCGGGCCTACGCGGATCGCCCTCTCCCTATCGGCTACGGCCAGACGATCTCGCAACCGTACATCGTCGCGTACATGACGGAGATCCTGAAACCCAGGCCGGGGATGAAGGTCCTGGAGGTGGGTACCGGGTCGGGTTACCAGGCCGCTGTGCTGGCGGAGATCGGTTGCGAGGTGTACACGGTTGAGATCTTCGAGGCGCTGGCCACCAGCGCCCTGGAGCGTCACGAGCGGCTCGGCTACCACAACGTGACCGGGCGGTATGCTGATGGGCACTATGGTTGGGAAGAGGCCGCACCGTTCGAGGCCATCATCGTTACGGCAGCGGCCGGGTACATACCGCCGGCGCTGGTGGAGCAACTCGAACCCGGCGGGCGGATGATGATCCCGGTGGGAAGCGTCTACGGGGTTCAGAACCTCATCCTGGTGATGAAGGATGCCGACGGCGTCGTGCGGACCCGCAACCTTCTTCCGGTGCGGTTCGTGCCGATGCTGAAAGGCCTGCGCTGAGCAGAGTCGCGAGGTATTCACGGCCACTGGCCGTCGCTCTTCTCTCGGCCAGCACGCTCTCCTACGAGATCCTGTTAGTTCGGGTCTTTGCGATCGAGCAGTTCCACCACTTCGCCTACATGGCGATCGGCGTTGCCATGCTCGGGTTCGGTGCCAGTGGTACGCTGCTGGCCTTGGTTCGCCCGGACCGGGCGGGCGCGGCGCGCTGGTTCAACGCAGCGGCGTTGTGGACGCCGATTGCGCTGGTCGCCAGCGCGGCGCTGGTCCACCTGGTCCCGCTGGATCCAACGCAGCTGCCCTGGGACGCCTGGGAGTGGCTGCGGCTCGCCCTGGTCTACCTCCTCCTCGCCTTGCCGTTCGGCGTGGCCGCCCTGGCGATCCTGCTCGCGCTGACCCTCGAGCCCGAGCGGGTAGGCCGGATCTACGGCGCGAGCTTCGTGGGCGCGGGCGTTGGAGCGGCGCTGGCGGTGGGAATCCTCTGGATCGTTTTCCCGGAACGTGCCCTTGCCACTCCTGCGTTGGTTGCGTCGCTGGGAGCGATAAGCGCCGCCTTCGGCGGATCGAAGCGCCGACTCCATACTAGCATCGCGCTGGTCACGGCGCTTTTCGCAGCGGCCGTATTCGCGCGACCGCTCTGGCGCCTCGACGTCTCGCCGTATAAAGGGCTGCCCCAGGTCGAGGCGTTCCCCGATGCGCGGCGCATTGCGGAGCGCGCCAGCCCGCTCGGCTGGGTGGTCGCTGTCGACGCTGCAGCGTTTCGCTACGCTCCAGGACTCTCCCTGGCCTATCGGGGCGCGTTTCCCCGCCAGACGGCGCTGTTCGTCGATGGGCAGATCGCCGGGGCAGTGAGCGCCTGGGAGCGAGACAGCTCGGCGATGGCCATCCTCGACTGGCTCCCGTCTGCCGCTCCGTACGCTCTGGGCGGCCGGAGCGATGTGCTCGTTCTGGCAGCAGGCGGCGGGACGGCGGTATGGACCGCACTGGCCCACGGCGCCTCGAAGGTCACGGCGGTGGAGCTCAATCCGCAGCTAGTGGAACTGGCGGGGTGGTTGGACGGTGCGGCCGTCGAATGGGTGTCGGGAGACGCCCGGGGGTACGTCGCCCGTTCCCGCGAGCGCTTCGACCTGATAACACTGGGCGCCGGCCTTGCCTTCGGCACTTCCGCTGCCGGTGTGTACGCGTTGAACGAGGATTTTCTGCACACTGTGGAAGCTTATACCGCCTACCTCGAGCACTTGAGTGAAGACGGTGTGCTAGCGATCACGCGCTGGTTGACCGCGCCTCCGCGGGAGAATGTTCGCGCGATCCTGACGGCGGGGGAGGCGTTGAGGCGCGTTGCGCCGGACGCGATGGTGGACGGTCTCATCGTCGTGCATAGCTGGGCCACCGGCACGGTGCTGGTGAAACCGTCGGGATTCGACGCCGAGGAGATCCATGGGTTGATGGGTTGGGCGCGCGAGCGGCAGTTCGATCTCGATTGGTACCCGGGCATCGAAGGTGCGTCCAGCGGGTTCAATGTTATGGATGAGCCGACGCTCTACCGGGCTGCCGCAGCGACAGTCTCCGGGCCTGAACAGGCGAGTCGCTTCGCTTCGACATACCCGTTCCACGTCGACGCAACCGACGATGCGCGGCCCTACCCCCACCACTTCTTGCGCGCCGCGTCACTTGGGGGGCTCCTGCGGCGCGGCCGTGGCACCTGGCTGGCCTTCGCCGAGTGGGGCTACGTGGCGCTGTTTGCCACTCTCGTTCAGAGCATCCTGCTCGCCGGTCTGCTGATGATTGTGCCCGCGGCGCTCCGAGCCGGCCCGGTGTCCGCGCGTAACCGGCTCCGCCTGATCGGATACTTCGCGGCGATCGGCTTCGCCTACCTGACAGCGGAGATCGCGGCCATCCAGCAGCTCAACCTTCTGCTCGGCCATCCTGTATATGCGGTCGCCGCCGTTCTGGCCGCGTTTCTGATCTGTTCCGGTCTGGGGAGCGTTTGGTCTGATCGGCTGGATGCCGGGAGCGGGTGGCTGGCCGGCGCCGGGCTGGCCGTCATGCTCGTTCTGTACGGGGCTCTGCTGCTGGCGCTCGTGCATCTCCTGCAGCCGGCACAGCTGGCCCTGCGTGCGGCGGTCGCTCTGCTGTTGCTGGCGCCGCTCGCCTTCCTGATGGGAATGCCGTTTCCGATCGGGTTGCGGTCGATCGCGGGCGCGGACACCGAGGGGGTGGGGGTCGCGTGGGGATGGGCCGCCAACGGCTTCGCTTCCGTGGTAGCAGCGCCGCTCGCCGCGCTGATCGCTTTAGAGAGTGGCTCGCGGTCGCTCTTCTTCGTCGCAGCGGCGGCTTATGCCGGCGCGGCTCTGTTGCAGCGCCTCGGTCCCGGGCCCGGAACCGCCGGCGTCGGTTAGGGCCAAATGCCGCGTTCCAATGTTACGTGGGCGACGCGGCTGATTGCCAATATGTAGGCGGCGGTGCGCAGGTCCACGGACAGCAGTGCGTTGCCGGCCGACTCTCGTTTCGGGCGCTCCTTTCCTGCAGAGGTGAGCGAGCCGTTGGTCTCTCTCTGTTTGTCCATCACCGCATCGGTCGCCCGTTCCATCTTGATGTGCATCTTGAGGTTGACTTCGTCCTCGTCCCACTGCTCGTACTCGTTGTTCTGCACCCACTCGAAGTAGCTCACCGTCACCCCGCCCGCGTTGGCCAGGATGTCCGGAAGCACCGGGATGCCACGCTCGAAGAGGATCTTGTCAGCGGCCGGCGTCGTCGGCCCGTTGGCCGCTTCCACGATCAGCTTGGCCTGGATCTCAGCGACGTTATCAGCGCGGATCACGTTCTCCAGCGCCGCCGGGATGAGGATATCGCACGGGATCGTCAGCAGTTCCTCGTTGCTGATCTTCTTGGTGCCGCTCAGGCCCACTACGGAGCCCGTCTCCTTCTTGTGCTTCAACGCGGCACGCGGATCCAGTCCCTTGGGGTTGTGAATGCCGCCCCGCGAATCGCTCACGGCGACGATCCGGGCCCCTTCCGCGGCGAACAGCTCGGCGGCGATGGCCCCGGCATTGCCGTAGCCCTGGATGGCTACCTGAGCGCCGACAACCGAGTTGAGGCCCGGTACGATACCTCGGGCCAGGGCACGCTGCGTGCAGAAGAGACAGCCGCGGGCTGTGGCCTCGTTTCGGCCCAAGGAGCCGCCGATGTCAACCGGCTTCCCCGTGACGACGCCCAGGTTGTTCTTGCCCTTATGCATCATGTCGTAGGTGTCATAGATCCAGGCCATCGTCTCGGCGTTGGTGTTGACGTCCGGAGCCGGTACGTCGGTGTAGGGTCCAATGGTGTCGCCCAGCTCGGCGATGAAGCGGCGGGTGATCTTCCGCAAGTCATCCTTGGTGCGCTTCTTGGGGTCGCAAACCACGCCGCCCTTGGCGCCGCCGAACGGGACGTCCAGCACCGCGCACTTCCAGGTCATCCAGGAAGCTAGCGCCCGCACCTCGTCGGCCGTGACGTCGGGATGGTAGCGGATCCCGCCTTTCCCGGGGCCACGAGCCCGGTTGTGGACACAGCGATATCCCACGTAGTTCCTGACCTCGCCTTCGGCGGTCTCGATGGGAAACTCCACCTCGATCATCCGGCTCGGCCGCTTCAGGAATTCGGCCAGACCGGCGTCCAGATCGCCGATGTAGCGAGCGGCGTTATCGAACTGCTGCTGTGCTATGTGAAAGGGATTGAGGTCTTCTGCGGGATCGACAGCCGAGAGCGGCGTGGCCTCTCCCGGCATAGTCGCTGCTTGCTTAACCATGGCTACTGCACCCCTCCGTCGTTGGAACTCTAAGTTCCGCCCCACCCACAAGAATTGTCGCAACGATCATGCCTTGCCGGCATCGTCGATCAGTCGAGGAACCCCTGGTCATCCATGCCGGGCCTTCCCCAGCCGGCTCCTCCTTTCTTGAAGAAGGCCGCCTCGGTTGCGTAGCCGGCCGTCAGTCCTTCCAGCCGGGCCATGTCGCTGCTGGCAAGAGGCTGGAAGTCGGCGGCGATGGATATGTTCTCCTCCAGCTGCTGTACGTTATCGCAGCCAACGATCACCGTGCTGACCCCGTCGAGCGAGAGCACGTAAGACATCGCGTCCTTCATGGAGGTGATCCCACCCTCACGGAACAGCCGGCCCCGAGCCGGAATCTTCATCCCGATCACGCCCATCCCTTTCTGCTTCGCGAGTGGCAGAAGCTTCTCGGTGAACGGCAAGTGGTTGCGGTCTGCCGGATTGAGCGCCATGAGGATCGCGTCGAAGTCGAACCGCTCGATCCCCTCGATCAGTGTGTCGGGGTCGTAGTGCCCGGTTATGCCCAGGTACCGCACGACCTTTTCGTCACGAGCCTGCTGGAGCGCCTCGATAGCGCCGTTCGCGCCGAAGATCTTGTCCAGCTGTTCGACCGTTCGAACATTGTGCAGCTGCCACAAATCGAGATGGTCCGTCTGCAGCAGGCGCAGACTCTCCTCCAGGAGTCTCAGCGAGCCGTCTCGCGTCCTGTCATGCGTCTTGGTGGCAAGGAAGACTTCGTTTCGGCGTGTCGCCATGACCTCGCCGATGTAGGTCTGGCTGATCCCGCGTCCGTAGGCCGCGGCGGTGTCGATGTAGTTGACGCCCAGGTCGATAGACCGGTTGATGATCGCGACCGACTCGTCGCGGGTCCCCGATTTCTCCAGGGTCGCCTGGCCGCCGAGACTGAACAGACGAACGTTGTGGCCCGTGCGACCGAGTGGGCGCTCGGGCATGGGGGGATCATCGCCGCCGCCCAACGCATTCCTCCTGCTGAAGAAGAGGGCGGCCGTTCCGGTCGCTCCCACTTTGACGAAGTCTCGACGTGTGAGCTTGCGACTCACCATGATGGATGGCCTCCTAGCTCGCGGATTGGATGCTCGGATCGCGTCGGGAGCGATCGCGTCCTTTTTGTAAGAGAGCGTGGGCACCTCCAGATCTCGAGAATCGCCGCGTAGAGGCCCTGGGGCTAGGAGGCTGGAGCGATTCCCGACACAAGATTATCGACTGGCTCGCTCGACGCAAGAAGTTCCGTGGTTTGCGGCAGGTGCCGGCGATGGCGCAGCGTGCTCGGCCGCCTTGCGGGTAACCCGGGACATGTGGAAGTTTGGGGCCTTTGACAGTCTGGACGTGCCTGTCACGGCGGCCGTCACAGCCACCGGGCTCCTACTCGAAGCGAGGAACATGCATGAGGCGATCCTTACACCTGACCCTCGCCGTTGCCGCCGCGGTGACGGCTGCAGGCTGCGCCAGCACCGGGCAGAAGAAAGTGGAGACGGCTTCCAGGCCGGTCGCCGATTCGACCCGGCGGCCCATCCCTTACCCGGTCGTTTATCCCCTGGGCTATGAGCGCGCGCTTCAGAAAGGCACTCGGTCCCTGACCGGTGAGCCGGGGCCGGCCTACTGGCAGCAATGGACGGATTATACGCTCAAGGCCCGGATCGACCCGGCCGAGAAGCGGCTCCAGGGACAGGCGGCCATCCTCTATCGGAACAACTCGCCCGACACGCTGAGCACGCTTTTCCTCCACCTCTATCAGAACCTGCACGCGGAGGGAGCGCCGCGGAAGATTCCCCAGGAAGTGACCGGCGGCGTCCAGCTTGAACGGGTGTCGGTAGCCGGACGGGAGATTCAGGCCGATGTGGAGAAGGGCGCGGGGTACGCGGTCAGCGCCACGCTCATGAGCCTAGTCCCTCCGCGGCCGGTGGGCCCGGGTGAAACCGTCACCATCGAGATCGACTGGGAGTTCACGATCCCAAGCACGGGAGCCTCCGACCGGATGGGGTGGGAGGAGGACCTCATGTTCATCGCCTACTGGTACCCCCAAATGGCGGTCTACGACGATGTGGTGGGATGGCAAACGGATTGGTTCATGGGCCGAGCCGAGTTCTACGCGGGCTTCGGCAGCTACGACCTCACGGTCGAGGCGCCGGTTGGCTGGGTGCTGGCGGCCACCGGTCGGCTCGAGAATCCCGAGGACGTGCTGGCACCGCACATCATCGAGCGCTTGCGGCTGGCGGAGACCAGCGACGAGATCGTGCACGTCCTCAGCGCCGAAGATTTCGGCGAGCGGGCGACGCGCTCCGCCGAGGGCGATCGGCTGGCCTGGCATTTCGTCTCGGACACCGTGCGCGATGTGGCCTTCAGCCTCACGCGGCGGTCTCTGTGGGATGCCGCCCGCACACCGGTCGGCGACAGGGATGGCGATGGCACGCCGGACTATACCCGGGTCGACGCCATCTACCCAGAGAGCGCACCGAGGTGGCGGAACACGGCGCGCTACGCCCAGCACGCGATCACGTTCTTATCGGAATACACCGGGATTCCCTATCCGTGGCCCCATATGACGGCCGTGGAAGCGGGTTTCAGGGGTGGCGGTATGGAGTACCCGATGATGACCCTCATAGGTGACTACAACGAACGAAGCGACAGCGCCCTGTACTACGTCACGGTTCACGAGCTGGGGCACATGTGGTTGCCGATGATCGTCAGCAGTGACGAACGGCGCTATAGCTGGATGGACGAAGGCACCACCAGCTTCAACGAGAACCAGGCTCGCAAAGATTTCTTTCCCGGCTTGAACCACGAAATCTTCGATCACATTGCCTACCTGCAGATGGCGCTCTCGGATGATGAGGGTGAGATGATGCGCTGGTCCGACTACCACTATGTGCGCGAAGCTTTCTCGGTAGCCTCCTACGCGAAGCCGGCGACCGTGTTGGTCGCGTTGCGCGCTCTGCTGGGCGAAGAGAAGTTCCTGCGCGCCTACCGCGCCTATCTCGAGGCCTGGGCGTTCAAGCACCCGTACCCCTGGGACATGTTCCACATGTTCGAGTCCGTGAGCGGTCGCGACCTGGATTGGTTCTGGCGCGCTTGGTACTACGAGACCTGGACGCTGGACCAGGCGGTGGCCGGCGTGGAGCAGACCGACGAGGGAACGCGGATCGTGATCGAGGACCGCGGGCTGGTGCCGATGCCGGTGCGGCTCAGGATCACTCTGTCGGGTGGCGAGGTCGTTCGCCGGGAGATCCCGGTGGAAACCTGGCTGAGCGGCGCCACGACGGCGGAAGTGTTTGTGCCCGGGAACGAAACGGTGGTTCGGGTTGAGATCGATCCCGAGTTCGCCTTCCCGGACGTCAATCGTCAAAATAACAGCTGGTCACGCTGATCACTGGAAGCAGGAGATTCGCAAATGCGCAGAGCATCACGGTTCTACCTCATCGTCGTCTTGTCCCTGCTGGTCGCCGGCTCGGCATCCGGCCAGGGGCGGGTGGAAGAAGGGCCCGAAGGCGACGGCCGTGTCGCGTCGCGGCCGATTCCGTACCCGCTCACCTATCCGCTCGCGTACGAGCGGGCGCTGGAGCGGGGAACACGCACGATGGCGGGTGAGCCCGGTTCCGCATACTGGCAGCAGTGGACGGATTACACGCTGAAGACCCGGATCGACCCGGCCGAGAAGCGGCTGGAGGGAGAGGTGACCCTCATCTATCACAATAACTCGCCCGATTCGCTGCCGGTGCTCTACCTGCACCTGCACCAGAACCTCCATGCCGAAGGGGTGCCACGCAGGATTCCGCAGGAGGTGACCGGCGGCGTGGAGCTCAGCCGCGTGTCGCTGAACGGTGAGGAGCTTGCCACAGGTGTCCGGGAGGGGCCGCGCTACCAGGTCTCCGGCACCCAGCTCATGATGGCACCCGCTCAACCCGTGCCGCCGGGTGGGTCTGTGAGCATCGAGATCGATTGGGCCTTCACTATCCCTCAGCATGGGGCCTCGGGCCGCATGGGCTGGGACGCCGACAACCTCTTATACCTGGCCTACTGGTACCCGCAGATGGCGGTCCATGATGACGTCGTGGGCTGGCAGCACGATCCGTTCACCGGGATGGCCGAGTTCTACGCCGGCTTCGGCAGCTACGACCTGACGGTCGAGGCTCCTGACGGTTGGGTGGTGATGGCAACAGGCCAACTCCAGAACCCGGACGAGGTCCTGGCGCCGGCGATTGTGGATCGTCTGCGCCGTGCTGAGGGAAGTGACGAAGTCGTGCAGGTGATTACTGCTGAAGACCTCGACTCCGGAGCCACAGGCAGCGGCGTGGACGGCTACCTAGCGTGGCACTTTGTCGCCGACACGGTCCGGGACGTGGCGTTCAGCGTCACCCGCGAGTCGCTGTGGGACGCTGCGCGGACCCCGGTTGGCGATCGGGACGGCGACGGAGCGACGGACTACGCGCGGATCGACGCGATCTACAGGGACCTGGCTCCCAGATGGAAGAACGAAGTGCGCTATGCGCAGCAATCCATCGCGTTCCTGTCGGAGTACACGGGCCTTCCTTACCCGTGGCCGCACATGACTTCGGTGGAAGGGACGAACATCATGGGTGGTGGGATGGAGTACCCGATGATGACCCTTATGGGCGGCCTCAACTCGGCAGGCGACACGGCGCTCTACAGCGTGACGGCTCACGAGCTGGCACACATGTGGGTGCCGATGATCGTGGGGACCGACGAGCGGCGTTATAGCTGGATGGATGAAGGCACCACCAGCTTCAACGGCAACCAGGCCTTCAAGGATTTCTTTCCCGGCACGAACCCCGAGCTCGGCACTCAGTTCGCGTACGTCCAGTTCGCGCTTTCCGGGAACGAGAGCGAGATGATGCGCCGATCGGATTTCCACTACGGCTTCGCTGAGTTCGGTACCGCGTCCTACTCGAAGCCCGCCACGCTGCTGGTCGCGCTGCGCGCTCTACTGGGCGCGGAGACGTTCCTGCGCGCCTACCGCGCCTATCTCGAGGCCTGGGCGTTCAAGCACCCGTACCCCTGGGACATGTTCCACATGTTCGAGTCCGTGAGCGGTCGCGACCTGGATTG
>JAZGAL010000006.1:0-3522 GCA_036475815.1 Gemmatimonadota bacterium
TCTACAATCCCTTCGGATGCCACAGGTCTGAAGGCCATCAAATAGATGACTGCACTCACTGCGACGATAGCCACGAGAATCGTCAGGGGCCTTTCTCTCGACATATGTGCCCGTGGCCAGGGTGCACGCGTCTTTCACAATGAGGTAAAACGGAGCTTCACGCTGTACGACATGATCGTCGTCGGGGTCGTCAATGAACAGGATCCCGACGGCGTGTTCAATCCGGCCTCTCTCGGCCGGATTCACGAACTCACGCGTGAAATCGCTCAGATCGATGGCGTCATCCGGCAGGACCTGCTCTCGATCTCTACGGTGGACAACATATCTCAGGGCGGCCCTGGGGTGGTGCGCTTTGACTGGCTGATGGACCATCCGCCGAGCACGCGTGAGGAGGCACGCGCCATTCGTGCTGCTGCCGCGCGGCTGCCCATGATCGACGGTACGCTCCTCAGTGAGAACGGCAAGGCCGTGGCCATCTACGTCCCCATCGAGCAAAAGCGAGTGAGTCATCGCGTTGCCACTGAGATCGAGGAAATCGTCGCTGGCCTCGACGGCCCGGAGGAATACTTCATTACTGGTCTACCTGTGGCCGAGGATACGTTTGGCGTCGAGATGTTCAAGCAAATGGGGATTGCCGCGCCGCTGGCCGGCCTGCTGGTCTTTCTCCTCATGTGGTTCTTCTTCCGCAGCGTTCTTCTGATCGTCGCGCCGATGATCGTTGCCATGGTGACGGTGATTGCGACGATGGGTCTGCTGATCGGTCTCGGGTTCACCGTCCACATCATGAGCTCGATGATACCGATCTTCCTGATGCCGATAGCCGTCGTTGACTCGGTACATGTTCTCAGCGAATTCGCCGACTCGTACTCGCGCGTTGGTGGCCGCTTGAAGACGGTGCGCCGGGTGATGGAAAATCTGTTCACGCCGATGCTCTATACGTCGCTGACCTCCGCCGCCGGTTTCGCGTCGCTCGCGTTTGCACCGATCCCGCCGGTCCGCGTGTTCGGGGTGTTTGTCGCCATCGGTATCATGCTGGCGTTCCTACTCACGATCACGTTCATTCCGGCGTACATCGCGCTGTTGAGCGACGCGAGCATCGCCAAGCTCGAGCGGCGGGACGGGACACGGGATGAGGGCGGGCTTCTCGTCCGGCTGCTTGGGGGTCTCGGTCCCAGAACGCTGTCGGGTGCCAAGGTGATGGTGACCCTCACGCTCATCGTTGTCGCGATCAGCGCCTTTGGCATCACGCGGATTCGCATCAACGACAATCCGGTCCGGTGGTTTCGTCCCGACCACCCCATCCGGGTGGCGGATCGCGTGCTCAACGCACACTTCGGCGGCACGTACAACGCGTTCCTCGTGCTCGAGCAGCTGGCGGACACAAGCGGCACGCATGAGCTGGCGGGCGTGATCGCGGGGTTCTTGAGTGAGGCGGCGGCGGGCGGGCGGATCGATGTGAGCGCCCGGTGGAGCGAGCTGCATCAATCGGTCGGGACGGTGGAGAGGGGCGCCCACATCACGGCGCTTGTCGACGCGGTATTGGACGAACTGGACATCGCTGGAAACGGTGAAGCGGAGTTGTGGGACGAGGTGCTGTTGCGGCTTGAGGATGTCGAGGCTGAGGGCAAGTTCTTCCTGGCGCCGGCGGCGCTCGAGTTCATCGCCGAGCTGCAAGCGGACCTGCAGCGCTCCGAGCTGGTCGGCAAGTCCAATGCGCTCCCGGATATCGTGAAGACGGTGCATCGGGAACTTCGTGAGGCCGATCCCGAATACTTCACGATCCCGCCCACCTCCGGTGGCGTGGCCCAGACGCTGCTGAGCTACGAGTCGTCTCACCGACCGCAGGATCTATGGCACTTCGTCACCCCTGATTACCGCGCGGCCAACATCTGGCTGCAGCTCAGGAGCGGCGACAACCAGGACATGCGCAGCGTGATTGAACGGGTGGACCGGTACCTGGAAGCACACCCGCCGCCCGAGGGAATCTCGGTGGGCTGGGCCGGCCTCACCTACCTCAACGTCGTTTGGCAGAACGACATGGTGAAGGGGATGCTGCGGGCCCTGCTGGGGAGCTTCGTGATCGTGTTCATCATGATGCTCGTGCTGTTCCGGTCGGTCTGGTTCGCCCTGCTCGCGATGCTCCCGTTGTCGGTCACGATCGGATTCATCTACGGGCTCATTGGTCTCGTGGGCAAGGACTACGATATGCCCGTTGCGGTGCTCAGTGCGCTCACGCTGGGACTTTCTGTGGATTTCGCTATCCACTTTCTGCAACGCGCGCGCGTGATTCAGCGGGAGACCCGTAGCTGGCGCTTGACGGTGGATCAGATGTTCGCTGAGCCGGTACGGGCAATCGTGCGAAACGCGATCGTGATCGCGATTGGTTTTCTGCCGATGTTGGCTTCACCCTTGGTCCCCTACATTACTGTTGGTTTCTTCCTGGCCACCATCATGGCGGTGTCGTGCGCTGTGACGGTGGTGCTGCTGCCGGGCAGTATGCATCTACTGAAGCAAAGGCTGTTCGTCGAGGGCGCCTAGTATGGGGAGGACTTGATGAAATGCTATAGAGCCTGGTTGATCGCGGCGTTCATCGCGTCGTGTCTGCTGACCGGGCCTCTGGCCGCACAGAATCTCACGGACGTTCAAGCGATCGTGGAGCGCGCGAACCTGGCGGCGTACTACGCCGGTGACGACGGCCGCGCGCGCGTTCGCATGACGATCACCGATGCCCAGGGGCGGGAACGGATTCGGCAGTTCATAATCTTGCGACGCGACATCAGTGACGGCGGCGACCAGAACTACGCTCTCCTATTCGAGCGCCCGGCTGACGTGCGCAATACTGTCTTCATCGTACACAAGCATGTCGGTAAGAATGACGACCGCTGGCTCTACCTCCCGGATCTCGATCTCGTCAAACGCATCGCGGCGGGTGATGAGCGCACTAGCTTCGTGGGTTCGCACTTCGTATACGAGGATGTGTCGGGTCGCGGCGTGGAAGAGGACATCCACGAGCTCGTGGAAGCTACTGAGGCATTCTATGTCGTGAAGAACACTCCCGTCGATGCGGGTGCGGTGGAGTTCAGCTGGTGGACGGTGTGGATCGACAAGGAGACATTCCTCCCCATCAAGATGGAATACGTGGACGAGGGCGGAGAGGTCTACCGCAGAATCGAAGCACTGGAGGTGGCCGAGTTCGGGGGACACCCAACGGTGACCGAGATGCAGGTGTCGGACCTTCGCTCCGGTGGAACCACGGTCTCCGAGTTCCGCAACGTGGAGTACGATCTCGGTATTCCGGAGAGCGTCTTCACTGAGCGAACGTTGCGAAGTCCTTCGCGGCGCTGGTTCTCGATCAGATAGCGTGATGCATTCCCGGACGCAATGGCAGTGGATCGCGTCGATCCTGATGGCGTTCCCTGTCGTCGCGGCAGGACAGGAACCCGTCGAGATTCACGGCTTCGGCGAGTTGGCCGTGGCGAGCCGGTTTCTCGCGGACCCGGTCATCTCGGACGACTTCGTGCT
>JAZGAL010000007.1:0-3350 GCA_036475815.1 Gemmatimonadota bacterium
GTCGGTCAGAAGCGCCGCGAGGGTAGAGCGCTCGCTCTCCGGGACCTGTCCGGGTTCCGTTCGGGAAAGGTGTTTGCGGAGTCGCTCCATCGCCGATGATCGATCGAGTCGGGTCTTCATGCGTGTCTCCCACCGGCTGGGCCGGCATCGATCCGCAGGAAGCGTCGGGGAGGGATCGGGCGACCAGGGAAGATCTAGGGCCGCCGTCCGTCCGCGCTTTAGAAGGTGTGTCCCTCAAGAGGCCGGCGTGCCTTCAAGCTGCAGAGTTCAAATCCGCGCCGGCCAGCCGCCCCGGGTGGGCGGCCGGACGCTTACTTCTCCAATTTACCTCGTTCCTCTGACGATCTAAGAACCGGCCGAGTCACAGCGGCCTCGAGTTCCCGGCCGCAGTTGCGGGTCTCGTCGCGAGGTGGGGTAAAAAGTGGGGCAAAAACATGCGCTTTTCGGTTCGATTCGGGTGATTCAGATACGACAGAGGACGCCCGAAACACCGCGTGAATACTACATTTCGTCGTATCTGGCCCAGTGCCCACTCTGAATGGGGTTCAGGAGGTCCCGGGTTCAAATCCCGGCGCCCCGACTGGCAGAAAGCCCGCAACCATGCGGGCTTTCGTGCATATTGGAGCCTGCCGAACGTTGCGGCTCTTCACCCGCTCAAGTCTCGAGTTGGCTCAGATAGCGGAAGCTCGACTCCACGGACTGGAAGGGCTTTCCCGGGCGATCGTGCTCGACGAAGTAGTGGCGGATCCCGGCCCGCTCCCGGTGTCGGAAGATCTCGGCCCAGTCGATGACGCCGCTCCCTACCTCGGTCATCCGGCCATCGCCGGTCCGGTCCTTCACATGAACCAGCGGGATCCGGCCCGGCCAGCGGTCGATGAAGGCGATCGGGTCTCCGCCAGCGTCGACGATCCAGAAGAGGTCGAGCTCGACCTGAACCAGGTCCGGATCGGCCGTCTCGAGGAAGACGTCCAGTGGCGTCCGGCCCTGCATCTGTCGGAACTCGAAGTCGTGGTTGTGATAGGCGAACTGAAGCCCCGTCGCACGGGCCTCTGCGGCCGCCCGGGTGAGGCGCTCGGCAGTCTCCCGCCAATCGTCCAGGGAAGCACGCATGGACTCGGGGATCCACGGCACGACGACGTACTCATGGCCGACGGCGGCGGCGGCCTCGAGAGTCGCGGGCCACGCCTCCTCTACGAGGTTGAGGGCAACGTGGGCCGAAGGGGCGCGAAGACCCGCGTCGGCGAGGAACCTCCGGATTTCCGACGGCGAATGGCCGAAATAGCCCGCAAACTCCACCTCCTCGTAGCCGATCTCCGCCACCCGGGCCAGAGTGGCCGCCATGTCCCGTTCCATCTCCGCGCGGAGGGTATACAGTTGGACTCCCAGCGGGCCGGGGAGATGCGTCTGATCCGTTTCTTTCAGTGCAAACGCCGCCTCGCGGGGCAGTGATCCGATCACTGGAGCGCCCACCGCCAGCACGGCCAGCCGGGTTAGCGCCTCCCGTCGGGTGATCGTCAAGCTCAGAGCTCCCCGCGATCCATGCGTTCCGCCGCGAAGGCGGCCGCAATCGTCGTCCTTCAGCTTTTCCAGGACATAGGCCTACCGATCCATCGTACTGTCGTAGCTGCTGCCCCGCGAATAGACGGTTTGGAGATCCGAACGGCTGTACTTGGCCAGGAAGTCGGCCCAAGCGGTCTCGCGGGCCTCCGTCCCCGTGGCGGCAAGCAGGGCGGTCCGGCAGATGCACCTGCTACCTCGAGACACTGGCGCATATGGATCGGGCCGGAGACCTTTACGAGCGGTTCGGCTTCCTCCCCCTGGAGACACCCATGGGCGACACCGGACATTTCGGCCAGTCGTACGCGCTCGCCCTGTGAGACCCGCGCACAGGGAACGCGACCCTGCGACGATGGCGGTGCTGCTCGAGATGGGATTCGAGTCCACCCGGCCCGCACCGGAGCGCATCGAAGATACGATCCTACCGTCCGGCGACCACAAGCTCGTGCTCGATAGGCGGGCCATGAGCACCCGCGTGTCGGTCGCCGCAATCCACCACTCCCGGTACCTGTTGGAGGATGCGGCCGGCCGCGCGTTCGAGGAGATGGATCGCCTGATCGGCCTCCTCAATCGGTTCGACCCCGGCTCCGCCGTGGGCGTGCTCAACGCGGAGGGAAGCCTCGCGGATCCGCCGCCGGAGCTGACGCTGCTGCTCGATCGATCGGCCGCGGTCCATGAGGCCAGCGGCGGCGCCTTCGACATCACAGTTCAGCCGCTCGTGGACCTCCTAAAGCAAGCCGGGGGCTCCCCGGATCCCGTCGTTTGGCGAGATACCCTCGAGACGGTTGGCGCGGATGCCCTGCGTGTCTCCACCGGACAGATCGCCTTCGAGCGGGACGGGATGGGCATCACGCTCGACGGGATCGCCAAGGGCTACATCGTAGATGCGATGGCCGCGGTGCTCGAAGCGCACGGAATCGATCGCTTCCTGATCGACGCGGGAGGAGACATCCGTGCCTCCGGCCTTCGGGAGGACGCCCTACCCTGGGTGGTCGCCGTGCGCGATCCGCGGCACGGCGAGATTCTCCCCTCGCCTCTGCGGATGATGGGCGGAGCCGTCGCGACCTCGGGCGGCTACGAGGCCCGGTTCGACCCGGACGGATCGTGGCACCACATCGTCAGCTCCCGCACAGGCCGTCCACCCGACGACGTCCTGAGCGTGACGGTCACGGGCCCCACCGTTTTCGCCTCCGACGCGCTGGCCACGGCCGCGCTGCTGATGTCCCCGCGGGAAGGAGTGCGCTTCATCAACTCCCTGCCTGGGTTCGAGTGCATGGTAATCGACGGTGAAGGCCACCCGACGCTCTCGGCCGGCTGGACCCGCCCACAGCCGTTTCTAAGTAGGAAGGTTTGAGATGAGATTGGAATACTCGGGCGTCCAACTGACCGCCCTGGTTGCGGTGCGTTTCGCCATCGGGTGGCACTTCTTCTACGAGGGTGTTTCCAAGTTCGTCAACCCGTATTGGACGGCCGCCGGCTATTTGGAGAGTTCTCAGGGCTTCATGTCGGAATACTTCCTGGACCTGGCAGCCAATCCTGGCACGCTTGCTTTCGTCGATCAGCTGAACGTGTGGGGGCTGATCCTCGTCGGACTCGGGTTGATGCTGGGTGGTCTCACCCGGACGGCGACCGTCTTCGGGATAATCATGCTCTTGCTGTACTACCTCGCCACGCCGCCATGGCCCGGGCTGGAGTACACGATTCCGGCCGAGGGTGCCTACCTGATCATCAACAAGACGCTGATCGAGCTGTGCGCGTTGCTGGTGACCCTCTTCTTCCCCACGGGGCACATC
>JAZGAL010000008.1:0-2121 GCA_036475815.1 Gemmatimonadota bacterium
CAGCGCCCCTGACCTGCCGATTGCCTTCGTCGGAACCTACCCCCCGCGCCTCTGCGGAATCGCGACGTTCACACATGACCTGAGCGACGCCGTGATCGCCGCGGACCGGCGCGTCCGGGCAACGATCCTGGCAGTGACCAACGCCCGGCGCACCTACCAGTACCCCGAGCGCGTCGGGTTGGAGATTCGACAAGGGATCAAGGACGACTACGCGGCGGCTGCGGAGTTCGTCAACGACAGCGACATCCGCCTGGTCTCGATCCAGCACGAGTACGGGATCTTCGGCGGCGACAACGGCGCGCACATCCTCGACTTCCTCTCCCAGCTGCGCAAGCAGGCCATCGTCACGCTCCACACCGTGCTCGAGCACCCGACGGTGTCACAGCGGGCGATTGTGCAGGGGATGGCCGAGCGGTGCGAGCGGTTGGTCGTCATGAGCCATCTAGCCATCGACCTGCTGGAGAAGTCATACGACATCTCACGCGACACCACGGAGTTGATCCCGCACGGGATTCCGGACCTGCCGGCGGGCGAGCGGGATCGGCACAAGGCCTCCTTGGGCATCACTGGCCGGCGGGTACTGCTCACGTTCGGGTTGCTGAGCCCCAAGAAGGGCGTCGAGACCGTCCTCCGTGCACTCCCGAATCTCGTCGGCCGGTTTCCCGGCCTGATCTACCTCGTCGTTGGCGTCACGCATCCGGAGATCAGGCGCCGCACCGGCGAGGAGTACCGCCACGCGCTGGAGCACGAGGCCGAGTCGCTAGGCGTCCGCGACCACGTCGTCTTCCGCAACCAGTTCGTCGATGAGGGCGAGCTGTGCCGGTACTTGCAGGCGGCGGACGTCTACATCACGCCGTACCTGGACAAAGCGCAGATCACGAGCGGTACGCTGGCATACGCGATGGGATCCGGTGCGGCGGTCGTTTCCACACCCTACTGGTACGCGAAAGAGCTGCTCTCCGAGGGGCGCGGGCGGTTGTTCGGCTTCGGCGACGTGGATGAGTTGACCGGCATCCTCGAGACGCTTCTGGCGGACGAGGCGGAGAGGGCGCGGCTCCAGCGATCCGCCTACGCGTTCGCGCGGCAGATGACCTGGCCCTGCGTCGGGGCTGCCTACATCCGGCTGGCTCGGCGCGTGCTGAGCGAAGCGGTGGCGCCCGGGATCGCGCCGGAGCCCAGCCTGCCCGAGCTTCGCCTCGACCATCTGATCCGGATGACAGATGACACCGGACTGCTTCAGCACGCGATTCACAGCGTACCCGATCGCCGGCACGGCTACTGCGTGGATGACAACGCGCGCGGCCTGCTCGTCGCGCTGCGATCAGAGCGGGCGACCAGTTCGGCCGAGACGCAGCGGCTCATCACGACGTACCTGAGTTACCTCCATTACTCGCAGCGAGAGGACGGGCACTTCCACAATTTCATGGACTACCCTAGGGCCCTCCAGCTCGGGCGAAGCTCCGAGGATTGCGTCGGCCGAGCGCTGTGGGCGCTTGGGGCAGCCGTCCGATGGGCGCCCGACGAAGGCAGCCGGCTCCTCGCCCGAAAGATATTCGACCGGGCAATAACCCTCCCCCTCGGATTCGGCCCGCGCGGGTGCGCACTCGGGATTCTGGGGTTGCACGCCTACCTCCAGGCTGAGCCGGAAAGCGCCAACGCACGCGCCACGATCGAATCGCTCGGGGACGCGCTCATACTGCGATACGAGCGGGAAGCGGGTCCGGAGTGGCGGTGGTTCGAGCCACGGCTGGCCTACGACAACGCGATGCTCCCGCTGGCGCTGTTCCAGGTCTCGTCGGTCACGGGCGATCAGACGGCGCTGCGCGTTGCCCGCGAGAGCTTGGCGTTCCTCGAATCGGTCTGCTTCGCGGATGGGTATCTCGCGCTGATCGGAAACGCTGGGTGGTACCCTCGTGAAGGGAAGCGGGCAATCGTCGACGAGCAGCCGATCGACGCAGCCGCGTTTGTCCTGGCGTTCCAGGACGCCCACGCCGCCACCGGCGATTCCCGATACCTCGCGCGGATGCGTCAGTCCTTCGAGTGGTTCCTCGGGGCGAACCGTCTCGGACTGTCCTTGTACGACCCGACGACGGCGGGCTGCCGGGATGGCCTCGAGGCGAG
>JAZGAL010000009.1:0-2410 GCA_036475815.1 Gemmatimonadota bacterium
TCGGGATGCTCGACGTACTGTCAAGTACGACTCCGCGCCCCTCAGGTCGAAAACCCCGCTGGGCGCGGCACCTCACCGCCCTCGCCATGAAATCCGGTGAGAAATGCAGGCTAGGCGATCTGCTGCAGCACCTGGCGCTCCCGCAGGGTGAGGCTGTCGAGGCACCTTATGCTTGATATATTTTGATGCCTTGACAGCATTTTTTACTGATGCTATGATGCATCCATGAGAACAACAGTGACCCTCGATACTGATGTGGAGAGCCTGGTCCGCCGAGCGATGGAGCGGGGCCGCAAGAGCTTCAAACAGGTGTTGAACGAGGCCGTACGTCGGGGGCTCAAGGGCGAGGGAGGCGAAAAGGTACCCGTCTTCCTGGTCAAGGCGAAACCCATGAAGCCTCGATCCGGCATCGATCCGGCGCGACTTCGCGACATGGATGACGAGCTGGAGGTTCAGGAGTTCCTTCGCAAGACCCGGGCCCTCGAGGCTGCAGAGAAGTGATCGTTCCCGACGCCAATCTCCTGCTCTACGCCTACGACTCAACCAGCCGCTTCCACGAGCCTGCCGTCTCGTGGTGGCAGGGGTGCCTCTCCGGCGCCGAGCCGGTGGGGCTATGCGGTGTGGTGCTCTTCGCCTTTGTCCGCATCGGCACGAGTCGGACGGCGTTTGAGAACCCGATGTCGATTGAGGAGGCTGCTGAGCACGTTCGATCGTGGCTCGATCGTCCGGTGACCGACTTCCTCATTACCGATGAAGCCGACGTGGTGCAGGCGTTGCAGTGGCTGGAGGCGGCGGGTTCGGGCGGCAATCTCACGACGGATGCACAGATCGCTGCGATTGCTCACCGCCACCGGGCCACCGTGCACACCGCCGACACCGATTTTGATCGCTTCCCCGGCGTTCGCTGGCACAACCCGCTACTCAAAACCGTCTAGCCGCTCTTCTGACCCTGCATGAGCCCAGTCCGACCCATGAGTCTCGAATGGGAGGGGATAAACCCCTCCCCTACGAACACCTGGGTCACCCAAAACACCGTAGGGGCGGGGTTTACCCCCGCCCGCAATTTATCCCTCCCGCCGGATCCGGGATCACATCCGGTCCACAGCTCCCGCCGCGGTGGTTCGCGCCGGGTATGAGCCCAGCACCTTGAGGTATGGGCAGTCCCGCCGCAGCTCGGCGACCGCCAGGGCCGCCGCCTCGGAGGCGGCGCCTCCCTCGAAGTCGACGTAGAAGAGGTACTCCCACGGGCGCCTCGGGACCGGCCGTGACTCGAGCTTGCTGAGGTTGAGGTCGTGCTCGGCGAGGATGTCGAGGCAGCGGGCGAGGGCTCCGTGGCGATGGCGGGTGGTGAAGACCAGCGATGTCTTGGCCGGGATGCGATGGTCGAGCTCCATCTCGATAGCCGAGATCACCACGAAGCGGGTCCAGTTTTCGGGCTGGTCGGCGATGTCGCGGGCGATCACCTCGAGCCCCGCAAGCTCGGTCGCCTCCTCGCTGGCGATTGCGGCCTGGGCGAGGTCACCGGCCTCGCCCACTGCGCGGGCCGCCGCGGCGGTGTCCTCGAAAGCGATGGCCTCGACGCCGTCGAGCGACCTTAGAAAAACCGAGCACTGCTGCAGCGCCTGCGGGTGGGAGAGGATCTTCTGCAGGGCATCGATCTCGACTCCCGGGTGGGCGGCGAGGCAGTGCCGGACCTGCAGGATCTCCTCGCCGACGATCTGGAGCTCGGTGCGGCGCAGCAGTTCGTAGGTCTCGTTGATGGAGCCGGCGGTGGTGTTCTCGATCGGCAGGAAGGCGTAGCCCGCGCCGCCGGTCTCGGCCTCCTCGAGGGCCGCGGCGAAGGTCGAGCAGCCGACGAACTCGATCTGCGAGGCCTGGGCCGCGAAGTACTTTCTGGCCGCGATGTGGCTGTAGGATCCCTCGACGCCCTGAAACGCCACGCGGTGCGCACTCTCGACCGACTGTTGGGCCCGATCGCGTTTGAGCAGCGCTTCCTCCTGCGCTTTGAGCGACATCGCGATGAGCTCGCGGAAGATCTCCTGGGTGCGAAACTCGTCGATGCCGAGCTCGCGCGCCCAGCCCTCCACCCGGCCGAGGAGCTCGGATTCACGCTCATGGTCGCGCAGGAACGGCAGCCCCTCGGCCTTGAGGCAGGCGATCTCCGCGACCGTCCGCAGCCGTTCGTCGAGGATCTCGACCAGCCGCCGGTCGACCCGGTCGAGGTTGCCGCGCAGTTTCTCGAGCTCTTTCATGGCTATCATCAGAACGTCCTCCCATTGATGAACGAATGCAGCTCTGTGCCAAGTCGATCCAGGGCCGGCTCCCATTCGGAGTCGGGGCACGCCACCGCCGACGCGCGCACCCAGCCGGGAGCGAGAAAGTCCTCGCCCGGCCACAGACCGATGCCGTG
>JAZGAL010000010.1:0-2761 GCA_036475815.1 Gemmatimonadota bacterium
ATGACGCGGCGGTCGGCTTCACGGTGGGCGCTGCCTCGGCGGGGACCTCGACGATCACGGCGGCCCCGAGCGCGATCGCGGCCGACGGTGCGAGCACCTCGACGGTCACGGTGCAGCTGAAGGACGCGGGCGGCAACGACCTGACGGTGGGCGGCGACGCGGTCACGCTGGCCACCGACCTCGGGACCTTGGGCGCGGTCACGGACAACGGGGACGGCAGCTACACGGCCACCCTGACATCGTCCACGACGGCCGGCGCGGCGACCGTGACCGGCACGGTGAACACGGTAGCGATCACCTCGGACGTGACGGTCAGCTTCCTTTTCCTTGCCCAGCCGCGCCCACTGCTGACCATCATCGGCAGCGGTGACGGCGACGGAATGGTGAGAAGCGAGCCGTCCGGAATCGACTGCCTTATTGCCGGCGGATCGGCCGACGGGGGTGACTGCGACGAGAACTACGACGACGGCATGTGGGTCACCCTCTCGGCGAGGCCGGACACCGGTTCCGCGTTCGCCGCATGGGATAGCACGTGCGAGGGAACCAGACCCTGCGCGGCAAGCATGGATCAGGACCGCACAATAATGGCCACCTTCCAGCAGGTGGCGGAGCCCGATGCCGATGCCGCCGCCGAACATCTGCTCGGCCGGCCGCGGCTCACACTGATCGAACGGCTCTTCCTCGACCAGTGGGGCAACGACAACTACACGTACGACCTAGGCGACTTCCTCGCGCTCCTGAACCGTACCGGCCAGAGCGTCAGCGCCGCGATCATGAAGCAGATCCTCGAACTGCCGCGAGACTGGAGAAACCGGGGCCGCCCGGACCCGGAGCGGTGAAGACGAGGTCACCGAATGGGTGAAACCTCTATGGCCCATAGTCCGGCCCAGAAGGAGGAACGATGAAGATGAACATGAAACGTTGGTTCGTGTGGATCCTCCTCGCAAACGTCTACGCATGCGGGGATGGCAGCGTGACCGGTCCCGAGCCCACACCCCCGCCAGCGCGGGGCTGGCTGAACGTGCAACTCACCACTCCCAACTCCGACGATGGAGGGATCGTGTTCACGGTCGCGGGAGGACCGATCGACTCCGTGCGGTTCGTCCACGAGGGCTTTTCGAGCGCGGTGAGCGACAGTATCTGGAGATTCCTCGTCACGGGTGAGCTCTCCAACGGCGCGATCGCCCAACTTCTCGTGCCCAACGTGCACAAGTCCTCAATCTACCGACCCGAGATTGAACAGGTCGCGGCGCTGGTCACCTACGAGCAGCGTGATCTCGCAGGCTACCGCCTCCAGGTCGTCAAGCCATGAGGGGGGCCCCTGAGCAGCGCCCCGCTTCCACCCCGTCCGCCGGGGCGGGTCTTACGGCGAGCGCGATTAGCGTGGCCGGTTGACGAGGTAGCAGACGTCGGCGACGGTCCCCGTACATTCCGGCCTCTCGGCCATGAGCCTACGGGAACAAGCGCTCGCTGGTCTCGGCCACTTCGACCCGGATCGCGCCCGTGGGGCAGTTGACGGCGGCCTCGAGGATCTTCTCTTCCGTGTCTCCCGCCGGATCGACCACCTCCGACTGCCGGTCCGAGTTATGGGCGAACACGCCGGGCGCGGTCGCGAGGCACATCGCGTTGCCGACACAGCGCGAGTGATCGACAATGACGTCAAGGCGCCGAGTCATCGATCCCCCTGCTTCCAGGTCACCGGCAGTGACTTGAGCGAACGAAACTGAATGCTCGGCTGATACTCGACCTCCTCGGTCGCGAGCTCGAACCTCGGAAAGCGCTCGGCCAACGCTCCGAAGACCTCCTGCCCTTCCATCCGCGCGAGCGCAACGCCGAGACAATAGTGAATCCCCGAACCGAAGGAGACGTGGGGGTTCGGCTGCCGGCCGATGTCAAACCGCTCCGGATCCGGAAAAACCGAGGGATCCCGGTTCGCCGCGGCCATGATCCAGCGGATGCGATCCCCCTTGCGGATCGTTCTCCCGCCGAGCTCGACGTCCTCGGCGGCGATCCGCTGGGTCGACTTCACGGGCGGGTCGTAGCGGAGACACTCCTCGGTGGCGAGCCGGGCCATGCCAGTCGGGTCCGCCCTCAGCCGATCCCACTGGTCCGGGTGCCGGATGAGCGCGAGGAGCCCGTTGCAGATGAGGTTCATCGTCGTCTCGTGTCCGGCGAAGAGGAGCAGCCCCGTGTTGACGAGCACCTGGTGCCGGGTGAAGACGCCCGTCTTCTCTCCCTGGGCCAAGATCGAGATGAAGTCGTCTCCGGGGCACTCGAGGCGCTCCTCAACGAGGGGAGCCGCGTACTCCACGATGCCCCGCATGCCCTCGGTCAGCGGCCGGAGCCGCCAGGGTTCGCCCCTGTTCATGTAGAGGATGCTGTCCGCGAGCTCGCGGAGGTGGTCTCGGTGCTCGTACGGGACATCCATCATCTGGGCGATGACGCGGACCGGAAGCGAAGCGGCAAACTCCGTCAGGACATCCATGCGTCCAAGCGGTTCCAGCTCGTCCAGCAGCTCCCTCACCGCTTCCCGTACGAACGGTCGCCACGACTCCATCGCCGTCGGCGTGAAGTACTCATGTACCACGCCGCGCTGGTGAAGGTGTTCGGGCCGGTCCTGTTCGACCAACTGATCGCCGCGGAACTCCCGCACCTCGTCGAACAGCGGCAGGTCCTCCGGCTCGATCGGAGGATACGGAGGCGATGTGCTGTGCTTCATGATGGCGGACGAGAACAGCTCGTGATGGCGGAGCAGCCACAC
>JAZGAL010000011.1:0-2365 GCA_036475815.1 Gemmatimonadota bacterium
GTGGCATGGGACCCGTTGCTGCCTACGCCCAGGGGACGGACGGGCGCTGGCTGGCCTGGATCGGATGCTGGCAGCCAGTGGGTGAGGCTGCTTCCGCAGATGCCCCGGACGCGATGCTCTGCTTTCAACCGCTCGCGAGTGACATCGGCGTGGAAATGATCTCGGTCGAGGACGGTGAAATCGTCGGCCGGGAGACGGTCCGGGCGACCGGTCAGCCCCGCGACGCCAGCTTGCAAGGCTGCACCGGTTGGGAACGCGGCGACTTTTCGGCCCGACCGGGTCGGGTTTTCCTCTCATCGGAGTACGTCTGCGACGGCGGTGTAGCTCGGACGTCGACAGGTATGCTCGCGATGTTGTCGTCCGGCGAGTGGGTCGACGTGATGGTCGTCACGGCCGGTGGCGAGAGTTCGACGTGGGTCACGACGTATCGGCTGGCGACGCAGGGCGACGCAGAGGCGGCAGGCCTTGGCGACGTTACGGCCGGTCTCGACATGGCGATCCGATCGGCTGGAGTCGCCGCGTCGGCGCGTCCGTCCGTGGATGACGTGATCGAGGCGGCGCGTTACGTCGACGCGGAGGGCGTCCAAGCGTGGCTCGAGGAACGCGACGTCCCACTCGATCTCGACTCGGAGAAGCTGGTCCGGATGGCCGACGCCGGGGTGCCGGAAGAGGTGATCGACATGGTGGTCGCGCTGAGCTATCCGGAGCGGTTCGCTGTCGAGGGTGAGCCGGAGCGCTACGGTCGGACCTACCAATCCTTCGGGCGCGCGGGGTACTACACGCCGTTCTACGGCTCCCTCTTCTACGCGCCCTACGGGTATCGGTACGGCCGCGGGTATGGATTCGGATACGGGTATGGATACGGGTACGGGGGACGCTACCACGGTCCCACGGTCATCAGGGTCGATCGTGGTGATACCGGAGGTCGCGTGATCAAGGGTCAAGGCTACCGTCGCGGCCAGAAGGCGGGTGCGTCTCGGAGCTCGGCACCCTCGGCGAGAGGCTCGTCTCGCGGTACGTCGACGGGTCGCACCGCCAAACGTCGGAGCGGCGGTTCGTGACCTCAGTGCGGGGATAGCTCTAGCGGCCGTCCGTAGAGCTAGTCGGCAGACCTTGCTGGATCCGCAAACTTCTGCGCGGGCCTATGCGACTGCCCCCTAGCGAGTTTCGCAAAGTGGACCTCGGGGTTCACGCTTTTCTCGCGGACGTGCCGCTGCACGATGCGTGGAGGATCCGCCTGCGCGGAGGCGGGCCGGGTCGCACGGTGAGCGACGTACTCGACCTGTTCGACCGAGTGAACCGGGCCCAGCTGAATCCGGCCGTGCGGGCCCTCTTTGCGCTACGCGCGAGCCTGGGCCGCCTGTTCGGGTGGGATGATCCTGGGCACGCGGCGATTTCCCGCTCGTACGTCGGCCGCTTGTCGGAAGCGGACCGCTCCCGATCCCTGGAAAATGTAGCGAGCCGCGAAGACTCAGGCTCCGTCCCCCCGGTTCCAGGAGGTCCCCGCATGGCCGACCATCGCCACGCCGCTCCCCCTCGAGGCAGCGCTATCCCCACTTCCGCGATCATGAGCAGAGTATCCATGGTAGGCTCCCGGTTGAAAGACTGTCCGCGCCTGAGAATCGCGTCGTGACAAGATGCTAGCGCGGATGCACAGTATGCGTCCAGTCACCTGTGCAGAACCTGTGTCCGTGTGCTAGCAGAGGTAGACGCACCTGCCTACGACGCAGGAGATCCACCTGCGAGAGCCGCGAGAGATCGCGGCTTTTCTAATCACAGGGCGGGTTTCAGGGCGGGGTCACCCCGAGATCGGGGCTGGTTCTGGACGATTAGGTACAGCCGCGCCGCCCCTCCCTGCTCCTGATCTCGTGCTCGTAGACCAGTTAGGTACCTTCACAGATCGTTATGAGAATCCGAACACGTCGCGCCAATGATCGCTCATGGGTCGAATCGCTCGTGAGCGAACACTTCGGCTCCTCGCGCGTCGTGTCGCGTGGCATCCTTCACGATGCGCTATCGCTCCCCGGCCTTGTGGCTGAGCGCGATGATGTGCCGGTCGGCTTGCTTCTGTATCGAATCGAGCGAAACGAGTGTGAGGTCGTCGTTCTCATTGCTAGTGTCCGTCGGGAGGGCATCGGTCACACTCTTCTCGGCGCGATTGAGCCGATTGCACGCAGAGCCCGATGTAGGCGGCTCTGGCTCATCACCACCAACAACAATCGAAGTGGGCTCGCTTTCTATCGCGCTGTCGGCTGGACGCAGGTCGCAGTCCATCGAGGCGCCATTCGGGAGGCACGTCGGCTCAAGCCAGAGATTCCCGAGTTCGGCGAGGATGGCACCCCCATCGAAGACGAGATCGAGTTTG
>JAZGAL010000012.1:0-67256 GCA_036475815.1 Gemmatimonadota bacterium
ACGCATGGGTGCTGTCGGAGAAGTATCCAACCAGCACGGGGAAGCGGAAGGTACCCGTGATCGCCGCCCCAGCTGCCTGCGCGGTGGCTCTCGAAGGCCCGCCGCTTCGGAAGTGAGCGTTGAGGGCGTCGAAGTCGCCGGCGCGGGCCAATGCCTGCCGTCGCTCCCGCACCTGGCGCGCGATCTCCTTCCAGACCTTCTCGAACTGGTAGGCGTTCGGGTAGCGGGCCAGTGTCTCGTAATAGGCCGGCGGCGGTTTGACGCCGTGGATCCTTCCCAGCATCTCCACGTCCTGGGCGACCAGGTCGAGAGGCACGGCCGCCCTACCAACAACGATCAGGCAGGTGCCGGCGATCAGCGTGAGTGGCACTGAAGCTCTCATTACCGTCTCCTCGATCGGCGTTGCTGTCGGAGCAAGACTATCATGCTGTGGTGTGGTACAAAAGAGAACCCACAACGGGTTTGGTCGTTGACGGAATAGAGGGCCGGATCTCGACTGCCGGCGACGGAACGGCGGAGACAGGGGGGACAGACTGGGAACAATTAATGCCATGCCTCGCCGTCAGTCAAGTTTTTCTGTTGACGGCAGATACGGCCTGTGGCCGTACCGGCGCGGACTCTCCTATATTGCCTGTCCTAACCGCATCCTTCTGGAATGAGCGATATGCGTGGCCGCGCCCTCGACTGGATAATCCTTGCCGCCTGCCTGGCAGCCGCTGCGGGTTGCCGGGCGCGCGAAGAAACGGCCGGCCGGCCCGGCGGCGGGGACCAACCTGCGGCTGCGGTCCGGCAGGACAGCCCGGATCGCGAGACGGGAGAGCCCGCAGAGGCGCCGGGGGCGGAGGTAGGCGCTAACGCCGATGCCGAAAGCCGGCGACAGTCGGAGTCTGGGGTGATGGCGGAACGGTCGGGAATAGAGGGTCTGGTCACCATCGGCCCGGCTTGCCCGGTCGTGGAGGAGGGCAAGCCCTGTCCCGATCGGCCGTACCGGGCGCAGATAAGCGTTCGCGATGCCCATTCCGACCGGGTTGTCACCACATTCACCAGCGGCGAAGACGGCCGGTTTCGAGTTGATCTGCCGCCGGGGGGATATTTCCTGGATCCGGGCGAGCCGCGGCTGCTCACCGATCCTCGGGCCGGGAAGGTGGCGGTTACGGTTGAATCGGGCCGCTATAGCTACGTGGTTGTGAGGTTCGACTCTGGGGTTCGCTAGCTGGTGGGTCGCGCCGATACGGCACATCGCGGCGCTGGCCGAACGCGTTTTCAACACACATTCGGAGATTGAGATGGCGAGGCGAGCGCATGCTGTAGCCTGGGGTTTGGCAGTCGTAGCTCTCACGTTTGGATCGGCGATGCCGGCGCGGGCTCAGCTCTATCAGGGGCCGGAGCAGGGAACGTCAGCGCCCGGTCAACTGGTGACGACCAGCGCGTTCCCACCGATTCCCCCGGCCGGAGCCGAGCTGGTCCCGAGTCCCCCGGAGCACGAGATCGACCTCGTTCCGGATCCGCCGGGACTCAGGCCGCCGCTGGCTCCTCTGGGCTTCAACGAGCAGGACGACCCTAGCTGGTTTGCCCCACCGGCCGCTGTGACTACCGCGCCCGGGTTGCTGCGGGATTTCCAGGGGATACTGCAGACGACGAACATCCCGCCCGATCCCATCGCGGCTGCGGGCCCGAATCATTTGATGGCGTTGGTGAACCGCTTCTTTGCCATCTTCAGCAAGAACGGCACGAACCTGCAGCAGGTCTTCGCTCCCAGCTGGTTCAACAACGTAGTCCCGGGCAACAACGCTTTCGATCCGAAGGTGATCTACGATCACTTCGACGATCGCTGGGTGATGGTCTGGCTGGCCGTCGACCGGGACACACTATCTCTAAGCTCTCACATCCTCATCTCGGTGTCGGATGATGCCGATCCGAACGGGACGTGGTGCAACTTCGCGCTTCGCGGCGACTTCAATGGATCGACCCCGTCTACATTCTGGTCGGACTACCAGGGTGTAGGGTTCGATGGGGACGCGGTCTACGTCGTTCCCAACCAGTTTCCGTTCGACGACGGCTCGCCGTATGTCAAGCTCCGCATCATCCCGAAATCAGACCTCTACGATCCAGCCTGTCCCGCGGTCACCTATACCGATTTCTGGGACCTCCGCGATCCGGACTTCCCGGATGTCAGGGTGTTCACGGTGCGGCCGGCGGTCACCTTCGGGTCGCCGGGCGTGGAATATCTGATCAACGATGCGTCGTTCTTCACGGGAACCACGATGACCCTCTGGTCGCTTACAAACCCCCTGGATCCCAGTCCGATACTGACGGCGACCAACGTGCCGGTCACGCAAAGGCAACCACCACCCAACGCCGACCAATTGGGAGGGTCGTCGATCTTGATCGATGTGGGTGGTCCCAGGGTCAGAAACCTCGTCTATCGAGACGGCTCGGTATGGACGGCGCAGAGCGTGGCCGATATGACCGGCAATTACGCGAGAGCGCGATACGTGCGGATCGACGTGGCCGGGCCGACGGTTCTGGAGGACGTGTCCTTCGGCAGCGATGGGTGCTGGCTCTATTACCCGGCGATCACCGCCGACGTCAACGACAACGTGACGATGGTCTACAGCCAGTCGTGTCTGGACACGTACATAGATATCCGCTACACGGGGCGCAGACCGACGGATGCCGGCCTCCGACCCAGCGCCGGGTTGAAGATCGGCGAGGCGAACTATGTGAAGGATCTCGACAGCGGCAGGAACCGCTGGGGCGACTACAGCGGCGTGGCGGTCGATCCCGCGAACCCGACTCGGGTCTGGATGTTCGCCGAGTATGCATCGTCGCCATCGAGCACGTGGGGCACCTGGTTCGGTGAGGTGATCGCGCGGGGAGAGGGCGACGTCAACGACGATGGGGATGTCAACGTGGGCGATGTGGTGCTGCTCGTGGACATCATACTGGAGCGGGCCACCGCCGACCCGGTCACAGCGGCCATCTCCGACTGCAACAGGGATGGCGTGCTCAACATCGGGGACGTCGTCTGCCTCGTTGACCTGATCTTGGGAGATGGCGGCGCCGCACTCGTGGCTTCACGGACGCCTGCTAGCAGCCAGCGCTCGGGCGAAGCGCGTCTCAGCTTAGCTTCCGCCGGGCGGCTTCCCGAGGGGCGAACCGTGCTGCTCGAGGCCGAGCTGGGTACCGGGGTCGCCGGCGTGCAGGCGCGAATCAGCTACGATCCGAAGCGGGTCCGCCTTGGCACGCCCGAGCTGACACCGCGGGCGCAGGGCTTCAACCTTGCCTTCCAAGACAAGGGCGATGAACTGCTGCTGCTGATCTACGACGCGTCGGGTCGGACGCTCGCCGCCGGCGCCGGTGCGCTGGTGAGGCTGCCGGTCCACATCGGCCCGGTCGGGCCGGCGGGCGAGGATCTGGGGCTCGAGCTGAGACAGGTACTGCTTGCCCACAAGAGCGGCGGCGTCCGGTCGGCCAGGGTCGTGCGGGCGAATCTCACGACGCTACCCGTCGAGTTCCGGTTGAGCAACGCCTATCCCAATCCGCTGATCAGAGGAACTGGTACGAAGCTGGACCTGCAGATACCGGAGGCCATTGGGCCGGCATTGTCGGGAGAAGGCGGCCGTGGGGCGAACGGGGCTGTGCGTGTTGTGGTCGATGTCTACAACGTGCGAGGTCAGAGGGTACGTCAGCTGATGGACGTCTATCTCTTGCCGGGTCAGCACATGCTCGAATGGGATGGGCGTAACGATCGCGGTGAGCACGTGGGTACGGGCCTGTACGTGCTGCGTCTGCGGGCCGGGTCGTTCGCGGCGACCCGCAAGCTGATTGTGCCCGGGGGTTAGGCCGGATCATGAACGTCACCTGGCAGGCAGCAGGAACGCGGCTGGCCTGGCCGCGCATGGCCGTCGCGATTGCGGCGCTTGCCGTCGTCCATCCCGCGATCGCCGCGGCGCAGGATTTCGACCGTGAGGTCGCGTTCCTGACGATCCCCACAGGCGCCCGTCCAGTCGGCATGGGCCGGGCCGCGGCCGCTCTGGGAGGTGACCTGCAGAGCGTTCGGTGGAACCCCGCCGTCCTGAGCACCATCAGCGATTTCGTGCCGCTCGTATCGAGCTACGATGGGCCACTCGACTTCGGCGTGAACCAGTTTGCCGCCGCCTTCCCCGTCTCGCGTCTGGGCGTGCTCGCCGTCTCGGTCGAGGTACAGAGTTTCGGGGACATACCGCTCACCGGCTCGGGCTCGCCGGACGCGGAGGCCGGCGCGATCTCTCCCACTAACCTGATCCTTGGTGTCGGGTTCGGTCGCTCGTTGGTGCAGCGGCTGTCGTTCGGGATATCGGCGAAGTGGATTCACAGCGAGCTGTTCGGCAGCCTGCAAGGGAGCACGTTTGCGCTGGATGCCGGTCTATTCTGGACCCCACTTCGGCAGGTGCCGTTCCACCTGGGAGTGAGCGCTCTGAACCTCGGGCCCGGACTGCGCCTGGACGATCAGCCCGGGGCGCAGAGCGCCCCCTTGCCGGGCCGGATTCGCTTAGCGGCGGCGTACGATGTTCTGGGCCATCTGGCGCCCGGGGAAGAGCTGCACTTTCTCGTCGCGATCGACCTGGAACACGCCGTCCGCGATCCGGGGACGGGGAGCCAATACCTGGGTGTCGAGCTGGGCATCCGCGAGATTCTCTTCGTGCGCGGCGGTTTCGTCGCCGAAACGCTGATCGAAACGAATACGGGTGTGACGCTGGGACTCGGACTTGGGCTGGGTCTCTTCCGCTTCGATCTGGCGAGGGAGCTGGGTGTGAATCAGCTGGGCGACGAAACGCAATTGTCGCTCAGCGCGCGTCTCTGAGGCCGGTAGCCGGCCTCGCTCGAGTCGATGATAGTTGCTTGGAAGGGAGAACTTGATGGTCTCACGCTATCGGGTGTTACTAGCTCTACTGGCAACCCTACTGGGAGCTGCCGCTCTGTCGGCCGGTTGTTCCGATTCCTCCGGGCCAAGCGATACCACGATCGTTCTGTTCATCGACTCGGTGCCGAACCCCACCAACCAGCTCGATGTGACCATCAGCGGAACGACGGACCCAGGTGCCGCGGTGACGGTCGCGGGCCCACGGGACACGCTCTCCGACCTCGCCAGCGCTCAGGGGACATTTTCGCTCACGGTCTCGCTGCTTGCCAACGCAATCAGCGAAGTGACGGTGGTGGCGCGGGATTCCGCGGATAATGAGATTGGCGACACGCTCGCTCTTGCGCAGGACGGCAAGAAGCCCGCTGCTGGCTTCACGTCGCCCCTGGGGGGCAGTACTACTCAAAGCCAGTCGGGATTCCCCATCGCTCTCGATTTTGCCGACGAGACCGCATTTGTGGAATTCGCGAGTGGTGTGGATCCCGGCAGCTTCGCGATCGAGAGCAGCCAGCCGGTAGGCGGCGTGTTCAGGCAGAATGGCACGTTCTCGACGGTCTATCCGGCCGGCACCAACCTGGCGCCGCTCTTCACTTCAGTCACCCAGTCGGGTGCGAATTGGGTCGTGCCCGATAGCGCGGCGTTTTCGCCGGGCGTCAACCAGATGCTGGCACGGATCAGCGACGTGGCGGGCAACCAGTCCTCGCCCGCGGTCGTCAGCTTCAACGTGACGGCAGACCCGGACAGGCTGATCGTGGTCGATGCCGGAGGAAGCGCCGGCTCGACCGGGAACCCGCAGGTCATCGGCCTGGCCAATGGGGACACGATCGGCGGGGTCCAGTTCGACTTCACCTACAGCACGGCGATCATCTCCTCAGTGGATTCGGTGACCGTCGCGCTGCGTACATCAGCGTTCGATGGGATCGCTTTCAACGAGATCGCCCCGGGCCAGGTCCGGGTGCTCCTCTTCGATTCGAGCGGCGACCTGTTGCCACCCGGCCAGGGCCCGATTATCACCCTCTGGCTCACCGTGGACGCCGCCGCTGCCCCGGGCGATTACACCGTAGTCTTGGAGCAGATATTCCTGTCAGACAGGCTCGGCGTCACCCGGGCGATCCCCGGGGCGACAGGGACGTTCCGCGTGCCCTAACGGCGCTCAGCGCCGCTGAACGCCGAAAATCGGCGAATTCAGTGAGACTGCGCCTTTTCGGGGTTCGCAAGTGATGCAGGTTACATCCATGCGGCGGGGCGATCCGAAGGAAAGGCTATAACGCTAAGTATATAAAGAGGTTATGACGATGTGGCCCAAGTGACCGATCGAAGGCAGCGATCGCTCGCGCGGGGGCCGAACCCGTCAGAATCCGCTTCCTGCCTAGCTTTTCCCTTGACGTTTCAAGGGTTTGCGTTTTACAGTAGATTCGGCTTCGCCCTTTCCTATTCAGGTTCCAACCACCTTCCCGAAAGGAGCATGTGGTGAACAAGACCGAACTCGTTGACCAGCTGGCAGCAACGACTAGCCTGAGCAAGGCCGATGCTGGCCGTACCATCGACGCCCTGTTCGACGTGCACAAGGGGATCATTGCTACCGCGCTCAAGAGCGGCAGCAAGGTTCAGATCACCGGGTTTGGGACGTTTGAGACCCGGCAGCGCGGGGCGCGTATGGGCCGGAATCCACGCACAGGCGAGCGGATCCAGATTCCCGCGTCGGTGTCGCCGGCGTTTCGTGCAGGGAAGGGTCTGAAGGACGGCGTGAAGCCGTAGCTCTCGGGGCTTGGGGGAGGGAGGCCTTCGCCTTCGCAGGAACGGTCTCCATCCCCTGATCCTGATCTTCTACTCTCTGAACACCCGCACGCTGGCGGGCCGCCCCCGTATCGTCGCAGTCGCCAGGCTCTTGATCACCTGATCGGCGGCAGAGGCGGCGACCTCCACCGAAGAATGAGTGTCCCTAATCTCGATGCGGCCGATCCGGTCGCCGCTCACCGATGATTCGCCGGTGATGGCGCCGACAAGATCGGCCGGCCGCACATCGTCCCGACGTCCCACAGCGAAATAAAGACGTGTCCAGGCCGGGAGTGGCTCGGTAGCCGCCGCGGGAGAGCGCTCCCGGAAAAGCGCCGTCGCTGCAGCGGCAAGCTGGATAGGTGTGAATTCATCCAGCAAAGGCTCCAGGATCAGCATATAGGGCTCCAGATCCCGTCCTGCAGCCGCATCCCGCAGCTGCTCCCGTGTCAGTTGAGCGGAACGGAGCGCTTCCACGGGCAGCGCGGTCTTGAGAGCTGTCAGCCGCGCACCCAGCGGGCCGGCCAGACGTTGCAGGTGAGCCAGCTCGCCCGGCTCCAAGAAGACGATGGTCCGGGCCGCCCCCTCGATCCGCCTCGAGAGACTCTGCAGGTCCGCTGGAGAGCCCCAGGAGATCGTGGAGGTGCCCGGCTCGATCTCGGCTTCGTCCCCGCACTCGACTTGTACCCTGGCGCCTCTACCAATCGCGCCGGCATCGACGCCACGGGCGGTCAGTCGATCCACCAGCGTTGCCGCGTCCTCTTCCAATCTGCAACGAATGGTGCAGCGGTTGCGGCTCTTCGCCGCCATGGAATCCAGCAGCCGCAAGAGGACAGGCAGCCACAGCTGTTGCGGAGCAGCCCAGTATTCCACCGTCGCATCGCGCAGTGGCTGCACGTCTGCCGGAATATAGGCCAGGCGTCGGGCGCGCCGGGCATGCCGCTCGATCATATCCTCGACGTGCCGGGTCAGGTGTGAAGTCAGGAAGACGCGCTGCGCGTCCTTCGGGATCTGAGCGGTGAGGGTCTCCAGCGCCTCCGCAGCGCCGAGCTCTACCATGGCCGACGCTCCATCCACGACCAGCGCGCTCAGAGCGTCCAGCTTGATCGCCGAGTGCTCGACCGCCGCTAAAACGGCGCTCGGGCTGGCTACGGCCACGTCGGCGGCCACCGGCGATCGCGCCTGCACGACGGCGACCGTCAGTCCCCGCGCCTGCATCAGGCTCAACAAGGCGTCGGCTGTGGCCGCCGCTCCATCGTCGGTGGGTCGCAGTATCAGTGCCTGTGGGCCTTTCGACGCCGGCTCGAGGCGCGCGGCGAGACCCAGGCCATAGGCCAACGTCTTGCCGCTGCCCGCGGAGGCGATGCCCATGACCGTGGTTCCCCGGGCGATCACCGGCACCGCTTCCTCCTGTAGAGCGGTCGGCCGACGATAGCCGAGCTCGCGCAGGCGCTCTAACAGATCACTACCCAGCTTGAGATCCTCAAAAGTGCTCATGGCCCCAATTTAGCATGTAGATCCAATTTACGAAGAGGTTAGACCTCGGCTTGACGCTGTCCCTGGCAGCCGCCTATGATCGCTTCCGGGTTAAAGTTGGCTCGACTGTCTTACCAGAGGGTTCATGAAGAAAGCGATCGTCATCGGGTCCAGCACGGGCATCGGCCGGGCTCTCGCGAAGGTGTTGGCTGGGAATGGCTATGAGGTGGGTCTGGCGGGCCGGCGGACCGAGCTGATGGAAGAGCTGAGCGGCGAGATCGCCACTCGAACCTACATCCAGGCTCTCGATCTCGCCCGGCCGGAAGACGCGAGGCGGGCGCTGAGACGGCTGATCGACGAGATGGGCGATGTGGATCTCATCGTCATCAACTCGGGGGTCGGCTCCTCTGATCCCACTTGGGAGGAGGAGCTTCAGATCATCGCCGTGAACGTGACGGGCTTCGCGGCTATGGCCAATCTGGCCATGGAGTATTTCGTGGGGCGAGGATCGGGCCACATCGTCGGCATCTCGTCGATCTCAGCGCTGCGAGGGGTGACGACGAGCTACAGCGGCTCGAAGGCCTTCGACTCGACCTACCTGGAAGGACTGCAGTTCAAGGCGGACCGGCTGGGCTTGGACATTCGGGTCACCGACGTGAAGCCCGGCTTTGTGGACACACCCATGACCGAAGGCCGCGAGGACATGTTCTGGGTGGCACCCGTTGATAAGGTGGCCCGGCAGATCTACGATGCGATCCGCAAGCGGAGGCGGCACGTCTACGTCACTAAACGGTGGCGGTTGATGGGATGGTTGATGAAGCTGCTCCCCTATCGGGCCGCGTCCTGGCTGCAGGGCCGGAGACGTGGCTAGGCCGGCCGTGCAGCGCCGCTCTATCCGTCGAAGGGGGCCGGGTGGTCCACGTCGTAGGGCCGCAGCGAGATCACACCGCCGTCCGGGACATCCAGGTCGGCCAGCGTGCGGGATTCGTCCAGCACCTCCTTCTCGAAGAACTCGACGTAGTAGCCTGAAGGATCGACGTCGGCTGCTCCCAGCAGTTCCGGCAGCGCCTGCTCCTTGATCGTGCCCACGGGTGTGGCCGGCGCGAACTCCATCTTCCTCTCGCGCCAGAGGTCGGGGACGATCACAGTGATCTTCAGCATCTCTCCGGCCATCGTCTCCATCCTCTCCGCTTTTTCCTAGATGTGGGGGATCGCGTAGAGAAACCGGAGCGTCAGGTCGGTGACATCGAATCCGGCGCCGCGGTCCGTCTCGACGTGCACGGTCGTATGGCCGTGTTCCCGGTGCGCCGAGATCTTTGCGATGCCGATAGCACCGGAATACTCAAGCCGGTTGTTCCCTCGCTCCTGCACCTCGAGGCCGCTGTTCTCGCGGTAGTACTCCTCCGCCCTCCGGATCACTTCCTCGGGTGAAAGATGAGTCGCTAGCTCGTACTTCATCGCAGTCTCTTACCTTGCTTTCAGTTCCGGGGCCGCGGCGAATATCTCGAACGACAGCCGGAACGTCAAGGACGTTCAGGTCGTGCTCAGATCTGCGAGACCCGGGTGCTCAATACCTCGAGTCCGTTTTCCCGGACGACAAGATCGTCCTCGATTCGCACGCCCCATTCATCCGGCAGATAGATGCCCGGCTCGATGGTGAAGACCATCCCCACCTCCAGCTTGCGGCGGTTCCCGTTCACCAGATACGGGGGCTCGTGGCCATCCATCCCGATGCCATGGCCTAGCCGGTGTGTGAAGTACTTCCCGTAGCCCCCCTGTGTTATGACGGTGCGAGCGATATGGTCGAGCCGCTGGCACTCCGTACCCGGCCGGGCCGCCTCATACGCCGCCGTCTGCGCGGCCAGTACGGTGTTGAACACCTCCCGGTACTTCGGCGAAGGGTCATCTCCGAAGAAGTGCATGCGCGTGATGTCCGAGGCGTAACCGTGCACCCGGCAGCCGCCGTCTATCAGCACCGGCGTGCCGTGCTCGAGCGCCCGGTCACCTGGACCGCCGTGAGGGAGCGCGCTGTCGGGCCCGAACTGGACCAGGCCACCGCCGCGCGCGCCGCGCTGGCTCATCTGCTCGCTCAGATAAGCGGCAACCTCGCGCTCGGTGACGCCCGCCTCGAGGCTGGCGAAGGTCGCGGCAATAGATGTTTCCGTGATCGACACGGCACGGCGGATGAGAGCGATTTCCGCGTCTGACTTGATGATCCGGAGTTGCGTGAACAGGTCGCCGGCATCGAGGAACTCCCAGTTGGTCATCACTTTCCGGAGCTTGACCACCGTCCCGTAGCGCGTGCTCGGCTCGATTCCCAGCCTGGCGGGTCCCAGCGTCCATAGCGCGCTGTAGATAAGCCCGTAGGGGCTTTCCTCCTCCGCCCATCCCCGGACGTCGGCGAGCGAACCGACGGCCCGCTTGATACGCTCGACCTCGAAGCCGGGCGCGACCACGAGCGGTTGGCCGTTCTTGGGGATGACCAGCGCGATCAAGCGCTCGCTGCGCCCGAAGTTGGCATTCTGCAAGTACGAGAAGTTGGTGGAAGGCTCACTGAAGAGGGCGGCAAAGCCATAGCTCGGCATGAGATCCAGAGCCCTCTCCAGCCGCTTGCGGTAGACCGAGATCGGCAACGGATCGATGCCCTGGCCGGTGGCCGGCGGGTCGAGCAGTGAATCGGCCAGACTCCTCCCTCCGAAGCTGGGAAACGCCACGACAGCGCCCGTGGAGCTTGCGTATTTTAGGAAATCACGTCGTTTCATGATGCCGCCCTGTCTAGAGTCGGATTTGGGCCTACATTATGTCCCGGTTCGTGCGCCTACAACCCTCACCAGGATGCCACCGATGCGTAGCTCGCTGTTGCTCATGGCCGTGGCTGTGGCGGCGGTTGTGATTGCCGTGTGGACGATGGGGTCGGGACCGCGCCATGGCGACGCTGACTTGATCCTCACCGGCGGCGAAATCTACACCGTCGAGCCCGACCCGCCTCGCGCCCGGGGGGTGGCCGTGCGCGGTGGGCGGATCCTCGCGGTGGGATCGGAGAAGGAGGTCTCGCGCTACCGGGGCCCGAACACCGTTGTGGTCGAGCTGGATGAGGCCTTCGTGCTTCCGGGCTTCATCGACAACCACACGCACTTCAACCGTGCGGCCCAGCTTCTGCTGGGGATCAACCTCCTCGATGTGGCCGACTCCACTGTGTTGGCGGAACGCGTGGCGGCCGCGCGGGATCGTCTGCCCGGGGGAGCATGGATATTGGGCGGCGATTGGGGCGCCTATGAGGAATGGGCCATGGGTTCGACGGGTCGTGGAGGCGAAGCGGCCTCGGGCGAGCGATTCAAGCCCCACCGCAGCATGATCGACCCGCTGACGCCGGAGACCCCGGCCCTGCTCAGCCGCTGGGACCGCGGTGAGTACCTGGCCAACGGCGTCGCCCTCGAGCTTGCCGAGATCACCCGCGACACGCCCGATCCGGCAGGAGGAACGATCGAGCGCGACCCCGAGACGGGCGAGCCCACAGGAATCCTCACCGGCACGGCGGTGGAGTTGGTCCAGCGCGTCATCCCGCCCAAGTCGTTCGAGCAGCGGGTGCTCGAGGCGCGGGTGGCGCTCCGGCGCCTGGCGGAGAACGGCGTCACGGGAATCCACGACATCACCGGCGATCATCAGATGCGGGTGTTTCAGTACTTGCGGGACCGGGATGAACTGACCGCCCGGGTGTACGCCCGGCCCACGCTGGACAAGTGGTCCGACTTGGCCGCGGTGGGGATCCACTCCGGCTTCGGGGACGATTACCTCAAGATCGGTGGGCTGAAGGGATTCGTGGACGGCATCATGGGAAACTCCAGCGCGCGTTTCCGGGAGCCGTACGACCACCAGCCCGACCAGAGCGGCAGCTGGCGCACGATGGTGCTCGAGCCGCCCGGCATCGCCGAACTGATCCGCGCCGCGGACTCGGTAGGCCTGATTCCCCAGGTCCACGCCATCGGCGACCTGGCGGTGGACACGCTGCTCGACTGGTTCGAGCTGGCCATCGAACGGAACGGGCCCGGCGACCACCGCTTCCGCATAATCCACGCACAGGTTGTGGAGAAGGATGACTTCGAGCGGTTCGGGAAGCTCGGGATCATCGCCGAGGTCCAGCCGTACCACGCCATCGATGACATGCGCTGGATGGAAGAGCGGATCGGCCACGAGCGCAGCAAAGGGGCCTACGCTTTCAAGTCGCTGCTCGAGGGCGGAGCGCTGCTTTCCTTCGGGTCAGATTGGCCCGGCACGAACGCAGCCTGGTATCCGGCGAAGCCGCTCCTCGGCATCTATGCGGCGGTGACCAGGCGGACGCTGGACGGCCGGCCGGAGGAGGGTTGGTTCCCGGAAGAGCGTGTCGATGTGGAAACAGCGATCCGCGCCTACACGATCAACAACGCCTACGCCGCCGGAGAGGAGGACCTGAAGGGGAGCATCAAAGTGGGCAAGCTGGCCGACTTCACCATCCTGGACCGTGACCTGCTGGAGATAGACCCTTCGGAGATCAAGGACGTCAGAGTGCTCGCCACCATCGTGAATGGTCGCATGGTCTACGCGGCTGCCGAGCTGGCCGGCGCCCAGGAGCGGATCGAGGTAGCGGCGGAGGCCGGATGAGCGCGGCCCTCGAACAACAGCAACTGGAAGGGCGGCCGCGTAAACCGGCCCCGGCCCTTCGACCTAACCCCTGGCTCGTCGCGACTCCGGCCTTTCTCTTCGTCGTGGCCGCAGCGGTACTGATGCTGCGCCAGGTAGAACCGTTCGTGAATTGGTTCTACATCTTCGCCTGGTATCCCACGATCCTGATTCTGGATGCCGCGCAGGCTCGCCGCAGCGGCGAGTACTATCTCATCACCCGGCCTCGCTTCGCCCTATCGGTGCTGGGCTGGTCGGCGGTGCTCTGGTTCTTCTTCGAGCTCGTCAACTTCCGTGTGGCGAACTGGTACTACGTTTTCCTGCCACACGCCCGGCCGCTTCGCTGGTTGGGAACTGCAGTGGCCTTCGCGACCGTACTGCCGGCGATCTTTCTGGCCGAACGCTGGTTGGCGGGTCGGGGTGTCTGGAACGGAGCACGGTCGCCCACATTCACGGTCACGCGGCGGACCCTGCGCGGTCTCTTCCTGACAGGAATCATCTTCGCCGCCCTGAGCCTGGCCTGGCCGAAGCTTTTCTTCCCCATGATCTGGGGTGCGCTCACCCTCTTGCTCGAGCCTTGGAATTACAAGCGTGATCCTAGCCGCTCGCTGCTCGGCGATCTCTCTATGGGGCGGCCGGGCCGGCTGCTTCGCTTCCTGGCCGGTGGCATGGCCATCGGCTTTCTGTGGGAGATGTACAACATCGAGTCGCGCAGCAAATGGATCTACACGGTTCCCGGGCTCGAGAACTTCAAGCTGTTCGAGATGCCTCTGCTGGGCTTCTTCGGCTTCCCGGTCTTCGCCATCGATTGCTTCGTCGTCTACCAGTCGCTGGTGTTGGCCGGCATCGCCGTGCCGGAGAAGCGGCCAGCCACCGGCGGACGGCAAGCGCTGCGACCCGGACGCACAATCGCCGCGATAGGGGCGGCGGCCGTATTCTCGCTGGCTGTGTTGCTGGGCATGGACCGCTGGAACACCGACTCGTTGGGGCCGCGACTCGAGGAGCTGTGGGTGGTGCGCTCGGCTGATAGGGCGAGCCTGACCGCGACTCCCTATCGCGATCTGTTCGTACTCGCAGAGGCTGAACCCGAGGATGTCGCGCGGGCGACCGGCGCCGGGATCTCGGCGGCTGAGGAGTGGGTTACAGCCGCACGGCTCTCCACCTTGAGAGGCGTGGGGACGGAAAACGCCCGACTCATATGGGAGGACGGCACAAGATCGCTGGCCGAGCTCGCGGCCGCCGATCCCGAAGCGCTCAGCGAGCGGCTGAGAGCCCGGACGGTGCGGCCGCGGACGGCCACCCCTCCAAAGGTCAGAGGCTGGGTTAGGGCCGCGCGGCGGGCCACGGCGGACTAGCGACGCCGGCAAGCCCGTCTTCGCCCCGAAGCCCTGCATGTTGTTATCTTTTGTTACTGCGGCGTTATGGACGAGAAGAGCAGAGAAGCGTGTGCGCGCTATGTGGCGGATCTCTTCGCTCCCGAGGACGAGATTCTCACGGATTTGCGCCATGAGATGTCGGAAGCAGCTCTGCCTGAGATCTATATCGACGCGGAGGAGGGCCGGCTGCTCCAGGTCCTGCTTCGGGCTGTCGGTGCCAGGCGGGTCATCGAGCTGGGCACTCTGGGAGGCTACAGCGCCATCTGGATGGCGCGGGCCCTACCGGCGGACGGCCGGCTGATCACGCTGGAGCGGGAGCCGGATCGTGCGGAGCTGGCGCGCCGTTACATCACCCGCGCCGGCTTGAGCGATCGGGTCGAGGTTCGCGTGGGCGAGGCGGCAGAGTTGCTTGAGGAACTGGTGAGCGAGGGCCCCTTCGACGCCGTGTTCATCGACGCGGACAAGGAGAACTATCCCCGTTACCTCGACTGGTGCACAGCGAATGTGCGCCGCGGCGGTCTGGTTATCGCCGACAACGCATTCAAGAAGGGGCAAGTCCTGGATACCGCGACGCGAGATCCTCAGGTGATGGGGATTCAGGAGTTCAATCGTCGGGTCGCTCGGGATTCAAGATTCACGTCGATCGTCGTGCCGACCCGGGATGGTGTGGCGATCGCACTCGTCAACTAGGGTGTGGCCGTGCGTATCAACTACCACCTTCACAACCAGTATTCCGCTGATGGACGGGGCAGTACCAAAGAAACCTGCCAGGCTGCCCTCGAACTCGAGTTCGACGAGATCTGCCATAACAACCACGTCGAGACGTTCAACCCGGAGTCGGGCGACTGGGTCGTTGACTTGGTGGAGGCGAGAGAACGGTTCGAGCAGATTCAGCACGAGATCGAACGGCTGCAGCCCGAGAACCCGGAGCTGCGGATTCTGTTCGGCGCCGAGTTCGAGTACCGCCGGGAGTGGGTCGAGACTCTGGACGCGCTGATCGATTCCGTCGATTTCGACCTGATCATCGGCTCGGTGCACGTCGTGGACGGCCATCAAGTGTCGGGAGGGTCGATCGGCGACTACTTCAAGGACCGCGATATCTCCGATACGTATGGCCGGTACTTCGAGGTGGTCGAAGAGATGCTGGAGTGGGGCGGATTCGATGTCGTCGGCCACTTCGACATGGTGAAGCGGTTCGGCGCCAAGTACTACGGACCCTTCGACGCCGGGCCTTTTGAATCGCAGGTCCGGGGTGTGCTGGAGAAAATGGTCGACAAAGGGTTCGGGCTCGAGGTCAACACCTCGGGCGTGGTTCAGGCGCCTGCGGAGCCGTATCCGGGCCTCGACATCCTGAAGTGGGCGAAGGAGGCCCACGTCGCGACGGTGACTATCGGTACAGACAGTCACGTGCCCACCAGCTTCGAGCAGGGCTGGGAAGTTGGAGATCTACTGCTCCGGCGCGCCGGGTTCACGGAGATCACCCTGTTCAGCCACCGGATCCGCAGGAACGTGCCGCTGGTAGAGAAGCCGGACGAGGGAGAGTAGCGCGGGCCAGCGATGAAGCGGATCATTCCGAGCCTGGCGGTTGGCCGGGAAGGTCGATTGCTGGAGACGGTGCGATTCCACCGGCTCGAACGTCCCGACGACCCGGTGGAAGCGGCCGCCGCTTATGCGGATGCGGGCGCCGACGAAGTCATGCTCGTGGGTCGGGGGGCGCCACTTGAAGCTCTGGTATCGCTCTCGAGCCGAATCGCGCCTTCGCTCTCCATCCCCCTCGCCGTGGAAATCGATCTGGCCGAGCCGCAGGAGGTGGAGCAACTGCTGGTTGCCGGTGCCGCTCGAGTGGCTATAGAAGTTCCCGCCCTCCGGGACCCCGCACTCGTCGCGCTTCTGGCCGGTGCGTTCGGCTCCGGGGCAATCGCCGTCAGGCTCACCGCGTCGCGCGAAAGCGGGAGCTGGCGCGTTGTGGAAGGAGGTGCCGGGGTGCCCACCGAGTGGGACGCGGCCATCTGGGCAAGTGTCGTCCAAACGCAGGGGGCGGGAGAGATCGTGGTGGAGTCCACGGGCCGAGGGGCTAGCGACGAACCCCTCGACCTCGAGCTCCTCGCAGCCGTTAGCTCGGCTGTGACGATGCCGGTGGTCGCCGCGGGAGAAGCCGAACAGCTCGAGGACCTCTTCGACGCCCTGATGATCGGCAACGCGGATGCTGTGCTGGTGGGCTCGCTGCTGCACTCGGGCCGCGAGACGGTCGGTACGGTGAAGTCCTACCTCGCCGAGCACGGTCTGGAGACGGGGCCGGTCTGAGGGCCCGCTAGCGGCTTGCCGATGGAAGCTGGGATCCAGGATTCACGTGACGGTCAAAGAACTCGAGAATGCGCAGGAGCCGGTCTATACGCTGAAGCGGTTCCCCTGTGCGCGATAGATCGTGTCCCGCTCGTGGGTAGCGCACGTACTCCACGGGCCTCCGCAGGACCATAAGCGTGCGGTACAGCATCTCCGATTGCGAGACCCCGGTACGCAGATCGCGGTCGGAATGCATGATCAGCAACGGGGTCTGAATCAGGTGAGCGTGGGTGATCGGCGACTCCGCACGCAGGATCTCGTAATCTTCCCACGGGTACGTGTCGAATTCCCACGGTACCAGCCGCCACGCGTTGCCTTCACCGAAGAAAGTGGCTAGGTCGTAGACCCCGCGCTGGGCTACGGCTGCCTTGAAGCGGTGGTCGTGGCCGACCAGGTAGGCGGTGAGGTAGCCGGCGTAGCTGCCGCCGGTAACGACCATCCTGTCCTCGTCCACCTGGCCGAGCTGGACCACGGTGTCGACCGCGGTGAGCACGTCCCGCATCGGCCCCTCACCCCACTCCCGCTGGATCGCGAACTTGAAATCGTGGCCGTACCCTCCGCTGCCCCGAGGATTCGTGTACAGCACGAAGTAACCGTTCGCGGCTAGCAGCTGAAACTCGAGCCACATCGTGGACTCGCCCGGTCCCCACATGGCATGGGGGCCACCATGGATTTCCAGCGCCAGCGGGTAACTGTTCCTCGAGTCGTAGTCTAGGGGCTCGATCAGCCAGCCCTGGATGCGACGGCCGTCGTAACTTCGGTAGTAGAAGCCACGGTGAGCCTGGACGTGAACATCGGAGAGCCAGTCGGTATTCAGGTCGGTGACCCGGCGTTCGCCGTCACCTGCAGGGTCGGAGATGTAGATCTCCGATGGGTTCGCCGGCTCGGTCACCACGTAGGCAAGGCTCTCGCTCCCCAGGTCAAAGCCGAGCACTCCCCGCTCACCGGAGACCATCTGCCTGATCTCGCCATCGCTCACCCGGACACGGTAGATCGGCACCGTTCCGTGCACACCTGCCGTGAAGTAGATAGCGGCGCCATCGGGCGACCAGCAATACTGGCGCGCGCTGCGATCCAGCGCCCGGGTCAGCCAGGTCACCTCCACTGCTTCTTCGCCGCTGGGGAATTCGATCACGCCGATCTCGGTGTTGGCTGCCGACCGGTCCGCCGTGTCACGGCCTGCGAAAGCGATGCTGCTGCCGTCGGGCGACCAGGACGGCTCGGAGATGGCGCGCTCGGGGATATCGAGCTTTCGCGGTTCTCCTCCGTCCATGTCCATGACGTAGAGATCGGTCTTCACCGAGTAATCGGGCGGGATGTCCCCGGTGATCTTGGCGACGAAGGCGATTCTCTTACCGTCGGGTGAAAAGCTGGGGTCGCGGAAGTCGTAGGGACCGTCCGTCAGTCGGCGCGGTTTCTTCTCCCTGAGATCGATGATGAAGATGTGCGCCCAGCTCTCGATTGGGTTGAGCTGCCGCTCGCCCTGGAAGTCCAGCCGCGTGATGACGGCCGGCTCTTCGTTCTCAGCGTTCTTCGCAAGCCAGTTTCTTATCGCGTCGATCGACCCCCACATGGCCGTGTCGGCCGCCGCCCCCTCCACCGCGGATATCGACGTGTCAGACCGGCCTGCCGCCGCCTCCAGCTCGCGGGTCGTCAATTCGGAGCCGAATAGCAGCTTGTCGCCATCGGGCGACCAGACCGGGTCGAAGGCGCCGTTCTCCATTTCTGTGAGCGCCCGGGCTTCGCCCCCGTCGACGGGGATGACGTAAACCTGCGGGTCATCGCCACTGCGGTCTGACACAAAGGCGATCGTCGTGCCGTCGGGAGACCAAACCGGGTGCCGGTCACGAACCTTGCCGCGCGTGTGCTGGCGGGGCGGCCCGCCGCTCACATCAGTCAGCCAGATGTGGCTGTAGTAAGCGTTCTCGACCGAGTCGATTTGCGTGACCACAAAGGCGAGCTGCTGCCCGTCCGGTGAGAGGGCTACGCTGCTCGCCGTCCGAATTCGGTAGAGATCGTTCGCCTGGATGGGCCGCTTCGCTTGAGCGGCGGCTTCGTGAGTCCAGGCGAAGAGGGTGAAGAGCGACAGGGCCGCGATGGCTGAGCCGCGCAGGGTGCGGCTCGGTTCCGGGAGTTTGGACGATGCGTGCATGCTGTGACTCGGGCCGGGTTGTTTCGGCATCCACAGGCAGCCCGCAGCCGGGGGCCGGCTAGCCGATCGGGCAGTAGACGTTTAGATGACCGCAGCGACTGCAGTGCCAACCCACCCATTCAGGTGGCAGGGCGGCATCGTTTCGGCGGAGCGACCTGAAGCGCAGATGGTGGCCGCTGCGGCCCAGGACGGCGTGGCAACCGGGCAGCTGGCAACGAACGCGATGGCCGGGAGCGATGCACTCGGGGTAGAGCCACTCCCTCAGCATCACGACCTGCTGGTTGATGCGATCTCTAATCATGACTTCCAAAATGTAAGGCGGCCGGGGGTTTCGGAAAGGGCCGCCCCCAGGGCTGCGACGATACGCAGTATGCTCTTACTCACCGATGATCTTGAGGACGACTCGCTTTGGCCGTCGACCATCCCACTCTCCGTAAAACACTCTTTGCCACGGTCCAAGGTCCAGCTTCCCCCCGGTCACCGGAAGGATCACCTCATGACCTATTGTCAGGTTGCGGAGGTGCGCCGCGCCGTTGTCCTCGCCGGTCCGATTATGAAGGTAGTCATCGCCTCGCGCCGGATGCCCCTCCCAGGGGGCCAGATCACCCTCCAGCCAGTCAAGGATGTCCTGGTGCAGGCCGGACTCGTTGTCGTTGACGAAGACCGATGCGGTGATGTGCATCGCGCTCACGAGGCACAGGCCTTCCCGCACACCGCTCTCTCCTACCTCGTCTTCGACCCAGGGAGTGATGTGAACGATCTCCTGGCGCCCCTTGGTACTGAATGTCCTGTATGCCGTGTGCGATTTCATCGGCCTCCCTCGCTGCTGATGCGTCTACTGGTGTGGCTACCGCGGCCCATGCTCCTGCAGGTAGGCGCGTGCCGTTTCACGCCGCGCCGGTAGCGCTCGCCCGTGATCGATGTACTCGGGCCGGGACGCTGCTGCATCGGGCGTATAGGCGTCCAGGAACCGCTGAAAGAACTCGACCGCCAGGTCCGTACGACCCAGGCGGTCGTAAGAGCGCGCGGCGGCGGACAGGCCGAGAAGATGGTCAGGGACCTCCGCCAGGATGGTGTCGGCCTGCGCCAGGGCGTCCTCAGGCTGCTCAGCCGCCAGCATCAGGAGGGCCAGGTGGTACCTGGCGTCGAGGTCGAGCATATCGAGATCCTCGTAGGCGGCGATCGCCATGGGGATGAACCGCCGCGCGGCGTCGGCGTCGCCCGTCTCGTATGCGGCCATCGCCTGGTTGAACAGTCCGTCGGCGGCGGCCCGTGGCGACAGGGTCGCCGGGGCCCCTCCGGTTCCCGCCCCGATATCGGTGATGGAGATGCGCTGGGACGGGACGGCATCGGTGCCCGCCCCGCTCTTCCCGTAGTGCAGGAAGGCATAGAGAGCGGCTAGGGCGACGAGCGCCAGCCCGAAGGCTCGCAGCCCGGGGATGCCACGCATGCCGCCGTTCGTCTTGGCATCCGGCGATAGCGCGGCACCGCATTTCCGGCAGAACCGATCGCTGGCATCGCTTGGAGTTCCGCAGCTGGGACAACGAAGCTGCTCTCCGGCTGATTTCCTGGTGCGTTCCTTACTCATACGTTGTCGAACCGCTGCGCTGGGTGTTGCGTTGGGATAGGAACGGGCGGTAATCTAGGGGCGGTTTACAAAGCGGGGAAGGGCGGGCTCAACGGTTGTTACCTTCATAACCAGAATCCACACAACAGCATTGTCCAGCTTCGGCAGTTACTTTCTCCCGGGACCGACCGAGGTCAGGCCTGAAGTCCTGGGTGCGATGGTACGGCCGGTCATCGGTCACCGTGGCCGGGAGATGGAAGAGTTGATGGAGCGCGTCGCGCCACGGTTACGGCATCTGTTCCGCACCCAGCGGCCGGTGTATGTGTCGACTTCGTCTGCCACGGGTCTGATGGAAGCGGCTATCCGCAACTGTGTGAGTCTGCGGGTCCTGTCGCTGGTGTGCGGCGCCTTCAGCGAGCGCTTCTACAGGATCGCCCGGGCCTGCGGTCGAGAAGCGGACCGCCTCGATGTCGAGCTTGGCGAGTCCAACGAACCGGGTCGGTTGGTGGACGCGCTTGCGCGTAGAGAGTACGATGCGGTCACGGTCGTTCACTCCGAGACCTCGACGGGGGTGCTCAACCCACTGCGAGAAATCGCCGCGGCCGTGCGCGAGGTATCGCCGGACACTCTGGTCCTTGTGGACTGCGTGACCTCTCTGGCAGCAGCGCCGGTTGAGGTCGATGCCTGGCGGCTCGACTTCGCCCTCACCGGTTCGCAGAAGGGCATGGCGCTGCCGCCGGGCCTCGCCTTCGGGGTTGCCTCACAGCGTGCCTACGATCGATCGCTGGGGGTCGCGGACCGGGGGCTCTACTTCAGCTTTGAGGCGTTCGAGGCGGCGGTCGCGGGCAACCAGACGTCGAATACGCCTGCCGTATCGCTGCTGTATGCGCTCGATGCCCAGCTCGAGCGGATCGAGGCGGAGGGATTGGAAGCGCGCTGGGCCCGGCATCGGGCCATGGCGGAGCGCACCTGGCGATGGGTCGACGAAATGCGCGCGCGCCACGGCGTCGACCTGCAGGTGCTTGCGGCGGAAGACCGACGTTCGCCTTCGGTGACTTGCGTCGTTCTGCCGGATGAGCTGAACGGTGTCGAGATCACACGTCGCATGGCGGAGCTCGGATACACTATCGCGTCGGGCTACGGGAGGCTCAAGGAAAAGAGCTTTCGCATCGGCCATATGGGTGATCATACTATGGGTGAACTGGAGGGGCTTCTCGAGGTCCTTGCTTCCGTGATAGTAGATAAACGCTAAGAAACGGAGATGGTCGTGTCAGAATACAGCTTCCGCGTGGTGCTGGCTGATGAGATCGCGCCCGAAGGCGTTCGGCTACTCGAGCAGACCGAACGTCTGCAGGTCGACGACCGGGCGGGGATCAGCGCTCCCGAGCTCGTGTCGGTCATCGGCGGTTACGATGCTCTGATAGTGCGTAGCCGGACGAAGGTCACTGCCGAAATCCTCGAGGCTGGCGACCGCCTCAAGGTTGTGGGCAGAGCGGGAGTCGGAGTCGACAACATCGACGTCGATGCCGCGCGCCGGCGTGGAATCCGGGTGCTGAACGCGCAAAGTGGTAACGTGATCTCTGCGGCGGAGCACACGCTCGCTCTCATGCTGGCCCTTGTCCGCCACATACCCCAGGCCGACGCGTCTCTCAGAAGGGGGGAGTGGGAGCGCAGCCGCTTCAGAGGGATCGAACTGCACGGCAAGACCCTGGGTCTGCTGGGCGCGGGGCGTATCGGTTCCGAGGTGGCCCGGCGCGCCGCGGCGTTCGGAATGCAGGTAGTGGTGTATGATCCCTATCTATCTGTGGAGCGTGCCAGGGAGGTGGGTGCGGAGCTGACGACGCTGGCTGATCTGCTCGAGCGGGCTGATCTGATCACGGTTCACGTTCCGCTCACCGACGAAACGCGCGGGCTCATCGGCGCTGAAGCGATCGCCGCGATGAAGCCCACAGCCTACCTGATCAACGCTGCCCGGGGCGGTGTAGTGGACGAGATGGCGCTGGCGGCGGCGCTCGAGAGCGGAAAGCTGGCGGGCGCGGCCCTGGATGTGTTCGAAGAGGAGCCGGTGCGGGCGGACCATCCCTTGTTGAGTCTCGAGAACGTGGTCGCGGTGCCGCACCTCGGCGCCGCGACGAAGGAAGCGCAGGCGAACTCGGGACTCGAGATCTGCAAGGCCGTACGGGACGCGCTGATCGCCAGTGATACTCGCTCCGCCGTGAACGTGTCGTAACTGGCGTTCATTCGTACGCCCGGCCCGGTTGATCGGCCGCGCCTGGTGCATGACTCGGAGCTTTGCTACTCGCCAGAATACTCGCCCGGTTCCGGCGCACCTGTGCGTGCACGATCCTCCAGCGGTCCGTAAACAGCCGCTGCCCAGATCTCTTCAGCCAGCCACTCGACCCGCATGCGCGCCTTGTCCAGCTCCTCACGCGGCATGGTTGTGCCGTCGTGGCTGAGAGTTCTGGCGAGCAGCACGATTTCATCCAACCGCTCTCTCAGTTCATGATTTCGCCGCCGGTCGCCACTCGCAGGGTAATCTCCCCGGGTTTCAGACATTCCCTTATCTCCTCAGGCCGTGCTTGGTGAGTATCTCCAGTGTCTCGTCGATGGGCAGCGCTTCGACGGTGCCGCGATGGCCGCTCACCGTGACAGCCTTGAACAGCGAGTTGTAGATCGCCTCCTCGGTGGCCTCCACAACCGCCTGGAAGAGCGGTGACATCCCCTGATTGGGAAGGTCGGCGATCGAGAGCGGCTCCCTCGTGCCACCCCGTCGCCTCACGGACTCAGCGGTCGAGAAAGCGATGACATAGTCACCGCTTCCGTTCGTGCTGGGCGAGCCGGTTCGAGCCAGCCCGTGGATCGCACGGGCTGCCAGACGTTCGAGGTTACGGTGGGAAAGTGGAGCGTCGGTCGCGACGACTATCATGATGGACCCGTCGCCGGGGTCGTCTTCGGCGCCCGCTTCCTCGGACTCGACGTAGTCGCGGAAGATATAGCGGCCCAGCTCTATGCCGACCGGCGCCCCGAGGATTTGGAGCGTACCGCCGAAGTTGGATTGGACCAGGACGCCGACGGTCCAGCCTCCCAGCGCTTCTGGTAGCACGCGCGAGCTGGTGCCGATCCCGCCTTTCCAACCGAAGGCGCGCGTGCCCGTTCCGGCACCCACCGCCCCCTCGGCCACCGGGCCGGAACTGGCGGATTCCAGGGCGCTGATGACGTGCTCCGCCAGGATCGGGCGGGCGCGGATGTCGTTCAGGAAGCCGTCGTTGGTTTCGCCCACAACCGGGTTGATCGACCGTACTGTCTCCATATCCGGCTGACGGAGCAAGTACTCCGCCAGGGCATCGGCGACGCGCCAGACGCAAAGCGTACAGGTGAGAGCGATGGGGGTCTCCAGTTCACCCAGCTCCTGCACCTGTGTCGAGCCCACCAGCTTCCCGAAAGCGTTGGCAACGTATATGGCGGCCGGAACCCGTTCCCTGTAGATATTGCCTCCGTGAGGCACGACGACGGTGACGCCGGTGCGGATCGAGTCGCCCTCCCAGACGGTTGTCTGTCCTACCCGAACGCCGGTGACGTCGGTGATCGCGTTGAGCGCTCCGGGCTGGAAGATTCCCGGGGCGATGCCGAGCTCCCGTGCCCGTGGTCTGTTGTTCTGAGCGGTCATCTCTGTCGCTATAAGCGTCATGAAGATCGGAATGGCGAGCACGCGGAGCAGATGTGCGACGCGCAATGGCATGGCAGTCGAGAGCTTGATCATCGACGCTGGATTCCGGAACGCACTCTCCCAGGTTCGACTACTCGCCATGGAGGCGAGCTCTGGCCTTCACGGCCAGGTCTGGCTTCTTGGTGATGATGCCGTCTACACCCCAGCCAAGCAACCTGTCCATGTCGGCTTCGCTGTCGACGGTCCAAACGTGGATGCGCATCCCCAGTTCGTGCACCCGCTCCACCAGTCGCGGCGTCACCACGCGCAAGCCCCAGTGCGTCTCGGGCACCTGCAGGGCATCCACCTTCGCTCCCCAGAGGCCGTCGAGTCGTGTCCAGTGGAGCAGGATGAAGACGAGCATCTGGTCCATGGTGATGCTGCGAGGTCCCGAGTAGCCGCGCAGCGCTGGGGCGCGTTGCCAGGAGTACCATGAGGCGAGCAAGACACGATCGTTGGCACCATGTTCGTCGATGAGGCGGCGCGTGGCCCGGGCGACACGTCGTTCCTTGATGTCGAGGTTGAAGCGTGCCTCGGGAAACGCCTCGAGCGTTTCCGCCAGCGTCATCACTCGCTGGCCCTTGCCTCGGTAAGGGAATGATATGCCACCGTCAGGCGACCAGCGGTACCCGGCGTCAAAGCTCCTTAGCTCGTCGAGAGTGTATTGATTGAGAGGGCCACGGCCGTCCGTGTTCTCCGAGAGGTCGCCGCTGTGATGTAGGACGGGGTGTCCGTCTCGGGATAGATGGACGTCAGCCTCGATCGCGTCCGCGCCCTGCTCGAATGCCAGGCGCATGGCATCGAGGGTGTGCTCGGGCGCGTAGCCCGAAGCGCCGCGGTGCGCCATGACCAGAGGCTCGCCGGAGAAAAAGATGTGCGGCATGTATGCAAGTATTGGAATACCAACCCTCCTTAGTACTTGGGCATGGATGGGTCGACTTCGTCCGACCAGGCCAGGAGGCCGCCCGTCAGGTTGTATGCCCGTCGGAACCCTGCTTCCTGCAACAGCCGTACGGCGCGCGCGCTTCGCGCGCCACTCCTGCAAAGCACGACGATATCCTCGGTGCTGTCCAGCCCGTTCATCTGGCCGGGTAATGACGCCAACGGGATCAGTTCCGCCGTTTCAAGGTTGCAGATGTTCCACTCGTGCGGTTCTCTCACGTCGATGATTCGAATCGGATCACCAGCATCGAGACGAGCTTTCAGATCGGTGGCCGTGATAGTGGGCACCTGTCCCTGAAGACCCTGCTGTTCCAGCGCCGCCTCGGTCACCCCGCAGAACGCTTCGTAGTCGATCAACTCGTGGATGGTGGGATTCTCCCCGCAGATCGGGCAATCCGGATCCTTGCGCAGGCGTAACTCACGGAACTTCATGCGTAGGGAATCGAAGAGAAGCAGGCGACCGATGAGCGGCTCACCCTGACCGAGTATCAACTTGACCGTCTCGTTGGCCTGCATGGTGCCGACTATGCCGGGCAATACGCCGAGAACACCCCCCTCGGCGCACGAGGGAACGAGGCCTGGCGGTGGCGGCTCACGGAACAGGCAGCGGTAACACGGCCCCTCACGGGCATAGAAGACCGATACCTGGCCTTCGAACCTGAAGATTGAGCCGTAGACGTTCGGCTTCCCTAGAAGCACGCAGGCATCGTTCACGAGGTATCGCGTTGGAAAGTTATCTGTCCCGTCCACGATAATGTCGTAGTCTTTCAGTATCTCCATGGCGTTGTCGGACAGGAGCCGAACCTCATGCCTCTCGACGGTGATCTCCGGGTTTATGTCGAGCAGGCGCTCGCGCGCTGAAGCCAGCTTGGAGCGCCCGACATCCCCGGTGCCGTGGATGATCTGACGTTGGAGATTGCTGTAGTCGACGACATCGAAGTCCACCAGCCCGATCGTTCCGACACCGGCCGCCGCCAGGTATAGCGATGCGGGCGAGCCTAGGCCTCCGGCGCCGATGAGGAGAACGCGGGCTTGCTTGAGCTTCTTCTGCCCCTCGAGGCCCACCTCGGGCATGATGATGTGGCGGGCGTAGCGCCGGATTTCGTCGCGGCTCAGTTCCACTTGATCCGCCCCCAAGACCGTTGCGGCACCGCCGGCGATGGACGGGACGATTCTGATCTCGTCGCCGTCTCCCACGCCGGTCTCCTCCCCGTCTTCAAGGTAGCGGATATCCTCGTCGTTAAGATAGATGTTGACGAAGCTGCGCAGACTCCCGTCTTCCGTGTAGAGGTGCCGCCTGAGCGCCGAGTGGCGACTTGTCAGCTGGCCAAGCGCTTGCGCCACGGTGCCCGCCTCGACCTCTATCTTATCCCGCCCCTCGGTGTACTGCCTGAGGGGCGTAGGTACTATGACTGAGATGGTCTTCATCTGTCTTGCGTCCCTATTGTCGCTCGATTCTCATCCCCCACCAACAGCGATATGAAACCCCGTCGATCGTCAGCCAGTCGCCAGGCCTCGGCACGGGCCATACGCCCGTTCTCGACGCTGACGATCAGATAGATATACCAGGGCCAGGCATGCTCCCGGTCGAAGGCCGAGGGCACGGGCGCAGCGTCCGGGTGAGAGTGGTAGTATCCAACAACCTGGACGTTCGCCGCCTCGGCCCGGCGCTCGAGTTCCACAACGGCACCTGGCCCGATCAAATAGCGCCGGCGACGCTCCTCCTCTCGAGCGTTCGCGAGCGATACGGCGTCCGCGACCTCGATGGCGCGCTCGTCCCGCACCAGGCCCAGCAGGCCGCCACAAGCTTCCTCTGGATAAGCGCCTTCCACGTGCGCCCGAATCTTCGCCAGGATGTGTCGGCTCAGGATCAGGTTTATTCTCCTCTCGGCAACTTCCCGTGAGCGCTCTTCTTTCATTTCATTTCATTTCATCGTCTGCCTACCACAGTCCCAGGCTCGAATAGCGCATCCCGCTGTCGGGGAAAATGGCTACGACGCGTCCTTCGCTAAGTTCCGCCGCGATGGTTCGGGCGACGAACGCCGCGGCACCCGATGACGGGCCTACCAACAGTCCGAGCTCACGCGCCAGGTGTCGCGTCATGTCGTAGGCATCCTCCGTCCGCACCCGCTGCGTGCGAGTTGGGATGGCCGGGTCGTAGAGACCGGGAACGATAGAGGTAGGCAGGTGCTTGAGCCCTTCGATCCCGTGAAACCCGTCGTCCGGCTCGACGGCGATGAGCTGAACGCCGGGGTTGCGCTCCTTCAGGTAGCGTCCGGTGCCCATCAAAGTTCCGGTTGTGCCCAATCCGCAGACCAGGTGAGTGATCCTGCCTCGCGTCTGCCACCAGATCTCCGGGCCGGTCGTCTCGTAGTGGGCCCGCGCGTTGGCCGGATTGCTGTACTGGTCGGCGTAGAAATATCGATCCGATCTCTCGCCGGCTAGCTGCCGAGCGCGCAAGATGGCACCGTCCGAGCCCTCCAGAGGGTCCGTCTCGAAAACCTCAGCCCCGTAGGCGTGGAGCAGCGCCTTACGCTCCTCGCCGGCGTTCGCCGGTAGGCAGATTGTTACGCCGAACCCGCGCGCAGCGCCCAACATGGCGTAGGCGATGGCGGTGTTGCCGGAGCTGGCGTCCAGCAGGCGCCTAACCGGAAGCTCGCCCGCCAGCTCGGCATCGAGGACGATGGCGCGGGCGGCCCGGTCCTTTACGGAACCTCCCGGGTTCAGCCACTCGGCCTTTGCCAGTACGCCGATTCGGGGAGGGAGCCCGGGCAGCGGCAGCGGAACGAGCGGGGTTCCGCCGATCAGCTCTGTAATCCCCTGCGGCGACCTGTCACCAATTTTCCTATGCAGGCGGGCTTCCGGCGACCGCCTCAGGCCTGACTGACTTACGGCTACCATGATCGTATCGATAGAAAATGAAAAGCCGGCCGTGACCATCTGGGCCGCGGCCGGCTGGTACTGCCTGGGTGCTTCAGATCTGGTCCACGACCCGCTTCCGATGCACCTGTACCTTCGGCACGGCCACGTTGGTGACGTGACGACAGATACAGCGGCGACAGATGCAAACGCGAGGAGTCATATGCTTTCGGTCGTGATATGAACTAACACCCGGCTATCATAGATATGTCATCGGGGCCGTTTTGGTTCCCGGCGGTCAAACGTCCACTGCCAGGCTGCGGCGCAGCGCCTGAACGTTTTCCCGGATCGAGCCTTCGGAGAACACGGCTGAGCCCGCCACGAGCACGGTCGCGCCGGCGGCGACGGCGGCGGGGGCCGTCTTGGGGTCGATGCCACCGTCGACCTCGATCTGGATGTCCTGGCGCCCTTGCGTTTGCAGGCTCTGCGAGAGCCGGGCGATCTTCGGCAGGCACTCGGAGATGAATCTCTGGCCTCCGAATCCCGGATTCACCGTCATCACGAGAACCAGATCGACGAAGGGAATGATGTCGATCAACGATTCCACCGGTGTCGCCGGATTCACGGCGACGGCCGGACGAGCGCCGAGCTCGCGGATCCTCTGGATCGTGCGGTGTAGGTGCGGGCAGGTCTCCCGGTGCACGGTGAGCCAGTTTGCGCCCGCGCTGACAAAATCATCCAGGTAGCGATCGGGAGTCTCGATCATCAGATGAACGTCCAGGGGCAACTCGGTCACACGCCTTGCCGCCTCGACGATCATCGGTCCAATGGTGATGTTCGGCACGAAGTGCCCGTCCATCACATCGACGTGAATCCAGTCAGCGCCACCGGCCTCGGCCTCGGCGATCTGTTCGCCCAGGCGCGTGAAATCGGCACTGAGTATGCTTGGGGCGATCAATGCCATCGTAGCGGCCTCAGAGTATTCCCAGTTTGGCACCCACCTTCTTCATGGCGTCGAGCACCGCGTCCAGGTGCTCGATCTCATGAGCGGCGGAGACCTGACAACGGATGCGCGCCGTGCCATGCGGTACCACGGGGAAACCGAAACCTATGACGAAGACGCCTTCGTCGAGGAGCATCTGGCTCATCTTGATGGCCTCGGCGGTTTCGCCGATGATGATGGGCACGATGGGTGTATCGCCCTCGATGGGATTGAACCCCGCCTCGAGCAGCTTCTTGCGGAAATACGCCGTGTTTCTCCTCAGCTTCTGTATCAACTCCGGGTGTTCGTCGAGGTACTCGATGGCCGCCAGCGAATGGGCTGCCGTGGCGGGCGGAAGCGCGTTCGAGAACAGCATCGGCCGTGAGCGCTGCGTCAGATAGTCGGTCAGTTCCCGGGGGCCGGCGGTAAAACCGCCGGCGGCACCGCCCAGCGCCTTTCCGAGGGTGCTGGTGATAACGGGTATCTTCCCGTGGAGTCCGAAATGCTCGGGCGTGCCGCGGCCGGTATCGCCCAGCACGCCGGTGGAGTGCGAGTCGTCGATCGCCACGGTGGCGTCGTATTTTTCGGCCAGATCGAGAATATCGGGAAGCTTGCAGATGTCGCCTTCCATGGAGAAGACGCCGTCTGTAATGATGAACCGGTGTCTGGAGCCGGCCGAGTCCTTCAGCGCCTGTTCCAGATCCGCCATGTCCGAATGCTTGTAGATCTTCCGCTTCGCCCGTGTCATTCGCACGCCATCGATAATCGAGGCGTGATTCAGCTCATCGGATATGAGCGTGTCCTCCTCTTCCAGGAACGTGGGCATCAGACCGGTGTTCGCATTCCAGCACGAAACGTATGTGAGCGCCGACTCGAGGCCGAGGAAGGCAGCGATCTTCTCCTCGAGCTTCTTGTGGAGGGTGAACGTTCCACAGATGAACCGCACCGACGATGTCCCGGCCCCGTACTCCTCGTACGCCGCCGCGCCGGCCGCTACGACCGCCGGCGTGTTGCAGAGGCCCAGATAGTTGTTTGAGCATAGGTTGATCACCTCGCCGCCGGTCTCTTCGATTCTCACTACCGCGTCCTGCGGCGAATCAAGGTGGATAAGTCGCTTGTATACCCCCTGCTCCTCCATCTCGCGGAGCTCGCTTTGTAGCCGCTCGAACAGCCCGTTCATGTAGCCTCCCGCTCGGGTGGGGCTTAGAGTGAGGATCTAATCCTTGACTCCGAGTGTGTCGTCCCGGCGGCGCGCCTCCAACTGGCGCGCCCGGGCCGACCTCAGGCCGTAATAGATGATCGTTGCGGATCCGAGAATCAGAATAGGAATTAGAACCGCGCCTTCAAGCCCCATCATGGCTATGATCTCCCTTTCAAGGAAACTCCGAGGAACCGGCTGGTCACATATCAAGCGCTGGCTAACTTGGCCGGCATCACGCACTTGGGCAAGGGTCCCGGGCAAGCAGCGCCGCATCGGCGGGCACGGATGCTTCCTCGAGACGCCCGGCGGGGGGCTGCAGGAGCTAAGCCTATGATATGTTTGAAGTTGCTGCAGTGGTGCACAGCAACCCTTTTCCTTTCCGATTCGCCACCCTAACTTTAAAAGGCGCGGGTTCTCGACAGCTACAACGACAAAGGACCGCAGCCGTGAAGCATCTCATCCCTCTCCTGCTATCGGCTCTGGTGGTCGTTTCGGCGCAAGCCGCTTCGGCCCAGGAAGATGTGGCCCGCGCTTACATCACGCAGGGCCTCGCCGCCGCCTCCGCCGGTGATACGACGCTTGCATTTGCTGAGTTCGAGAGAGCCCGCGATGCCGCGCCCAAGCTGGCCGACACGTACTACCAGATCGGTCGTTTGTACGTCGAGATATCCTCCGCCGTCGAGACCGATTTCCGCGACCGACGGAAGGCGGAGCGGAATCTGCTGAAAGCCTTGCGGCTCAAGCCGTCCGATCCCCGCTACCTGCTCGAGTTGGCGCGCCTTCGCTTGAAGCAGCACATGAAGGTGGATGCTTCGCGGCTGTTCGGCCGTGCTCTCAAAGAAGCGGAGAAACAGTCTGATCCCCGCATCCTGGCGGAGGTTCACTTCAACCTCGGCTACATCAAGGAGCTGTGGTATCGGTCGATAGAGTATCGACGCTTTAATCCGCTGCTCAGGGGGCCGCCCCAGGACCAACTCGACCCGACCGGCGTGAATGGCTTCATGGGCGTTCAGGGCCCCATCCGCTATGGCAACGAGTACATGGAGCAGACTCCCGCGATCCAGGGATCGGGCCAGGTCACGAAGGAGGAGATGATAGAGCACTACCGCAAGGCGTTGCGGTACGACCCCAAGCATGTCGGTGCGTCGATTCGGCTGATGGGCCAACTGCTCGATGAGTACAGGATGGGCGAGTACCTATCGATCGCACGCAGGCTGAGCGCGGCGCACCCCGAGCGGCCGCTGCCCTATCTGTACCTGGGGCTCGGACTTCACGCCGCCGGCCGGGAAGAGACAGCGTCCGAGGCATTCGATGAGGCGCTCATGCGGCTGCCTGACGAGGAGCGGGCTCAGGTGGAGAGCCTGGCTGAGGTGATGCGGCGGGATGATGCGAGGGACTATCTGGGGCTCTCCGATGAGACGCGGGCCGAGTTCAACGATCGCTACTGGCTCTTGTCCGACCCGCTGTACCTCACAGTGGCAAACGAGAGGCGCCTCGAGCACCTTTCGCGGGTCGCGTATGCCGACCTTCGCTTCTCGGCGCCTGAGGCAGGTTTGCGTGGGTGGCAGACGGACCAGGGAATTATCTACACCCGCTACGGCCCGCCTGAATCGATCGCATCGTTCGGCGCGGAGCCTTACGTTCGCGGCAATCCTTACGCGGTAGGTCGCAGATCGATCATCTGGAGCTATGGCGTCGACGGCCCGGTCTTCATCTTCCGTCAGATGCCAGGCTATCTGAACGCGCGCTTCGCGGGGGATTACAAGTTCATCGCCGACAACTACCGTTATCTCCAGCCGGCGCGGTATGCCAACATCCCCTCGCTTCCCGAGCTGCTGGACTTGCCGGTCCAGCTTGCCCGGTTCCGTGGTGACACTCCGGATGAGGTGGTCGTCGAGGTCCATGCGGCACTGCCTCTGGAAGGCCTGGCTCAGGGCCTCGATCTGCGGACGGGCCAGATCGAGACCGGCATGTTCCTGCTGAACGAGTATGGCGAGACAATCGTTCGTCGCGTGAACACCGAGACTTTGAACTACGCCGAGTCGCCGGATGTCGACGAATTCAGGAGCTGGCGGCTTGTCCTCGCGCCTGCCGGCCCGCTGGTGGCGGCGGTGGAGGTGCGTGATGCGGTGACCTGGCGCGCTGCGGCGGCGCGCGAGACGTTCACTGCGTATCGGTTCCCCGAGGATTCCTTGAGCGTGAGCGACATACTTGTGGCCGACTACGTGAAGCCGCTGGTCGAAGATCCGAAGAAACGATCCGACTACGAGGTCTGGCCGAATGCGGCGTTGGAGTACAGGTCGGGCGAACCCGTACACATCTATTACGAGATCTATGGATTGCAGAGCGACGCGGAGGGCTTCGCCTCGTACGACGTGTCGATCCAGGTCAGAGTGAGGAGCCTCACACGCGGGGGAGGCCTCGCAGCGCTGATCGGGGTCCTGGCTGATGCCTGGGGGTTCAGCATCGTGGGGGACGACAGGCTGGAGCTGCGCTACTCCCGCCTGGTGAAGATGGAGGGCCGTGACCGGGTGACGGAGTACCTCTCCCTGGATCCACAGGAGGTGCCTGCCGGCCGGTACGAGATCAGACTGAGAATCTGGGACAATCTCGGCGAGCGGATGGCCAGCAGCTTGCGCACCTTCGAGGTCGTTGATGAGGAGTAGCACAGTCTTCGGAGGCGGCTTCGGGTCGACACGTCTGCGAGGGTCGCTTGCATTCACGCTTGCGCTCGCCATCGCTCTGGTCGTCACCTTGCCGACTGCCGGGGCCGCGCAGTATGCGCCCAAGAGCTATAAGAAATGGTACCTCAGTATCGGCACCGCACTCCTTGTCGGCATACCGGCCTACGCCTTCACCGCCGAGGGCGGGTTTAACTCGGCCTGCAGCAGCAAGAATTGCGTCGGATTGGTCGCCGGGCTCATCGGTTTCACGATCGGGTTCCTGGTCGGGGCGGAGATGGACAAGAACTATGTCCGGCGGATGGCTGCGGGCCCCTCGCTCAATTACAGCTACCGGGACGTGCCGCTCGACTTGGTGCCGGACCGCATAACTCAGTTTCCCGGCGGTGCAGCGGTGGTCGGTGTGGGTGGGGCGCGCATCGTGATGCGGGACGGCACGGTGGTTCCTCGCGGGAGTGGCGTACGCGGCATCGAGGACGTGGCCGTGATGCCCGGTCTCGATCTGCTGATCATGAGTACGTTCTCGAATCTGATCAGCTTCCCTGTCGAAAACGACTCGGCTCAGGGCCAGGTGATCGACGAGCGGGGCGGCGGTGCCCTGGGGGTTTTCGAGAACAGGCTGGCCGTCGCGGGACTGGACTCGCTCCGCTTGCTGCAGGTCACCGACAGCGGAGGTGAAGTAGACGTCGAAACGCTGGCCGCTTTCCAGAACCTCGATTTTGTCACGGATATGGCGTTCGCCAGTCACGGGCGTGTTGGCTGGATCTTGATGGAGGACAAGCTGGCCTCCTACAATTCCAGGCTCGAGAAGATCGGGGAAGTGATCCTCCCGGCGGCGGGGCGTAGTGTGCGAGCGCGCGGCAACCGTTTGGCTGTGGCGGCCGGGAGCGACGGGGTGTACGTGCTGGACGCAACGGATCCTGCAGTGCCGCGGGTTGTACAACATTACACTGGAGTGAGGTTCGCATACGCCGCTGACCTCCAGGGTGATCGCCTGTACGTAGCGGCAGGCACGGAGGGTGTAGCGCTGGTTGACATCGGCGGCGAGGAGGCGAAAGTGATAGGCGTGGCGCGGCACTCGCGTTTTGCCAGCGACGTCTTGGTTTCCGGTTCCGGCGAGGTGTGGATACTGGACCGTGAAGGGCAGAGCGTCCTGATCGCCGATTTCGGCATTGAAAGCGCCGACGGTAGTGCGAATGTCGGTCGCTAAACGGCAAGGAATCGTGATTCGATGGCAGTGGAGCACGTTGAACAGCGAGTGCGCCGGGAGCGCAAGCTCTGGCGTGTCGGACTGCTCCTCTCCCTCCTCTTCCACCTGAGTCTTCTTCTCTTGTTTCAGAGGGAACCGGAGCGGTTGACTCCGTATGCCGCGGCAGGACCCGGCAGCGGTGACCCCACGGCCGCGCCGGGCGGCGGCGGGATGCGGGCCATCGTGCTGCGGCCTCCGGTGAAAATCCCGATACCGCCGCGTCCCGAGACTCCCGTGATCGAGCCCGTGCCTGTCGAGGTACAGCTGGAGGAGCCGATATTGGCCCTGAACGAAATCGAGCTTCGGAATCCGGGGGAGGGAAGGCGTGAAGGCCAGGAAGCGGGCGCTGGCCTGCCGGGGGGTGAAGGCCGCGGCGACCGGGGTAACGCCATGTCGGGGCTGCGCAGGCTCATTCCCCCCACTCCCCGCGGCGTGATCATGGCGCCTCTGAATCGGCCGTCGACCGTGCGCGGAAAAGAGGTTACCGTCTGGGTCTTCATCACCCAGGCGGGTGCCGTGGACAGTGTCCGGCTGGACCCCCCGACGCCGGACTCGAGGTACAACGAGAACCTGATGCGCGACGCGCGGGACTGGGTGTTCGAGCCGGCCGAACGAGCCGGCAGGACTGTTGCCACCTGGTACAGCTACACCTGGAAGCTCTGATGGTAGTGAAGAAACCGGCCAAAGGGCGGATACTGTGGGTCGATGACGAGGTGGATCTCCTTCTGCCCCACCTCCTGGTCCTCGAGCAGCGCGGGTACACAGTGGACACCCTGCCCAACGGCGATGATGCGCTCAGCCAGCTTCGCCGCTCCAGCTACGATCTGGTTCTCCTGGACCAGGAGATGCCGGGCCGCTCCGGGACCGAGATGCTGAAGGAGATTCGCAGTGTCGATCCACGTATTGCTGTGGTGATGGTAACCAAGAGCGAGGAGGAGACGACACTCACCGAAGCGATCGCGCGCCGCGTCGACGACTACATCGTCAAACCGACGAGTCCCCGGCAGGTGGCGTCGGTGGTGACACGAATCTTGGAGGGTCCGGGGCTCCGTCACGAGCAGATGGCTCGTGACTTCGTGCAGGCCTACTCAGATATGCTGGCGCGAATCGAAGCTGCGACGGACTGGCGCGACTGGACCGAGCTCTATTCTGATCTCGTCGACTGGGAACTCCAGCTCGGCGCCGCCCGGGAGAGCGGACTGCTCGATTCATTGCGCACGCTCATGGCCGACGCGCGGCACCGGTTCTCTGATTTCGTGGTCCGGGGATACGCTGAGTGGGTGGCGGAAGGGCAGGGGGCTCGCCCGTCGCTGTCGGTCGATGTGGTCCCGCGATTCTTCCTTCCGCTGCTGGCCCGGGAAGAGCCCGCCGTCCTGATAGTGGTGGACTGCTTGCGGCTCGATCAGTGGCGAGCGCTGCAGTCGATCATCGATGAGGACTTCGAGATCGAAGAAGATCTCTACTTCTCGATCCTGCCGACGGCTACGCCGTACTCGCGCAATGCGATCTTTGCCGGCGTTTTTCCCGATCAATTGGCCGAGCGTCGACCCGGCTGGCCGGAGGCCTTTGAGAAGGCCGGTCCCAACTCCTTCGAGGGCGAATTGTTCGCCGAACAGATCGGGCGGCTCACTGATGGAGCGGTGCCGACCCACTACGAGAAGGTGAATATGGCGAGTGACGGCGAAGCAATGCTCCGGCGGTTGCCGGCCTTGCTCGACGAGCGTCGCGCCATCGCCATCGTATTCAATTTCGTGGACCTCCTGACCCACGGCCGCGGGGAGTCGCAACTGCTGTTCGAGATGGCGCGTGACGCCGAGGCGCTTCGCCGGCTGACCACCACGTGGTACGAGGGTTCATTCCTGCGCCAGGCATTGAAAACCCTCAGTTCGCGTGGCGTGCGTGTGCTTCTGACAACGGATCACGGTTCGGTTCACTGCCATCGCCCGACCACGGTCTTCGCCAAGCGCGACGCCACTCAGGGCCTGCGTTACAAGTACGGTGACGACCTCCGGGCGGAAACGCCGTCCAACGTGTTCGCTGTTGCCGACGGAGCATCTATCCGCCTGCCGGCAGGCGGGATGAATACGAACTACCTGCTGGCTCGCGATGATTACTTCTTCGTGTATCCCACGAAGTTGAGGGAGTACCAGTCGCGTTATCGCGACAGCTTTCTGCACGGTGGCGTAAGCCCGGACGAGATGATCCTACCGGTGGCCCTGCTCAGGCCCCGCGGTGAAGCCCTTTGAAGGCCTACGCTAGACTGCTCCGTTACCTCCGCCCATACAAGCGGGCCTTCATCTTGAGTCTTGGGGCGATGGTTCTCGGCTCGCTCCTCGACGGATTCACGATGATTCTCCTCATTCCGTTCCTGCGCTCGCTCTTCGGCGAAGCGGCGCTGATGTCGACCGGGGGGAGTCTGGTGGAGCGAGTCCTCGATGCCACCGTTGGCCCCTTCATCAACCAGGGGAGCCCCAGCGCGTCGTTGCGCAACGTCGTGATCGTCGTGATGGCCGGTTTGCTGCTGAAGAACGTCTTCTTCTATTCGGCGGATGTTCTGGGCGTAAAGGTGCGGGAAGGCATCGTGCGCGATATGCGGGACCAGCTGTACGAGCATGTGCAGAGGTTGCCCTTGGGCTTCTTCGATCGGAACAAGGCCGGTCAGTTGGTGGCGAGGGTGTTCTCGGACACGAACCAGGCGAAAGAACTCATCACGCACACCGTCACCGATGTCGTGAAGCACACGGTGTCGTTGTTCGCCTTCGTCCTGATGCTCTCTCTCATCTCCTGGAAGCTGACCCTGATCGTTCTGGTCGTCGCGCCCCTCTTCCTGGGCTTCCTGAAGCCGATGCTCTGGCGACTGCGACACGGCTTCCGCAGGGCTTATGATGCCCAGGGCGAGCTGACGAGCATGCTTCAGGAGACAGCGTCCGGGGCCAGGCTCGTGAAAGCATACGGCGCCGAAGGATACGAGAAACGGCGTTTTGCGGAGACGAACCGGTTGCTCTACAAGAGCTTCTACCGTGCGGAGCGGATCCGCCGGCTCGGATCGCCGCTCTCCGAGATACTCGGCAGCGTGGTCACGCTCGTGCTGGTGTGGGTGGGCGCCCAGTTTGTGTTCGCCGGTGAGCTCAGCGCCGCGGCGTTCCTCGCGTTCTTGACCATATCCCTGCGTGTGCAATCCCCGATCAAGGCGCTGACAAACCTCCCGATCAATGCGCAGTCATCGCTCGCCGCCGCCGATAGGTTCTTCGAGATTCTGGACACGGCGGCTGAGTCGGATAGCGCCGACGGGCGCCGGATCGAAGGGCTCGAACAAGGGGTGGCCTACGAGGACGTTCACTTCGCCTACGACGGCGATGAGAAGGTGCTCAGGGGCGTGAGCTTCACAATGAAGCGGGGAGAGGTGGTGGCGCTCGTCGGTCCGTCGGGTGCCGGTAAGAGCACCATCGTCGACCTGCTGCCCCGGTTCTACGAGCTGTCGAGCGGTCGGATTACGATAGACGGCGTGGACATCCGCGAGATCAGGCTCGATTCTTTGCGCGATCTGCTCGGGGTCGTCTCCCAGGAGACGGTGATCTTCCATGATACGGTTCGGGCCAGCATCGCCTACGGCGAGCCCGATCGATATAGCCAGGAAGAGATCGAGTCTGCGGCGGAAGCGGCGAATGCCCACGGCTTCATCACGCAGCTTCCGGACGGCTACGATACGGTGCTTGGTGACCGGGGCATTCGCCTCTCCGGCGGCCAGCGCCAGCGGATAGCGATCGCCCGGGCGATTCTGCGGGACCCGCCGCTATTGATCTTCGACGAAGCCACTTCGTCCCTGGATACCGAATCGGAACGTCTCGTTCAGCAGGCGATCGATCGGTTGATGGCCAACCGCACCGTCGTCGTCATCGCGCATCGCCTGTCGACGATTCAGGGCGCACACCACATCGTCGTGCTCGACGACGGTCGGATCGTGGAGTCGGGCCGGCATGAGGATCTTCTCCGGCGTAACGGCGTCTATCGGCGCCTGTACGATCTGCAGTTCAGTAACCTGGACGACGCGGTGGCCCGTAGAGGAGTGACGGTCCGCTGACTCGCCTTCGGTACCTTCTCGAGTACGGGTTCGCGCGCCTCATCTTCGGCGTGCTCGCACGCACTCCACCGGGAGTGGGTGAACGGCTGGGTCAGGGACTTGGCGGACTGGCCTACCGGCTCGGCTGGCGCCGCCGGGTCGTGGAGGACCAGCTCGCCCGGGCGTACCCCGAAGAGCGGGACGAATGGATCCAGGACACGGCGAAGGCCTGCTTCCGGCACGTGGGTCGAGAATGGCTCAGTGTCCCCCTCGTCACGCATCGCGGGGTGGACGAGGTGCGCCGGCGTATCGTCGTGTTCGAGGGCCTGGAGGTGCTGAAGGCCGCCTACGAGGAGGGACATGGCCTCGTTGTGGTGAGCGGCCACTTCGGGAACTGGGATCTGGCGGGTTCGGCGCTGGCGGCGCTCGGCTACCCGGTTGACGCCGTGATGCAGGGGCTCAAGAATCCGAAGCTGACCCGATTCGTCAGGGATTTCCGGCGCCGCCTGGGCATGGGGCTGATCGATCGGGCCAGCGCATGGGACCGCCTGACGGAGAGCGTTGCGGCTAAGCGCGTGGTCGGCTTCGTCGCGGACCAGGATGCCCGCAGCAGTGGAGTGTTCGTCCCCTTCTTCGGTAGGCCGGCCTCGACCCACAGGGCTCCGGCGCTTCTGGCGTTGCGGATGGGCGCGCCGTTCCTCGTAGGTGGGGCTCACCGAACCGGCCCGCAGGAGTACTACGCCTGGATTGTCAGGATCGACCTCCCGGAGGGAACCGATGTGAAGCAGCAGGTCTTCGAGCTCACGAGACGGTGGGTCGCCGAGCTCGAGCGTCGCGTCAGGCTTTACCCGGAACAGTACTTTTGGCATCATAGGCGGTGGAAAACTGTCCCGCCGGGAACCGACCCTGCGATTGGCGGTAGTAGAGCTTAGGAATCTTGCGGCTCCCCGCTTCCCTGGTGTATCCACCCGGCAGCGGAAAGCGCATACGCACCCATAAGGCTGTGATATATTTCTGTATTCCTGCGCACAATGAGGAGCGCACGGCAGGCGTTCTTCTGTGGAAGATCCGGCAGGTCATGTCGGACTTCAAGCGTGACTATCAGGTGCTTCTGCTCGATGACGCCTCCACCGATCGCACGGGCGAGGTCGTCACGCCCTACACGCAGGTCATGCCGGTCGAAATCCTGCGCAACGAGCGGCGGGCAGGCCATGGGGCCGCATTGGAAAGACTCTTGAGGGAGGCGGTGTCCCGTTCGTCTTACCCGCGGCGGGACATGGTGATCACGCTCCAGGCGGACTTCACGGAGGAGCCGCTGGCGATTCCGGGCATGATAAAGCGGGTGGAGGGTGGAGCTGACCTGGTCGTGGCCGCGCAGCCGCCCAACGGCAGATCGGCTCCGCGCGCCGTTCGTTGGGTGCGCAGAGGCCTTCCGTGGTTAGAGCGGAAATTCGAGCTGCCGGTTGAGATCAGTGACCCTATCTCCGGGCTTCGAGCCTACCGGGTGGGCCTGCTCAAGAAGGCGCTGAAGGAAGGCGAGGGCGGCCGGTTGCTGAGCCGCGACGGATGGGCTGGGAGCCTGGAATTGTTGCTGGCGGTAGCGCCACACGCACGCCGGGTGGAGGAAACGCAGGCCGAGACGCGCTACGACCGGCGGGTACGACCCAGCCGGCAGTCGCTGTGGCGTGCTGCGCGTGACTACGTGGGCTTGCTGAGGGGACGATGATGAGGATCTCGGTGCTCGTGCTGATGCTTCTGGCGGCGCCTTTGAGCGCCTTCGCTCAGGACGGCTCGGTGGGAATACGTTCAAAGGTGCCCGCCGCGGTGCCGTTCGGCGTAGGCGAGCGCTTCGACTACCGGGTGAAGTTCGGTCCGATCAAGGTTGGCCAGGCCTACATGCAGGTCGTTGGGATCGACACGATAGCGGGCTGGCCCACCTATCACCTGCAGTCGCTCATCAAGGGTTCGACATTTTTCTACAAGCTCGAGGACAAACAGGACTCGTGGCTCGACGTGTACCAGCTGGCAAGCCGCCGCTATGTCCAGGACTCGCATCAGGGCGACTACGAGCGGTATCGGGATTACCGCCTCGACCTCGAAAACCTCGTCTACGAGCGCAACGATGGCGAGACCGATTCGATACCCGAAGGTGCGCTGGACGACGCGTCGTTCGTCTACTTCGTTCGATCGATCCCGCTCGAGGTGGGCGAGACTTACGAGTGGAATCGCTACTTCCGCTGGGACCGCAATCCGGTGATCCTCAAGGTATTGCGTCGCGAAAAGGTGAAGGTGCCGGCTGGCCAGTTCTCCACCATTGTCGTCCGTCCCATCATCAAGACCGGGGGGCTCTTCTCCGAAGGTGGGGAAGCCGAGATCTATATGACCGACGACGACCGGCGGCTGCTGGTCAAGCTTGTGACGAAGCTGAAGGTGGGCTCGGTCATCTTGGAGCTGACGGAGTACACGCTCGGCCAGGAGCTGACGGCGGAGATGCTGGTGGGGGGTAGCGGGGGTAGCTCAGCCTTCGTCGGCGACGGTCGAGGAGCTGCTTCTCAGTTCTTCCCTTAAGAACGTCACCACGAGTCGCGCCGTAGTGCCGGCGTCACTCACCATGGGCAAGTGCCGGGCCCGGGGTACCACCTCCAGGTGTCCTTGGGGCAGTGCGGCGACGATCTTCCGCCCGCTCTCCAGCGGCGTCAGGCTGTCTCTTTCGCCCCAGATGACCAGGGTTGGTGCCCGGATGCGTTCGAGCGCGGGCCGGATGTCATAGCGACGTAGCTCTCGCACGCCGGCGCGCATGTTGCGCGGCCCGGCCCTCAAAACGTCCACGAGCAGCGTTCCATAAAAACCGGGTGGGCACCAGGACCAGGGCTGGGCGAGGCGTCCTAGCCAGCGCCCCGATACTCCGGTCGGCATGCCGGCGCTGTCGATGAGCACAAGCCGGCGTACCCGTCCCCCGAAATCAGCCGCCAATTGAGCCGCGATGGCACCTCCCATGGAATGCCCGGCGAGGAAGAAATGGGCAAGCTTCAGGTGGTCCGCCAGGTCGATGACGGCTCGTGCCGCCCCGGGGATGGACAAGGCCGGTCCGGGCGTGCGACCGAAGCCGGGCAGGTCCGGCGCTACAATACGGAGGTTGGCCGAGGTGAGCTCAGGGAAGAGCGGGAACCACCAACGGCTCGAGGCACCGAGCCCGTGAATCAGTAGCAGAGGCGCGCCTACGCCACCCTCGCAGTAAGACAGGCGCCGCCGCCCCAGTTGGGCCTCTCGCGTCATGACGATACGCGTGGTCCGCATCCCCAGTCGCGGACCTTTCGCTGTCAGGATTCGTCGCTTCCCCATCCCCCGCCTCCCGGGGTCCGGATGCTGATCACGTCGCCCGGATCGGCATCGAGCGTGAGTTTCCCCGGGAGCTCGGACCATTCGCCGGCCCTGCGCAACCAGTTTTCGCCGCGCGCCCCGGGTCCGCCGCCGGCCGCTCCGCAGGGAGCGAAGCGGCGGCGGTCCGACAGGATGCAGACGCGAGCCGCGGTGAGCAGTTCGATGTCGCGTCGCAGTCCGTCTCCGCCATGCCGGATCCCGTCGCCGCCCGATCCCGGGCGCAGCGAATAGTGGCGGACGCGCACCGGAATCTCGTGCTCCAGCGCCTCGATGGGTGTGTTGAGCGAGTTGGTCATGTGGGTGTGGACTCCGGAGAGCCCGTCACGATCGCGACCCGCGCCCATCCCCCCCGCTACCGTCTCGTAATACGCGAACGGCTCAGCCGTCGTCGGGTCGACACCGCCGACGGTCAGGTTGTTCATCGTCCCGCTGGAGCACGCGGGAATGAGATGGGGCATGGCGTGCGCCAACGCGCGGAATACCACATCGACGATCCGCTGAGAGGTTTCGACGTTCCCGGCCGCCACCGCAGCGGGCGGACGGGCGTTCACCACGGTTCCCGGCTGCGTCACGATCTGCACGGCCCCCAGCGCACCTCCACCAGCGGGCAGCGGAGTTCCGAGCACGGCTTCGGCCACGCAACGCAACACGTAACGGACCGCCGACTCGGTGATCGCTACCACGGCGTTGATGTTCCCCGCGCATTGGGCAGCCGACCCGCTGAAATCGACACGCATCTCCTGGCCACGCACCCGGATTGCTGTGGCGATTCGCACCGGACCGGAGCCGGCGCCATCGTCGTCCATGAACTCTTCTGCCCGGTATTCGCCGTCGGGGATCAGCTCGATCACGGCGCGCAGTAACCGATCTGCGTACGCGGAGAGCGCGGCGAAAGCCGTGCGGAGGGAGTCCACGCCATGTCGTCCGGCCAGTTCCTGTAGCCGGCGGACGCCGACATCGAGCGCCGCGAGCTGGGCGTGCAGATCCCCCTCACGCTCCACCGGGGTTCTTACATTCGTGAGCAGGATACGCCACACGTCGGACTGCATCTCCCCGCGCCGGACCAGGAGAACCGGCGGGATCCGGATACCCTCCTGGAAGATCTCCTTGGAAAGTGGCATCGAGCCCGGAGCGCTCCCTCCGACGTCGGCGTGGTGAGCGCGTGAAGCGACAAAACCGATAGGGTCGTCGGATCCATCCACCCACACTCCGCGCACGGTGGTGAGGTCTGGGAGGTGGGTGCCGCCATGGAAGGGATCGTTCAGCACCACAACGTCGCCATCCGAGAGGCTTCGTTCGGCGACGGCGGCCTCCACGCTCCGGGGGATGGCGCCGAGATGTACCGGCATGTGGTCACCCAGGGCCACCGGGTTCGCCTCTACATCGCAGATGGCGCAGCTATAATCGCGGCGCTCTTTGATGTTGGGGGAGTACGAGCTGCGTCGCAGCGCGGCCCCCATCTCTTCGGCGATGGCGAGAAGCAGCGAGCGGTAGATCTCCAGGCGAATAGGGTCGAGCGGCCCAGAGCCGCGGGTCGTGGACGTTTGCATGTCGTAGGCCGGCCAGTATTATTATGTCGGTCGTCCAACCAGAGTCTACATGTCTCAAACATCATCAGAGGGCCCGTCAGGGCGCTGTAATTGCTGTAATTGTAGGTAGAGGAGGGCACGTTGGGCAAACGTAAGAAGGAGGGTAGGCAGGAACCTTCTGTGTTCGACCGCGCACGAAACGAATTGTTCGGTCAGATAAGGCATTGCGGTGTGCTGCAGGCCACAGAGGACCAGCGGGATATCTGGTTCAAGGAAACGATGGAGTACATGGCCAAGCGGTATCCCGGGGTTTCCGAGGAGGAGTTGTCCCGGCTCAACGCCCTGGGTCGTCGCTATTGTGAGCCGGTCAGACCGCACGGTAGCCAAGTTGGCGGGCTTGCCGAGGATAGTGGCTGAGGGCCCGCGACATGTTTTCGCCCTGGCCGGTCCGCCGGGGCCTTTTTTCTCGTTGCCGTTCTCATAGATGACGACAGTTGAGATCTTTGGGTGGCTGTTGGCGGTCCTGGTTCTTTTGGCCGCCAACGGCTTCTTCGTTGCAGCGGAATTCGCGCTCGTCAGCGCAGACGACACAAAGCTTGTCAGCTTGGTGAAGGCCGGTGATCGTCTGGCCGGGTCTGTCCGGACTGCGCAGGCGAAGCTGAACCTCTACCTCTCTTCCTGTCAGGTCGGTATCACGCTGGCCTCCCTGGGCCTGGGTTGGATCGGTGAGAGAGCGATCGCCGACACCCTGGTCGCGTTGTTTTCGGGTTTGCCGAGTCCGCTGGACTGGATGGCCCGTCACAGTGTGGCGGTGGTCATCGCTTTCGCCCTCATCACCTTCCTTCATGTCGTATTGGGGGAGGTGGCGCCTAAGGCGCTGGCGATATTTCATCCGGAACAGGTCGCTCGCTGGCTCGTCGGGCCGTTGGTCCTCTTCACCCGCGCTGGTGCACCCCTCATCTGGTCGATCAATGAATCGGCCAACGGACTACTGCGCATCCTCGGAGTCCGGCTCCCCACAGAGGCCGAGCGAGTGCACACGCCGCAAGAGATCATGCTGCTGGTGAGGCGCAGCAGGGAGATGGGCAAGGTGGAACAGGACGAGCAGGCCATGATCTCGGGTGTCTTCGAATTGACCCGCACTGTGGCTCGAGAGGTCATGACGCCGAGACCGGATATCGTGGCGGTGCCCGAGGATGTGACGTTCGACGAACTGGTCGAAACGACGAGACATTCCGGTTACTCGCGCCTGCCGGTCTACAAGGAGAACCTGGACGATGTTGTGGGGATTGTGCTGGCGAAGGACCTGCTGTCACGCGCCGCTTCGGGGGATATCGGGGATTTCCACGTGTCCCAGATCATGCGCGAGCCCTATTACGTGCCTGACACCAAATCGGTGGACGATCTGCTGGCGGAATTTCGCCGTCTAAAGATTCACATGGCGATCGTAGTAGACGAGTTTGGCGGTACCGACGGGCTGGTCACCCTGGAAGACCTGATCGAAGAGATTGTCGGCGAGATCTACGACGAGCACGATGTCGCGCGCCCGCTGTTCATGAAGACCGCGCGGGGCGAACCCCTCATCGACGGCGGTGCACCGCTCGATGAGGTCAACGAGCAGTTCGGTATCTCGCTGCCGCTGGAAGACTATGATACCCTCGGCGGATTCATTCTGGGTGAGATCGGGCATGTGCCGCAGCCCGGCGATGTTGTGGAGGTCGCCGGTGCCGAGCTCGTGGTAGAGAGAGTCGACGAGCGCCGGGTACGGCTGGTACGGCTGTTAAAAAGGATGAAGGATGAAGGATGAAGGATGAAGGATGAAGGATGAAGGATGAGAGCTCGACGCGGAACCGTAGTATCAGGCCTCATGAGGCTGCCGCTGCGGCACCGAGTGCAACCATAGAAGAGGAGGACCCATGAATCGTCCGACGCGCCGCGAGTTTCTGAAGGCGGGAGCGATGGTGGGGTTGGGCGCGCTGGGCAGCGACCTGGTAGGGGCGCCGCCTCTGGTGGCGAACGTGCTTGGTGCCAGGCGCGGACAACAGGGTCAGGGTCGCCCCGTCGTGGTCGCCAGTGCCAATGGGCTACGAGCTACGGAGCGGGCGATGCAGCTATTGCAGGATGGTGCGGACACGCTCGACGCCGTGGTGGAGGGTGTCGGCATCGTCGAAGCGGATCCCGAAGACCGGAGCGTCGGCTACGGAGGACTCCCAAACGCACTGGGCGTTGTTCAGCTCGACTCCTCAGTGATGCACGGACCCACCCGGGGCGCTGGGGCGGTTGGCGCGCTGGAGGGCTTCAAACATCCTGCACAAGTGGCGAGGGCGATCATGCAGTACACCGATCACGTCTTCTTGGTCGGCGTCGGCGCCGCTGCCTTTGCGGACGAGATGGGTTTCCAGAGAGAGGATCTACTGACGGATGAGGCGCGGCGGATCTGGCTCCGCTGGCGGGCGGGTCTGAGTCCGAATGACGACTACCTGACGCCGGAACAGTCAGAGGAGGAGATCGGCGGGTTCGGGCTGCTGGATGCGTGGGAGGGAAAGCGGCATTACGGTACGATCAACTGTTGTGCGTTGGACGCGGCGGGCAACCTGTCCGGCACGACCACGACGTCCGGTCTTGCGTTCAAGGTGCCGGGCCGAGTAGGAGACAGCCCTATCATCGGTGCCGGCCTTTACGTCGATGACGATGTCGGTGCGGCGGGATCGACCGGGCGCGGCGAGGCGGTGATAAAATCCTGCGGATCCATGCTGGTGGTTGAGCAGATGCGGCGTGGCGCCAACCCTGTCGACGCTTGCCTGGAAGCACTGCGTCGAATTGTGCACTATACCGTGGAAAAGCGACTGCTCGACGATGAAGGGCAGCCCAACTTCAACGTCAACTTTTACGCCGTGAACAAGCGTGGCGAGCACGGCGCGGCCGCTATCTGGTCCGGAGCCCGTTACGCCGTGTATGATTCTGAAGGTAACCGCCACGAGGACAGCGCTTATCTGTTCGAGCGGGAAGGCTAGCCTGTAGAGAGGATAAGATGGACGAGCTTGATCGCCTCTACTTCGAGCTTGTGGAAATCCTTCGCCGTGAGCGCCCACAGGCGTTGAGCGAGCCCTTCACCGTCCTCGAACTGCACGATTCATTGATCCCTTACCGTCGCGTTCGTGATCCGGCGGGTTTGCGGTCCAACGACGACTACGAGGCCGCCCTCTCGCACTTCCTCGCCGGCGAGCGCGGCTACCTGCTGAGCGACGGCAATATGCAGGAGGAGGTGCTTGCGGGCCTCGACGAGACGCTGCCTGACATCCGCCGCTACCGGGCCTTTCCCGACACACGCATCTGGCTCAACTCAGAAGTGATCCCGCCGCCGGGTGATATACGCTACGCGCCTCCAGAACTGCGTGAGCAGAGCGCATGGGCGGCCCCGGAGGCCGGAGCCACGCATGAGGCTCCTGAACCGGCCGAGCGGGAAGAGCAAGAGGTCGAGATCGACGCACAGGGAGAATTCTCGGCGGAGCCTGAGGCCGTTCCGGAACCCGAGCTTCATGCCGAGGGGACGGTACTGGAGCTCCATCCACTGGTGGAACCGCCGACCGCTCTGGAGATCTGTCCCCAGTGCGATGCCGCTCTTCCTGAGGATGTCTCGTTCTGCCCGTTCTGCGGCTCCCGCCTGTCACCTGAGACCTGCCAGACCTGTGGCGCCGAGATGGACGCGGCCTGGCGCTTCTGCGCGGTGTGCGGAACGCCCAGGGTGGTAGGACCTCCCGATCCTGCTTGACGGGCGCTGGGCCGCCAGGTATCATTTGCACCCGTATCTCCCAAGTATTCTGAATCGGCAACCAGCCAGCTACAGGCCCCGACCGTCTGACGTGTGCTTGAGTTGGTCTGTGCGCGGGGTCGCGCCCTTGAAGGCGGGCCTCTGATAATCACGATGGAGGAGTAAGATGTTTCGGATTCGTAGTATGACGGCACTTGGCCTCATGATCGGCCTCTCGGCCGTGTTCGCCTGTGGCGGTGGCGAGGCAGGTCAGCAGCAAGCGGCCGCCGGTGACGTGGCTTCCGGCGAGACGTCCGGGTCGACCGCTATGGCGGAAACCCAGGATACGGTCGCTCAGCAAGGTGATGCACTGCCCGAGGGTGTCACGGTAGAGATGGTTGCGCAGGGCAAGGATATCTATGCCGGAGCCGGACTTTGCTTCGTTTGCCACGGAGCGGATGGATCGGGGCTGCCCGGCCTCGGCGCCGACCTTACGGATGACGAGTGGATCCACAGCGACGGCTCCTACGAGGGCATCGCTGAGACCGTGATGACCGGCGTGGACGCCAGCAAGGCGACGACGGGAACGGCGATGGCTGCGAAGGGTGGCAGCGGCATCACGGATGACCAGGTAAAGGCTGTAGCCGCTTACGTTTACACGCTGCGCAACTAGAGCGTTTCCTCGGTAATAAGAACGCGTACTTGGCGGGTCGGGTACGGCCCCTCGCTTCATGTCGCGGTGGGGGTTCGGCACGGCGTGAGCCCCCGCCCCCCCCGCCCCCGCCCAACCTCCGCTTCTTGCCGGTTGGCCGCTAGCCATTCGACGATCTCCGGATTGGACGGGTCTTATCCCCACTCCCGGCTCGCGCGAGCATGTCTCGACGGCTAACTTTAAGAGCCAGAAATAATCGCCGGTGTGAGCCGCGCTGAGTGGTGCCGTCGGTAACACTTGGCCCACGTGTCGCGGAGGTGGGGCCGAGGCGGGGCTTGGCCGCTCAAATTGCTCGACGTTCCCGCACTATCCGGGGGGAGGTTGATTTGGAGATCTTACTAGGAGCACTCGCGGTGGCCGGCGCCACAGCCTTGGCCACCAGTCTGAGGGTCCTTTGGGAGTACGAGCGGGCGGTGGTGTTCAGGCTGGGCCGTCTGCGCAAGGAGCGGGGGCCCGGGCTCATCTTTCTCGTGCCTTTCGGCATCGAGCGCATGCAACGGGTCAGCCTGCGCATCATTGCGATGGACATACCGCCGCAGGACGTGATCACAAAGGATAACGTGTCGGTGAGGGTGAACGCGGTCCTCTACTTCCGCGTGAACGTGCCGGTGAAAGCGATCGTCGTGGTCGAGGATTTTCTGTTCGCCACATCGCAGCTCGCGCAGACGACGCTTCGGTCGGTGATCGGGCAGGCGGAACTGGACGAACTGCTCACCGAGCGCGAGAAATACAACGAGATGATGCGCGAGTCCATCGATGTGCAGACGGACACCTGGGGCATCGAGGTCACCGCGGTCGAGGTGAAAGACGTCGACCTGCCTCAGGAGATGAAGCGGGCGATAGCCCGGCAGGCCGAGGCCGAGCGCGAGCGACGCGCCAAGGTCGTCAACGCGCTGGGTGAGTATCAGGCGTCGCGCAAGCTCGTGTCCGCCGCGAAGATCATGAGCGCCGACCCCGTGGCTCTGCAGCTTCGCTTCCTGCAGACGGTCGCTGAGATCGCGACGGAGAACAACTCGACGACGCTGTTCCCGATACCGATAGATCTCTTCAAGCCCTTCATGCGGGCCGCGGCAAGGGGTTTGCCGGAGGAGGAGGCCGAGCAGGAAGAGGAGGGTGTAGAGGAAGAGGTCCCGGAATTGCCGGCCCCCGAGCAAGTGCCCGGGCGGCTCGCGTCCGGCGAGCCCGTTCGGGTCGAGAAGAAGCACAGCTGATGTTCCGAGGGAAGTGGCGGGACTGAGAGTCGGTCATGGACGAGGCTGGGCAGGGGCGCTATCTGACGCAGCGGGACCTCGAGGTCGTCATCCGGCGCGCGGCCGAGCTCGACTTACAGACCGGCGGCGCGACGCCGGAGCTCAGTGAGGGGGACGTGCTCCGCATCGCCAGCGAGGTAGGTCTGTCAGAAGCCAGCGTGCGCCGCGCCCTGGCGGAGTACGACGCCGGCGCGAGCGGTGGTCTGCTGGTTGACAGGGGCTGGGTCTCGCGCGTGTGCGGACCTGGGCTTCTGACGGCGACGCGCACGGTCCCCCGCCCGGCGGAGGAGGTGCGACACGAGCTCGAGTCCCACTTCCAGACGAACGAGAGCCTGCGACTGGTCAGGCGGATCCGGTCCGCATCGATGTGGGAGCCGGATCGTGGCGTGGTGGCTTCGCTGATGCGGGGCCTGGACCTGCTCGGGCGAGGTTATCAGCTGGCGAAGAAGGGCCAGGCCGTCGAGCTGCAGGTGGTCCCATTGGGCGAGGAGTCCAGCCAGGTATCGCTGACCATGGACCTGGCCAACCAGCGCGCGGGCTGGTTCTGGGGGCTGGGTATCGCGGCAGGCGGTTCCGCGATGGCGGCGGCAAGCGTCTTCATCCTCGGTCTGCCAGCGGGACCTCCCGATTTTGTGGCTCTGGGTACGCCGCTCTTGCTGGGCCTCTCAATCACACTCGCCCGGGCCGGTTACCGGCGCGCGGTTGGAAAGGTGCGCTTGGTCCTCGACGGTCTGCTGGACCGCATGGAGCACGACGAGCCTCTGGAACCACCCAGGCCATCATGGCGGGACTTGCTGAGGTAGACTCTGTCTGACGAGCATTGCGAAACCCGTACCGCCGTACCGCCGTTGCTCAGGAGGATGATTAGCGGGACCGATCAGCTATGCTACGCTATCGAGCCACGATCCTGACGTTTCTGGTGGCGCTGCTTATGGCCGCCGGCGCTCTGGGCCAGGCCGGGTGCGACTCTTCTCGTGACCGCCCGACCGGGCTGGGTAGCGCCTTGCCGCCGACCAGCGTTACGGTCGTAGAGCCGCAGACCAACAAAATGGTTCCCGCGGACTCGATCGAGACCATAGTCATCCAGGCCACAGGCAGCCTGGTTGCCGTGGAGTTCTTCCTCAAGCGAAGTTCGCTGCCCGATACGCTGGCCAGGGGACGGAGGGATTTCGGGAGGACGCAGGAGTCCATAGAGGTGGAGTTCGATGTGAGGATCCCCGACCTGGTGACCGGCACGCATCTGGTGATACGCGGGGTCGCAGAGGACCTGGCAGGCGAGCTGCACTTCTCCGAGCCGGTTGTGGTTCAGGTGATCGAGTGCGACCTCTTCCCGACGGCCTGTGAGTAGCCGGAGCGGCGTGTAGGTGCTTTTCCATCGCGAAAAAACGTACGAAATTGACCGCCGGTCAAACGGCGGCCGACCTTGAAAGAGCCGCTATATCACCTATATTTTCTAGGTGTTTCTCCAGAGGTTGGCCCTCCGGAATTTTCGGAATTTCGAGGACGAGGTCGTAGAGTTCCCAGAGCGCGGCGCCGCCTTGATCGGCGACAACGGTCATGGCAAGACCAACCTGCTCGAGGCTGTCTACTATCTCGAGATCTTCCGCTCGTTCCGGGGGGCGCGCGATGAGCAAATCATAAGCTTCGGGAGCGAGCACTTCCGGGTCGAGGGGCGGCTCTCAGGTGGTGACTCGGGCGAGGATGTGGCGGTGGCGGCGGGCTACGCGCGCGAGGGTCGCTGCAAGAAGGTCACTCTTGATGGCAAGGAGCCCGCCCGGGTGGGCGAAGCCATCGGACGGCTCGGCGCCATCGTGTTCACGGCCAGCGACGTCGAGATCGTCGCCGGCGGGCCCGGCGCGCGGCGACGCTTCCTGGACATCACGCTCTCACTGGTCGAGCCTGGGTATCTGCCGCTACTGCAACGCTACCGGCAGATTCTGTCGCAGCGCAACGGGCTGTTGCGCGACGGAGCGAGCGCGACCGAGTTGGCGGCTTGGAACGAGGGACTCGTGGACGCGGGCAGCCGCATATCCGAGGCGCGTGCTCGCTGGGTCTCATCCAGGCAGGCCGCCTTCTCGCGCTATTATTCCGCGATCTCGGGCGGCCAGGCGGGCGGGTTGGAATACGTCCCCTCGATTCCCGAGCCTGCGCGCGGCACGGTAGCGGAGACCGCACAGGTGGAATTGTGGGCGGAGGCATTCAGCGACCAGCTCGAGCGACTCGCGGAGAGGGAACGGCGTCGGGGCCTAACGGTTGTCGGACCGCACCGGGACGACCTCAGCTTCTGGGTAGCCGGCGGCCTCGAGTCCGTGCGGTTGAGAAGCTTCGGCTCGGCCGGGCAGCAGCGCACGGCTGCCGTCGCATTGCGGATGGTGGAGGCGGAGACGCTGCGGGTATCGCGGGGCCGGCGGCCGATCGTGATGCTGGACGACGTCTTCGCCGAACTCGATCCGCAGCGAGCTGAGCGGGTGGTCGAGCTGTTGACTGCGGAGGAGTGGGGTCAGATTCTCGTGACTTCCCCCAAACCGAGCGAGTTCGCGTTCATGGGCGATGTCCTCGCTCCTTACCGGATCGAGGGCGGTAAGGTGCGCCCGGTATGAGCGAGAAGCGCGGCGGAGCTCCTGAACGCGTCGGCACACTGCTCGAGGGTCTGCTGCGGTCGCATGATCTGGTGGAGGGCGTAGAGCGAGCCTCGGTTTTCCCGGAGTGGGCCGACCTGGTGGGTCCGCAGATCGCCCAGGTCGCTACACCGGTGGGTTTTCACCGCGCCACGCTGTTTGTCGAGGTGCGATCGTCGGCCTGGTTGATGGAATTGGAGATGATGGAGCGCCGCATGTTGGCGCAGTTGAACGCCGGCCACCGGCGCGGCAAGTTCCAAAGGATCGTGTTCAGGCTCGCCGCGGGCGACTAGCGCCGGACTTGGGGATAGAGTTGCACGGCATTCGCAGAGATGAGAGAGGAAAGTGATGGCGAAGCGATCGGGGACCGGGAAGAAGAAGACGACGACAGCGAAGGCGAAGAAGTCAAGGAAGCCGGCGAAAGCGAAGAATCCGGTGGCGAAGGCTGCGAAGACCGCAGGCCGCAAGGCGTCGAGGAAGAAATCCTCCGGTGACGGTTACACGGCTGGAAAGATCCAGGTTCTCAAAGGCCTCGAGGGTGTTCGACGCCGGCCCAGCATGTACATCGGGTCGACATCGGGGCGTGGGCTGCATCACCTGGTCTATGAGGTCGTGGACAACTCCATCGACGAGGCGATGTCCGGGTACTGCGATCAGATCGATGTCACAATGCATGAGGATAACTCGGTAACGGTTTTGGACAATGGCCGCGGCATCCCGGTCGACATCCATCCTACCGAAAAGGTGCCCGGTGTCGAGCTGGCGATGTTGACTCTGCATGCGGGCGGAAAGTTCGACAAGCAATCGTACAAGGTGTCGGGCGGATTGCACGGCGTGGGTGTCTCTGTGGTGAATGCTCTCTCCGAGTGGCTCGAGGTCGAGATCCACCGGGACGGCAAGGTATGGCGGCAGAAGTACAATCGCGGCCGTAAGAAGACCGACTTGAAGGCGGTTGGCAAGACCGACAAGACCGGTACCAAGGTGTCCTTCCAGGCCGACCCCGAAATCTTCACCGAGCTGGTGTACGACTTCGATACACTGGCTATCCGGCTGCGCGAGCTGGCGTTCCTCAATCGTGGCGTAAGAATCACGCTCGAGGACGAACGCCCGGATCAGGAGAAGAAGAGCAAATATCAATACGACGGCGGCATCAAAGAGTTCGTCAAGTATCTGCGAGGCAACCGAAAGGCTCTCCACAACGATATCGTTTACATGGAGGCCAAGCGTCCCGAGTGTGAGATAGAGCTCGCCCTTCAGTACAACGAGGGCTACAAAGAGGATACGTACACCTTCGTCAACAACATCAACACGCACGAAGGTGGCACGCACCTGACCGGGTTCAAGGCGTCGCTCACCCGGACGTTGAACGACTATGCGCGCCGCGCCGGCATACTCAAGAAGGCTGGAGTCAGCTTGACCGGCGAGGACGTTCGAGAAGGTCTCACGGCCATCCTGTCGGTGCGCGTAATGGACCCTCAGTTCGAGGGCCAGACGAAGACGAAGCTCGGCAACAGCGAGGTGAGAGGCGCTGTCGAGTCAGTGGTGAACGAAGGGCTCTCCAACTTCCTCGCCGAAAATCCGACTGCAGCGCGCAGGATCATCGATAAGACGACGCAGGCGGCACGGGCTCGGGAAGCCGCGCGTCAGGCCCGCGACCTCACGCGCCGCAAGTCGGCGTTGGAAGGTTCGATCCTGCCCGGCAAGCTGGCCGACTGCTCGGTCAACGATCCGAGCGTCAGCGAGCTGTACCTGGTGGAGGGCGACTCGGCGGGCGGATCGGCGAAGCAGGGCCGCGATCGTAACTTCCAGGCGATCCTCCCGCTGCGGGGCAAGATCCTGAACGTGGAGAAAGCCCGGCTGGACAAGGTGCTCACCAACGAGGAGATCCGGACCATCATCACCGCAGTGGGCACCGGGATCGGTGAAGACGAGTTCAATCTGGACGGCGCCCGGTATCACCGCATCATCATCATGACTGACGCGGACGTCGATGGCGCGCACATCCGCACGCTCCTGCTCACCTTCTTCTTCCGGCATATGCGGCAGCTGATCGAGGCGGGCTACGTGTACATCGCTCAGCCGCCGCTCTATCGCGTCAAGCGTGGCAAGGAAGAGTACTATGCCTACAGCGAGCCCGAGCGCGACGAGATCCTCAAGCGGATGGACGGTGAGAAGAAGGGCGGGATCGACGTGCAGCGATACAAGGGCCTGGGCGAGATGAACCCGGACCAGTTGTGGAAGACCACCATGGACCCCGAACGGCGGACGATCCTTCGCGTGGCAATGGAAGATGCCTTTGCGGCCGATCAGCTGTTCACCCTGCTGATGGGTGACGACGTCGAGCCCCGTCGTCAGTTCATCGAGCAAAACGCCAGGTACGTCAAGAACCTGGACGTTTGATCCGTTACAGGTAGACGCGGATCGGGTGCGGCTTGGCCATGACGTACCTCAGACCCAGGGCGATCCGGCGCGCCTTTCTCGCGCTGATCGTCCTCTATCTTGCGCTGGGCTACATCTCTCCGCGCCTGCACTGGCTTCCCACGGGAACGACCGCCGGCTCGCGTCCGGGCGACACGCCGCTTCCCGGGCCCGCAGGCCGCACGATCGCCGGTGTCCTGGGCGTCCATACGCAGCGCTCCCACGATGCCCTGGGGACCGAACTGGAGGTCGCGCGGGCCGCTCGGGCGTCCGGCCTCGACTTCGTTATCATCACCGACCATCGCTCGGACGGCGCGCCTGACAGCCTCTGGAATCAACAGGCCCGTTACGAGGAAGGCGTCCTGCTGGTGCGGGGACAGGAGATCCCACTGGGCCACGATGTGGGGCGGCTTCTCGTCTTCGGGCTGGACACCACCATCACCCGCTGGGACGGCGAGCTCCGGACCTTCACGCAGCAGCTGATCGACGACAGCGCCACCGCCATCGTCGCCCATTCGCGCAGCCCGAGGACACGGGACAGCTGGCGGCCCCGGGAGACGCCAGGCATCGTGGGCTGGGAGGTCTTCGATCTGGCTGATATCGGCCGCGCCCGTCTCGCCGATCCATGGGTCGTCTACCACCTGCTCGCCCTCGCCGCGAGCGCTCCTATCGGTCGCACGCATGAGAGCCTCCTGCGGCTTCACCGCGAAGGCTTCGATCAGCCGGCGGTGGTGGCCTACGATTCGCTTTATGCTCGCGCACCCCTCATCGCACTCGCTGCGCTCGACGCTCATCCCAAGAAACGTATCGGCGGGCGCCTTCTGCCCGCCTACGAGCCGTTCTTCAAGAGCATGGTCAATCATATCAGGCTGGACGGGCCGCTGCCGGGTGAGCCGGAGGAAGCGATGGGCGTCCTCGCGGCAGGCCTGCTGGCTGGCCGCGTCTTCATCTCCTTTGGAGACACCGAAGCCGCAAGGGACTTCGTGCTTGCCCTGGACGCGGGTAGAATGCCCGCAGTGTGGCCGGAGGAGCAGTTCCCGTGGGAGCGGGGGTTGCGCCTGCGGGCAGGGTTCCCGGGCGACCCTGGCAAACGCTTTATCTACAGGGTCGTGCGCGATGGTACGACCCTGACCTGGCTGCGCGGGAGAGAGCTGGATCGGGAGGTGGAGGAGCCCGGTGCCTATAGAGTGGAGGTCTACCGCTACACGCTGCGCGTCGGTCCGCTGATCTGGAACCTGCGTCCCTGGATCTTCTCGAACCCCATCCGGGTCGCACCGCCCGCCGGGTAGCGAACGGTCCCCGGTGCCGCATTCTAGCGCTGCTCTGGAGGTGCGGCGATTGGCCTGACATGGAACATTGGCATACGGTCGGGCGTTTCATATAGCGTACAGACGTACTGGGTCGGAGCTGAAGTTCCCGGCTGGCGGAGGGATATCCGCGAGCAGTGGGACCGATGAGCAGGCTCGCGCTGAGCGGACCGGCGACCTATCTTGAGAAGCAAGTAGCGATGCCGTATCGCCGTGGCTTTCCGGAGCCGGAGGCCCGTCAAGTCGTGTCCGGGCGCGGGTGACTTCTAGCCTCCGTATCCGACGTAGTAGCTGGGTTGTCTGGAGGACCCGATGAGAGTAGAGCGCGCTCGCCCGTATTTTGTAGGCCTGATCGCAGCCCTGTTTCTGGGTCTGGGCCCGTGGGTGGAACAGGCCGAGGCGCAGTATTTCGGGCGCAACAAGGTCCAGTACGAGAATTTCGACTTCAAGACGCTGAAGACCGAGCACTTCGATATTCTCTACTATCCTGAAGCGCGTGAGGCCGTAGAGGAGGCCGGCCGGATGGCGGAGCGCTGGTATGCGCGACTCTCCCGCCTCTTCAACCACGAGTTCAGCGGCCGCCAGACGATCATCCTCTACGCCGATCACCCCGATTTCGAGCAAACGACTGTGCTGGGCGGCGCGATCGACGAGGGCACCGGTGGTGTAACCGAGGCGTTCAAGCGACGCGTGGTGCTCCCGATGGCCGGCTCGCTGGCTGAGACGGATCACGTGCTCGGCCATGAGCTGGTACACGCCTTCCAGTTCGATATCACGACGCAGACCCGCTCCGCGATTGGCGGCGGGTTCCCCAACGCGCTGGCCATGCCTCTCTGGTTCATCGAGGGAATGGCCGAGTACCTGTCGCTCGGACCGGAGTACCCGCTCACGGCGATGTGGATGCTCGATGCAGCGCGTCGCGACAAGCTTCCGAGCTTCAGAGAGCTCGCCAGCTTCCAGTACAACCCGTACCGCTACGGCCATGCGATGTGGGCTTACATCGGTGGGACGTGGGGCGACCCCGTGATCAGCGAGATACTGAAAGCGGCTTCGGCGACAGGGAACGTAGCGCAGGCCATCGCGACTGTCCTCGAGATCACGCCCGATGAGCTCATGGCTGGCTGGGCGGAATCGACCCGCGAGGCCTACGACAGCCTCCTGGCCAAGACGAATTCACCTCTCGATTACGGTCGTCTCGTTGTTTCGCCGGAGACGGGAAGCGGCAGGTTGAACGTCGCTCCCGCTGTGAGCCCTGACGGGTCGCAGGTGGTCTTCCTGTCAGAAAAGGGCCAGCTCGCGATCGAGATGTTCCGAGCCGACGTCGAGACGGGCGAGATCCAGAAGAAGATTCTCAAGACGGCTGCCGATCCACACTACGAGAGCCTGCAATTCATCAATTCCGCCGGCAACTGGCACCCGAACGGCCGAGATTTCATTTTTGCGGGGATCAGCAGGGGAAGACCGATCCTCACGATCATCGACGCGGAGCGTGGCAAGGCCGTTCAAGAGATCAAGGTCGATGAGGTGGGTGAGATCTTCAATCCCGCCTGGTCGCCGGACGGCCGTTATATCGTCTTTTCCGCAAGCGTCGGCGGCTTGATGGACCTGTTCGTTCACGATGTCGAGACCGGTGAGAGGCGGCGACTGACCGCCGATGCGGCGGCCGACCTGCAGCCCGCCTGGTCACCCGATGGTAAGAAGATCGCCTTCGTCACGGATCGCTTCTCCACCGATCTTCGCAACCTGGCTTGGGGCAACTACGAGCTGGCGCTGATCGACCCGGTGACCCGTGAGATCGAGCCGGTTCCCACGTTTACGAACGGGAAGAACATCAACCCGCAGTGGTCGAGGGATGGCTCGAGCCTGTACTTCGTGTCCGACCAAAACGGGATCGCCAACATCTATCGCGTGACTTTGGCGGACGGCGAGCTGTACCAGATCACCAACCTTCTCACTGGCGCAAGCGGTATAACGGAGCTGAGCCCAGCGATATCGCTCGCGACAAACGCCGATCAGTTGATCTATAGCGCCTACGAGGGGGACCGCTACGCGCTGTACTCGATCGAGTCCGATTCGGGCCTCGCGGGCGGGCCGGTCTTGCCGCCGCTCGCCGAGGTCAGTCCTGCGGTGCTGCCGCCCGCTGACCGTCCCGTCGGTGACGTGATGGCGCTGGTGCACAACCCGGAACTCGGGTTGCCGCCATCGGCGGACGACTTCGAGACGACCAAGTACAGCGCCGGTCTGTCGCTCGACTATATCGCTCCGCCGCAGGTCGCTGTGGGGAGCGACCGCTATGGGACCTTCGTGGGCGGCGGAACAGCTCTTTTCTGGAGCGACAGGCTTGGCGAGCACTCGCTCGCCACGGCCCTCCAGGTCAACGGCAGTTTCGCGGACATCGCTGCGCTGGTCAGCTACGTGAATCGCAAGTCCCGCTGGAACTGGGGCCTCGTCGGCGCGCAGACCCCCATTCTCTTCCGACAGCTCGGCTACGCTCAGGACCAGGCGACAGGGGAAATCATCGAGTTGGAGCTGAGGCGGCGGCAGACCAGCCGCCAGGTGAGCGGGCTTCTCGCCTATCCGATGAGCCGGGTGCAGCGTGTCGAGTTCAGCGGTCGATACACCAACATTTCCTTCGACACCGAGCTGATCGAGAGGACGCTGTCGCTCACCGGCCAGGTGCTGGACGAGACGAAGGAGAAGTTCCCCACCTGCGGCCTCGATGAAGATCCCATTTTCGGGCTTTGCACGCCGGAAGCGCTGAACCTCGGCTCCGCGACCGCCGCGCTGGTGTACGACAACACCTTCTTCGGGTTCACGGGACCGATACTCGGCCACCGCTACCGCCTGGAGGTCGCGCCGACGGTCGGCTCCATCAACTACGTCGGAGCCCTGGTCGACTATCGCCGCTACTTCAGGCCCGTAGCACCGTACACCCTGGCGGGCCGCATCATGCACTTCGGCCGCTACGGTAGTGGCGGTGAGGATCCCCGGATCCAGCCGCTGTTCTTGGGATACCAGCAGATCATGCGGGGGTACGATTCAAGATCTTTCAATGTCGTGACTGAGTGCAACGTTCTCCAGGGCGAGGGCGGTTCGTTCGTAGGTACGAGCACCTGCCCTGTTTTCGATCAGCTGTTCGGCAGCCGACTCCTCGTCGGCAACTTCGAGTTGCGCACGCCGATTCCCCAGGGCTTCGGGCTACCCCCTGTCCCCGGGATGCCGCCAATCACGTTAGCCGCCTTCTTCGACGTCGGTGTAGCCTGGTGGACTAACGAGCGGGCTCTCGTAATCGGAGGCAATCGGAATCCCTGGGATCCCATCAGCAGCTTCGGCATCGCGGCCCGCATCAATCTGTTCGGGGTCGCCCTGCTCGAGGTCGATTTCGTCCACCCGAACAACCGGCCCAGAAGAGGCTGGTTCTGGCAGTTCGGGTTCTCGCCGGGCTTCTGATCCCGAGGGCTTCCCGAGGACGTAATCCCATTTGACGGCCTCGGCGTGATCCACCGCCACCTACGGGTTCCCAGCTCCTCCGTGCTCACCGGCCAGAAATAGGCCCTCGGGCCAGGCGACGGTTTGAGCCTCTCGCGCATCTATTACAGGTGGAATGAAGAACTATGCTTCGGTGCTGGCGGGCGCGGAGGTAACCCGCGCACGGGCTGGTGACCGGGAGGCCCTGGAGACTGTCTACCGCGCCTTTCAGGCGCCCGTCTACAACCTCGGCCGCCGCATCTGCGGCAACGAGGAGGATGCGGAGGATGTGCTTCAGGAGACCTTCCTGGAGGTCTGCCGCTCCATCCGCGGGTTCCGTGGCGAGGGGTCACTCTGGGGTTGGGTCCGCCGGGTGGCGGTCAGCAAAGCGCTAATGCTGTTGCGTCGCGAGCGCGGCAGGGCCGCCCGGACGGTGGGAGGCGACAGCTTCTCTCTCGACGCGCTGGGCGCACCGCCGCCGGAGCCGACGGGGCCCATCGACCTCGAGGCTGCGCTGGGCCGCCTATCGCCGGTCAGTCGGGCGGTGCTGTGGCTGCACGACGTGGAAGGGTACACGCACGAGGAAATCGGCGAGATGTTGGGGAAGACGGCCAGCTTTTCTAAGTCACAGCTATCGCGGGCGCACAGGCGTCTGCGGGAGTGGCTGGAGTGATGGAGAAGGTTCGGCATCTGACTATCGATGAGCTGCTCGCCTTGCGCGATGGCGAGGGCACGGCGTTCGCCCGTTCGCACGCGGAATCCTGCCACGCCTGTCGCCGGGAGCTGGAGCGGTTGTACCAGATACAGGCGCGGCTCCGTGCCCTACCCACGTTCGAGCCGCCACGGGACTTGTGGCCGCGAGTGGCATCGGGCGTGAGCCGGAAACGCCTGCGCCGGCGAGTCGGCTACGGGGTGCTGGGGCTGGCCGCGGCGGCAACTCTGGCGGCGCTCGTGGTGCGGCACGGTCCGAACGCTCGGGAGACGCCCGCCGGCCCGTCGGATGTCTGGGTGGCTGAGGCCGAGAGCCCGGACCTGGGGCCCTTCATCCATCGCTCGGCGGAGCTCGAATCCATTCTCCGAGCGTATAGGCCGGCATATCAGGTCTACAACGCTCCCACGGCGCTGGCGGTTTCGTTTCTCGAGGACCGGATCGTGCTCCTCGATAGGGTATTGCTGGAAGGTCGCGCTGCAGGCGCTGACCGCGAGGTGCTGGTCGACCTGTGGGGCGAGCGGGTGGAAGCGATGGAGACGCTCGTGGGTCTTCATGCGGTCCAGGAGGAGCGGCTGTGGCGCTAGGCCGGGGAACCGGTTCGATGTTCGGGAAGACGCAGTTGCTGCACACTGAACTGAACAGGAGGAAATCGATGAGGTTGGCCAGGTTGCTGCTGACAGGCGCGCTGGTCTTGGGCGGTCTCGTCCAGCCGGCGCGCGCGCAGGAGGAGAAGCACGAAGAATGTCGGTGTCCGACACCGTGGACAACGCTCCGGGTACTTGCGCCCGAAGGCGGCTTGAGGACGCTGACGTGGATCGGTGGTCGCGCGCGTCTTGGGGTTCTCGTAAACATCGAGGCCAATCCCGAGACCGATCGCTACGGCGCTCTGATCGACGGGGTCACCGAAGGCGGCCCGGCGGACAAGGCGGGCCTGAAGGAAGGTGATATCATCACGGAGCTCGACGGTGAGAGCCTGCTGAGCGGTGGAGAAGCGTTCGACGAAGACCAGTCCGCGCCGGGCATGCGGCTGATAGAACGGGCTCGCAAGCTGGAGCGTGAAGACACGGTGAAGGTCGAGTATCGCCGCGATGGCAAGACAAAGACCACGGAGCTCGTCGTGGGCGATTTCGATGATTGGACGTTGGCTGCCGCCTATTCCGGGGACTCGGACCGGATGCGCAGGCTTCTGGAGCGGGTCTATGTGCCTCAGGTCCATGTCACGGCGCCCGAGTCCTTCGCGCTCCGGGTCGGTGCGACCCTGCCCGGTCTGGAGCTGGTGTTACTGAACCGCGGGCTCGGCGAGTACTTCGGGACGGATGAAGGTGTGCTGGTCGTGAGCATCCCCGAGGAAAGCGAGTTGAGCTTGAAGGCGGGCGATGTGATCCAGACTATCGGCGGTCGCAAGGTGAAGAGCCCGAGCCACGCTATGAGGATTCTTCGTTCCTACGAGGGGGACGAAGAGGTGACCTTCGAGATTCTCAGGAAGAAAAAGAAGATGACGGTTAGCGGGAAGGCGTCCCGGCCGTTCGACGCAGAGAGCGTTTTCAGACTGGAACGACACAACTAGGAGAAGCGCCCGACGCCCGACGCGTCAACGTGTCGGGTAAGGCCGCGGTTCCGCGCGCGGCGGTCATCTGCCGGGTCTGCTATCTAGATTCGACGCCAGAGGAATTCGGCACGGTCCATCCGCTGCTCGATCTTGGCGGCGTAGCTGCGGTACCAATCGCTGTCGCTCTGCGGGTTCCAACGCGACGGCCTGGGGAGGCCCGCCGCGAGTTGCGCCGCTTCCTCCTCGCTGAGCTCCGCCGCTGGCTTCCCGAAGTAACGACGCGCCGCGGCCTCAGCACCGTACACGCCGGGGCCGAACTCCACCACGTTGAGGTAGATCTCGAGGATCCGTTTCTTGGAGAGGTTGCGCTCCAGCTGACGGGTCAGGATCGCCTCTTTGACCTTGCGGAACGGGTTGCGTGACGGCGAGAGCCAGAGATTCTTCGCCAGTTGCTGTGTGATAGTTGACGCTCCGCGTAGCGATCGCTCGCCTCCCAGAGCGTCCCGGATCGCCTGTTTGATCTCCGCAAACTCGAACCCGCCATGCGAGAAGAAGCTGATGTCCTCCGCCACCAGCACGGCTCGCTTCAGGTGCGGCGAAACCCGGTCGTAAGGAACCCAGTGCCACCGCACATCCCCTGGCTGGCCCGCTTCGCTTGCCCGCGCCCGGGACCGCTCGATGAACGCTGTGGTTTCCGGGTTCCGGCTCGAGAGGCTGGCCACGTCCGGCCAGGTCGCCGCCTGGTACAATCCAACCGCGAGTAGCGGCGCGGCTACGACCAGGCAGAGGCCCAACGCCAGCCGCTTCCAGGGCAGATGAGCCGTCCAGCCCCGCCAGGTGCCGGTTTCCTGCCCGGTGGTTCGCTGACCGACTTCGCTTTTCGCCATATCTGAATCTACTTCCCTGGGTCAGACCTTGTGCCGGATGTTCTCGGCGGACCCCCGGCTTCCGCAGGCGGCTCACGCCGATGCACAGTTGAGAGAACGCAGAAAGAAAACCGGCCGACCGTTGCACTTCAAGGGGGCTGGTTTCGGCTCGGGTCCGCGCTGAATCGCCCGGGGCCTCAGAATTCGAAGGCCTGGAACTCCTGGAGCCAGTACGCGACCGGCATGCGGCGAGCGAACCGGTCGAGGTTTTCACCGGCTGGGAAATACTCGCATGGGTCGCTGGATCAAGCTCGGTTCCGTATGATTAAGCGCCTGCTCTTAGGGCGGACGTGGCCCCAACACGACAGTGAAGCAATCCAGCAAGGAGCGATCGATGACGCGACCGGGTACGGACGCCCAGCCGCTGCGAGTTGCGGTGATCGGTTCGGGCCCCGCAGGCTTCTACACTGCCGAGAAGCTTCTCAAGCAGGAGAGCATCGCCGTTGAAGTGGACATGTACGACCGGCTGCCGGTGCCGTTCGGACTGGTGCGGTTCGGCGTCGCCCCCGATCATGAGAAGATCAAGAACGTCACTCGCGTATACGACAGGGTGGCGTCCAATCCGAACTTCCGCTTCTTCGGGAACATCGAGATCGGCACGCACGTCACACTCGACGATCTCAGGCGGCACTACCACCAGATCTGCTATTCCACCGGTGCACAATCCGATCGGCTCATGGGCATCCCGGGAGAAGATCTGGCGCGCAGCCACGCGGCCACCGAGTTCGTCGCCTGGTACAACGGCCATCCCGACTACCGCGACCGCCGGTTCGACCTGTCGGTGGAGCGGGTGGCGGTCGTCGGCGTGGGCAATGTGGCGGTGGACGTGGCCCGCATACTCTGCCGAACACGCGCGGAACTGGATACGACCGACATCGCCGACTACGCGTTGGAGGCCTTGAGCGAGAGCAACATCAAGGAGGTCTACATACTGGGCCGCCGCGGGCCGGCGCAGGCCGCCTTCACCAACCCCGAAGTCCGGGAGCTGGGCGAGCTGGCGGGCGCCGATGTTGTCGTCGTGTCGGAGGAAGTTCAGCTTGATCCGCTGAGCCGGAAGTCGGTCGAGGAGGGTGGGGATAAGAGCCTGCTCAAGAAGATCGAGATCCTGCAAAGCTTCGTCGATCGCACCAGCCGCGGTAAACCGAAGACGCTGACCCTTCGTTTCCTGGTATCTCCGGTGGAGTTGTACGGAAACGATGCCGGCCAGGTGAGCGGCATGAAGCTGGTGAGGAATGAGCTGTACGTCAGCGACGACGGCTCGCTGCGGCCGAGGCCCACAGACGAGTTCGAGGAAATACCCGTGGAAATGGTCTTCCGGTCGGTCGGCTACAGGGGCGTGCCTCTGCCTGGCCTGCCGTTCCACGATCGCTGGGGCATCGTCCCCAACGAGAAGGGACGCGTGGTCGATCCCGAGACGAACGAGCCTGTGGCGGGCATCTATGTCTCCGGCTGGATCAAGCGCGGGCCCACCGGGATCATAGGCACGAACAAGCCCGACGCCGGCGAGACGGTCGAGTGCATGCTGGAGGATGCTGCGGGCGGCGCGGTACTCGATGCACAGAGCCCGGATCCCGCCGGCGTGGTGGAGATGGTCCGCCGGGGCCAGCCGGACTACGTGACCTGGGAGGACTGGAAGAATCTGCAGGAAGCGGAAGAGGAGAAGGGGAAACAAGTCGGCCGTCCGCGAGTCAAGTTCACGACGGTAGAGGAGATGCTCGCCGCATTGGGTCGCGGTTAGGCCCCAAGTACCGCGCTCGGCCGTCCGGGGGTATATTGTAAAATTCCGCGGCGACGAGACGGAGCGGCCCGAGCGGAGGGTGAAGATGGATCTGTTCACTTCCATTTCCGCTGCTATACGGACCCGGCACGGACGGTTCAGCGGTACTTCGGCCAGGCCCTGGATAGTCGTCAACCAGTCGGGCGTTGACCTTCTCAACAACGCCATGCTGTCTACCGGGACCGTTGGCAGCGTGCGACGTGGAGAGAGCCTGTACTATTACCAGCCGCTCCCCGTCGAAAGGCGTGGCGATCTTAGTGACGACCGCATCGGACCGGCTGATCTGTACATCCGGCTCTCCACGACCAGCTCCGACTTGTGGGAACCGGAGCTGGCTATTGTGTGGGGGAGCTCGAAGCAACACGGCGCGGTCCCTCTCGCGCTGGATATGAGCCTGGTCCAGGGACTGAGTTGCGATCCCGCTGAGGGAGTCGTTTCGGTACCGGTTCGGCGCGTGTACGCCGGAACGGATGACACGCTGATTCATAGCCTGCTGCTGGTACTGGTCACCTACGATGCGCCTTACGCGGGAACGGATGACCCGATCTCGCTTCGCGTGATGACGCCCGAGGGAAAAGCCGTGGATCACATCATCAGTGACACTCCCCAGACCGACCTCGAGATTGACACCGCCAATATCTATGAAGTGCCGGTGGATTCTCCCTTTAGCAGGGGAGAGCTGAGGAAGAGTGAGGCTGCGGAGATCAAGCTGTCGATCCACGGAAGCGACAAGTGGGTGCCAAAGAAGATATTCCTGTTCGGGCTGGACCACCCGCCTGAAAGGCCTGAGCATGTGGTTCTGCTATCCAGGATGTACGATCCCGGCCCATTGAGCGCAGATCCCAGCGAAGGTGTGCCTTCCTTGATCTTGCCCGTGGAGTGAAGTCTGAGCTCGCAGCCTTTTGACGTACGCCGGCGTGCGATTCATCTTGCGGCATGATCACCGGAATCGTGCTCGCCGGTGGCCGCTCGCTGCGTATGGGCCGGCCGAAGGCTCTGTTGAAGGTTGAGGATGAGACGTTCCTCGAGCGCGTCCTCCGTACGCTCAGGGAAGGCGGCTGCGAGGAGGTCGTCGTTGTGTTGAACGTCGAGGATAGGGAAGCCAGCCAGATCATCTCCGGCGCCGGCGCCCGCTCGACTCTGGGTGCCGGAGCCGGCACAGAGCAGATCGAGTCCCTGCGCGCAGGACTGCGTGCGTTGTCGCCGGCGTCGGATGCGGCGGTGGTCCTCCCCGTTGACCATCCGCTGGTCGAGCCCAGCACCGTGGCTGCCCTGATCGATGCGTTTCGAGCGAGAAGAGCACCGGTCCTCCGTGCGACCTGCGAGGGGCGGCACGGGCATCCTGTACTGTTCAGTGCCTCGGTGTTCGAGGAGCTTCTTACCGGTGACACCCCGGAGGGAGCGCGGTCAGTAGTGCGCGGCCATGCCGGCGAAGTTGAAGACGTGGAGGTGGAGGACCGCGGCGTGACCATCGACGTGGACACGCCGGACGACTACGAAGAGCACCTCGGGGAAGTCCCGTGAGCCAAAGAAAGGCTGACCCCGTCTCAACCGTGGACGCTGTCGAGCGAGTGCTGCTTGCGCTGGAGGGAGGCTCGCCCGTGGCGGTGGTCACCGTCGTGACCGCGCCTGACCACGGAGCTGTGGGGCGACGTCTCCTGGTGACGGCCGGGGCGGTGACCGGGACGCTCGGTTCCAGCGAACTGGACCACGGGGCGGCCGAGCTGGCGAGCGAAGCGCTGGTTGCGCGTGAGCGCGGCCTGCGGAAGCTCGAGCTGGACGACGGGATCTGGGAGCTCTACGTGGAGTCGCAGTACGCACCCCCGGCGCTCGTCATCGTGGGCGCGGGCCACATCGCCCGGCCGCTGTGCCGGATCGGGGCGATGATCGGGTTCAGGGTGACCGTCATCGACGATCGACCCGAGTTTGCCAACGAGCGTTTGCTACCGGCGGCGGCCCGGGTTCTCGTTGTGGACTACAACGATCCGTTCAAGGAAATCACCGTCGACGCGAATACCTACATCGTCCTGGTGACACGCGGCCATAAGTACGACTACGATTGCATCCAGCAGTTGCTGGCTCTGGAGGCGAGCCCGGCCTATCTGGGTATGATCGGAAGCCGGCGGCGCGTGCGGGCCGCGTTCGAGGCGCTCGTCCGCGACGGCGTCGAGCCCGAACGGCTCGCCGATGTGCATGCGCCCATCGGCCTCGACATCGGCGCCGAGACGCCGGAGGAGATCGCCCTCGCCATCGCTGCGGAGATGGTCGCCGTTCGTAGAGGCGGCGGCGGAGGTACGCTCGCCCGGGAAGAAGGCGTGCTGGATCGAGTGGCCCGCGCACGCGAGGCGGAGCAGGGAGGAGGATAGAGCTATGTCGGAGGACCGCGAGGTCTACACCGCTGCGCTGGCGGCCGCGGAGGCAGGACGCCAGGCGGCCCTGGCCACGGTGGTGGGGGTCAAGGGCTCAACGCCACGGGATGTCGGCAGCAAGATGCTCATCGACGCCGATGGCGGGCAGGTGGGGACGATCGGCGGCGGCTGTGGGGAAGCGGAGGTGCTCGAGGCGGCTCGTGAGGTCATCGACACGGGCGTACCGAAGTTGATCCGGGTGGACCTGACCGATGACTACCTCTCCTGGAGCCCCGCCGTCTGCGGCGGCGTGATGGAAGTGTTTGTAGAGCCGGTAAAGAAGGACTAGGCCGGGGCCACCCGTTCGATCGCCGCAACCACGTGCGCGGGCAACTCGATCTCCGCCGCCGCGGCATTCTCTTCCACATGCTCGACCTTTGTGGCGCCAACGATGGCCGACGATACCGCGGGCCGGCGCAGGCACCAGGCCAACGCCATTCCCGGGAGCGTGAGCCCGGCCGCCGCGGCGATCTCCTTCAACTCCCGAAGCGTTCGCAGCCCGTCTTCTGTGAACCAGGGCCCCATGAACTGTTGGCCGAGGTCATCGGCTGCGCGGGAATCGGGTGGGACATCCTCGACCGAGCGATACTTGCCCGTGAGCATGCCTCGCGCCAGCGGTGAGTAGGCGAGGATCCCCAGACCTTCACGCTCGCAGATCTCCAGCACACCGTTCGTTTCGATCTCGCGCTGGAAGATGTGGTACTGGGGTTGATCGGAGACCAGTCGACGTAACCCGAGCTCGCGGGTCAGGTTGACAGCGTCCGCGATGTTATCCGCCGACCACAGGCTCACGCCCCCGTAGAGAACTTTCCCCTGCGCGATCAGGTCGTCGATCGCCCGCAACGTTTCTTCCAGCGGTGTATCCTCGTCGTAGCGATGGCACTGGAAGAGGTCCAGATAATCGGTCCGCAGCCGTCGCAGGCTCATGTGCACCTGCTCGAAGATGTGCTTGCGGGACAGCCCCTGGTCGTTGGGCCCGGGGCCGACAGGGAAGTAGGCTTTGGTGGCGAGCACGTACTCGTGGCGCGGCAGCGGTTCCAGCGCTGCACCGAGCACCTCCTCGGCCCGCCCCTCCGCGTAGACGTTCGCCGTATCGAACAGGTTGATGCCGAGGTCGAATGCGCGCCTCACGCACTCCACCGTTGTGGCCTCGTCCGTCTTGTGCCCGAAGCTGAGCCAGCTGCCGAGAGAGATGGTGCTGACCTGTACGCCCGACTTTCCCAACTGGCGGTACCGCATTGATTCCTCGACGGCCTAAATGCTCAGAGTCATCTGCGCTTCGCCGGTTAGACTCCCGGAACGCCGCATGGCGGCCCGGGCGATAGCGGACAGTTTGCGGCCACCGAGGAGCAACATCGCTGGCTTGCCGCCCGCCCGCCCGTTACCCTCCTCGTCGTGATCGATGGTCACGGTGTCACCCGAGGCGGTGAACGCCACCACCATGTCGCCGGGGAGCAGGTCGAGGAAGCCTATGACGCTGCCCGTCTTCAGGCGTCCGGGAAACAGGCGGACGCCCTTGCC
>JAZGAL010000013.1:0-24421 GCA_036475815.1 Gemmatimonadota bacterium
AACACACCTATGAGTGCGCAAGCGACCGTATAAACCAGCACAGGCCACAGCTGGGCGATTCCCGCCATGACGCCTCTGTTCCCGATCGCCATGACCGCCCCCAGGCCCGCTGTGGCCGGCGGGAGGATGATCTCGAGGATGTTGTAAGCCGGGCCCAGCCACACGGCATCCGCGAATCCCTGCAGGCCGAAGCCCGCAAACAACATGGCGTAGGCAAACAGCGCGCCGTTCCGCGCACCGAGCGTCGAACCCAGGAAGCTTAGCACCACGAGGAGCGTCGCGATCCAGCCGACGCCCACGAGCAGCTCTATGACGCCGAAGGGATCGCCTGCCAGAGCGAATCCGGGCAGGGCGGCCAGCGACACGGCTATAGCGCCCAGGACCGACCAACCCATCACAGCGACCAGCCGCGCCAGGTAGAAATCGAAAGGCCTCACCGGCTTCTGCAGCCACAAAGCGGCATAGCCCAATCGAACATCTTCATCCACCCATGACCTGCAGAGTGGCGCCGCCACCATCCAGAGTCCCGGCATGAAGAGGAACCCGAGACCCTCGACCCCGTCGCCGGACCGACGAGCGGCCAGCAGCAGCTCGGCGATCGCGAGCGCACCGAGCAGTACGAAGTAGAAGCCGCGGCGGCTGCGGACGACCTCTTCCCCCGTGAAACGGAACAGTGCCGCGGCCAGACGTAAAGCTCGACGCATCACTCGATCTCCACAGCCCCGGACTCCTGCCGCACCAGAGAGTGAAACAGGTACTCCAGGTCGAAGGGTCGGCGCTCGATGGCCTCGACTGCGACACCTGCCACGCGTATCCGCGCCGCGAACTCCCGGGCAGCTCGCTCCTCGACGAAGCCGGCCTCGTCGGCGGCCAGTCGCACACCATCCAGTTCCCTGCACAGCGCTCCCACCTCCGATGCCGCCGCCAGCGAATCCGGACCCAATTGCACCACCCAGACGTCCGGCACACTCAGCAGCTCCTCTCTGGAGCTTCGGCCCAACAGCCGGCCCTGCCTGAGGATCAGCACCTCATCACAGACTCTTTCGAGCTCGAGAAGGTTATGTGACGAAACCAGGACCGTGCGGCCCCGCCGCTTCAGCGCTCGCAGCACGCTCCGCAGCACCCCCACCGATTCAGGATCGAGACCGTTCGCCGGCTCGTCGAAGAGGAGCAATTCCGGGCCGCCCAGCAGGGCGGCCAGCAGCCCTACTCGCTGTCGATAGCCGTGGGAAAGGGTCTTTATCAGAGCGTCGGCCCGATCCTCAATGGCCAGGGTTCGCAGCAGACGCTCTATGGCGATACGCATCTCCGCACCACGTAGACCGGCCAGCCTGCCCATCAACTCGGCAAGCTCGCGCACACGAACATTGCCCGGCAGGCGCACCTGTTCCGGCAGATACCCGATTCCTCGCCCGGTCCGGTAGGCGGCGGGCGCCGTCCCGTCCACTGCGACGCGGCCCTCTAGTGGTCGCATCAGACCGAGGATCAAGCGGTAAAGAGTCGTCTTCCCCGACCCGTTCGGTCCCACCAACCCGAGGATGACACCCCTTCGAATCTGGAAGGAGATGCCGGCAAGAGCCCAGTCGCCCGCCGACCGGTAGCGGTAACGGACACCCTCGACCTGGACCAGCGGCCGGCCCTCGTCGCCGCTCATCGAATCGCCGACTCCCGATCTGTTACCTCCGGCCTTGGCACTACCGCGATTCCCGGCACGTCGAGCGGTCCGCGGGCCAGGAAGTAGACGGAATCTTCAGCTACGGCCAGGTCGCTCACTGAAAGCGCCACGCGGTAGCTGGCGAAGAAGCTTCCATCGGGAGCAAAACAATCGACGACCGCCACGCTGTCATCCCCCCGCCGGGTGAGAGCCCAGATGTAGCCGTCCGCGGCGACGGCGAGGCGTGCTACATGCGACCGGTACATGGGGACTGGGATGGTCTGCGGAGCAGGACGGCCCGCCGCCGCAAACCCCTTTCGGACCCGCTCGCGAACCCTCTCTATTTCTTCCTCGCTGCGCAGCAGCGGTGGGATTTCCGGTCTTCGAATCTTCTGGCGCAGCTTACCATCCGCCCCGACCCTCAAGATGACGTAATCACGGCCTGGTGGAGACAGCAACAGGTCTCCCCACACCGTACCGGCCACAGCATACGCGTGGTTCCGGAAGCGCCGGCCCGGCTCCTCTGTACCGCTGATTCCAGAATCCCGGAAACGCGATTGCGTCAACGCAGTATCCGCCGTCAGTACCCGAAACTCCGAGACGTCATCGGGCGGAAACAGATCCGCTTTCACGTAGAAGGTGTCCGCACGGGCCGCCATGATATCGGTGGCCATGCCCGTCCCAGCCTGTACGATCCCCGCCAGTGTCGCATCGGGATTCCAGAAGCTGACCCGCCCGTTCATCGAGAGCACGGCGACCACGCCACCCGCGCCGAGCGCCAGATCGGTAGGATGCCTGTACTCCCCAGGGCCATCGCCCTCGCGACCCAAAGCCTCGATGAAATCACCACCCGGGAGGCCATAGACCCTCAGCTCGGGCGGTTGAAGCTCCAATACGAGAAGACGGTTGTGTGCTCCATCGACCGCTATGGCCACCGGCGCCGCCAGGGGAGGATCGATCGAGGGCTCGGGCGGGATGAGCCAACGGCTCTGCAGGACAGCGCTCCGCTCTGCGACGGGCGAGCCGCCCGGCCGGTCGGCCCGCTCTCTACAGCCCGCTGCCGGGAGCGTTGCGGCCAGAAGGCCGACCGCAACGCCCAGCTGAGCCAGTCTGGTATTCGGACTGCTCAATGCTACCCCTATTCTTCCAGCAGCGCCGCGATGCACCCATCCATGCATCCCCTGTACATGGCGTCGCATTTGTCACGACCGATGGCCCAACCCACGAGGATGTAGCAACCGGCCCCAACCGTTGCGCAGTACCCCTCGCAGCTGGCCCTTCCCGCCTGCGCCACGGCGAGGGAAGGCGAGCCCGTATAGCTCATCGCCACGACCGAAAGGACTACAAGAAAGCGTCTCATAGCCATCACTCCCCTGCCAGCCACTTGATGATCTTCCCGACCGAGCAGCCGGCCAGGCAGCCCGCGATGTAGGCGCCGCACTTCGCCGAATCGATGTCCTCACACTTGGCCGCCGCCTTTTCGCCGCAGATATCCTCGCAGCCTCGGGCGAGCGCCGGCGCCGGTTGTCCCAGCCCAAGCGCCGCCGCGGCTGCAACTAGTAGGAGCTTCTTCCTCATCGTTCCATCCTCTCTCTATGGGTTTCAAGAGCCCGTCAGGGCCCCCAGCGCGCGTAGCAAAGAAGACACTGCTGTGGAGTCGAGGCCGCCCTGCTGGAGGAACTGCACGATACCGCCCGTATCGACCAGCGCAGTGAATGGCACGACGTCCACTCCCAGGGTGCCGACGAACCGGCGTGAGTCCTCCGGCGCCACCGCCACAGCGGCAGGAAGGTGCTGCCGGGCATAGGCGAGGGCCGCCAACCGATCGGGTTCCAGGCCCACGGCGAGGACCTCCGGCACACCGTCGGCGGTTTGAATCACCTCACGCCAGGCGGGAAGGTTGGCGTAGCACGCCGGACAGGTCGAGCTGAACACCAGCAACAAGGCCGGCCGCGAGCCTGGCACCCGAATCTTCGTGGCTTCACCCGTCCGCCCGGCTTCCCCCAACAGCTCGAACTGGAAACTGCCCGGTAGCTTCGCGCCCTCGGCCACCCGCACCGGCTCGCCACGCAGGGCGGGGATCACGCGCTCGGTGGCCAGGAGGTAGAGCGCCGTCACCACCACAACCGCCGTGACCAGGTTGAGCACCCGGTCGAGCCAGACTCTGTAACCCTTCACACTCATTCCCCCGCCTTCGGTTTCGCCGACCAGCAGCGCCAGTCTAGCAGACGAGCGTCAACAAATCGTCATCAAGACCCTGAAATCACCGCTGGCCCGCCCCGGCTTGCCAACGTTCTCGATATATCAGGTGTTAGACGGGCTGGAGAGACGGATCGGGAACCGAGCCCGCTCCGGGGGGTTCAGGTGTGTCCGAGTGCGACTTCCGGCTTAGAAACAAAAACCTGGCGTAATCGTGGCGACGGCTCCGTCACCCATTAGAGTCTATGTCTGCGCAGCCTGCGCGGCCACCGCTTTCCTGAGCGGCCCGGCGGCGCTGGCCCAGACACATCCCGACGGCAACGAACCGACCGTCGAGGCTGCTTCCGGGCGGGCGTACCCGTCCGTGTCGGCGGCCCGCCGGAACGGCGAAATCCGGATAGATGGCCGTCCGGACGAGCCAGCGTGGGCCGATGCCACGCCCGCCACCCGGTTCGTCCAGGGCGAACCGGTGGAGGACGCGCCCGCCGAGCAGTTCACCGAAGTCCGGGTTCTCTTCGACGACCGCGCCCTGTACGTCAGCGCCGTCATGCATGACTGGCAGCCGGACCGCATCGGCGACCAGCTCGTCCGACGCGACGAGAACGGCCAGTACGACTACTTCGAGGTCTCGCTCGATCCCAACAACGACCGCCGCACCGGCTACCGCTTCCGCGTGAGCGCCGCCGGCGTTCAGCGCGACGTCTACCTCTACAACGACGTCCGGGAGGATGCCGCCTGGGATGCGGTGTGGCAGTCCGCCGTCCATCGCGATTCCACCGGCTGGAGCGTGGAGCTCCGGATCCCTCTCTCCCAGCTGCGATACAACGCTTCCGACAGCGTCCAGTCGTGGGGCGTGAACTTCTCGCGCCGGCGCCTGGCGAGCAACGAGCTCACCTACTTCGCGCTGGAGTCGCGGCTGCGGCACGGGAAGGTGAGCGTTTTCGGCCAACTCGACGGCCTGCAGCTCCCGCGTAGCGCTCGCCGCATCGAGATCCGTCCGTACGTGCTGTCGAGCGTATTCACAGCGCCCGCCGAGTTGGGCAATCCCTTCTTCGACGGCTCCGACTTTGACAATCGGGCCGGAATGGATCTCCGCTTCGGAGTGGGCGCCGGTTACACGCTCGACGCCACCGTCAACCCGGACTTCGGCCAGGTCGAAGTCGATCCTGCCATCATCAACCTCACCGCGTTCGAGACGTTCTTCCCGGAGAAGCGGCCCTTCTTTGTTGAAGATGCCCAGATCTTCGACTTCACGCTGTCCGGCGGCCGCTCCAATCGACTGTTCTACAGCCGGCGGATCGGGCGTACGCCTCACGGGGCCGTGCCGGACGAAGCGCAGTTCCAGAAGACTCCGAGCGAGACGACGATACTCGGTGCCGCGAAGATCACCGGCCGGTCGCCCAGCGGACTTTCGTTGGGGGCGCTGGGCGGCTTCACCGCCCAAGAGCTTGGGTTGGCCTACTTCGACTCCAGCGGCGCCATCGAGAAGCACATGGTCGAGCCGCGAAGCCAGTACGGAGTCGTCCGTGCCCAGCAGGACTTGCGCGGCGGCGCATCGCTGGCCGGCGTGATCTTCACCGCGGTCAACAGAAGCCTGCCCGGCAGCGGCCTCTTCGACTTCCTGACCTCGAACGCGTTCAGCCTCGGCGTCGATTTCGAGCATAACTGGGGCGGCTCGACCTCCAGGGATTGGGCGTTATGGGGGTACATCGCCGGCACCCACATCAGGGGCTCGCCCACCGCACTTGTGAGAGTCCAGGAGGCGAGCAACCACTTCTTCCAGCGGCCCGACGCCGTCGGTTTTTCCGTGGACTCGACCGCCACCTCCATGACCGGCATCAATTGGCGGCTCCAGTTCGAGCGGCGCAGCGCACGGCACTGGACCGGCGCGGTGTGGCTGGGTGAGATCACGCCCGGATTCGAAGCCAACGACCTGGGCTTCGTGCCGACGGGAGAGCGCCTCGACGCCGGGGCGCGCATCTCGTATCGGGAGATCACCCCGGGCTCGCTTCTCCGGAGCTACCGGCTCACCTTCTTCACCTTCCAGAATTGGCGTCGCGAGGCGTTGGATGATCCGCTCTCCTGGAACTCGTGGGACCACGCCCACAAGGGCGGCATGCTCGCCCTACGCAGCGACTTCGAGTTGATCAACTACTGGGAGCTGGAATTCAACGCGCGGTATTCGCCAGAGGTGCTCAGCGATACCTGGACACGCGGCGGGCCGCTGATGATCCGACCCGGGGCGGTGGAGTTCGAGGTACAGTTAGAGAGCGATCGTCGTGCTCCTCTCGCCCTCGGTCCAAGATTCGAGTACGAAGACCTGTTGCGAGGTGGGTACCGGTGGGAAACCGGGTTGGGAGTCGCCATCCGCCCGGCGCCGAGCTGGGAGATCATCCTCGAGCCGCAATACAGCACCGGCCTGGAACCGGCCCAGTACGTGGCCACCACCGACAACGTGGGTTATGAGCCGACGTACGGCAGCCGGTACGTCTTCTCCGATCTGAAGCGACACCAGTTCTCAATCGAGACCCGGCTCAACGTCGCGTTCAATCCGAAGCTCACGTTCCAGTTCTACGCCCAGCCGCTGATCTCCTCTGGCAACTACCTGACCACCAAGCAGCTACTGGCGGCGGAGACGTTCGACTTCGACGTGTTCGAGGAGGGTATCGCGGTCGAGAGCGGAGACGAGGTCTCGTGCGTCGGCGGTCGAACTTGCGTGGAGGATGACGAGCGCTACATCGACTGGGATGGAGACGGCACAACCGATTTCTCTTTCGGGGACAGGAACTTCAGCATCCAGTCGCTGCGGCTGAACGCGGTCCTGCGCTGGGAATACCGGCCCGGTTCCACCGTCTTCCTGGTCTGGCAACAGAACCGCAGCGAGCGGCTGGATTCCGGCACCTTCGATATCAGACGCGACCTCAACGCCCTCCGGTCCATCGAGCCGGAGAACGTCTTCATACTGAAGGTCAACTACTGGCTTGGACTGTAGTACCGCGCGGTCCCCGCAGCCGCGCAGCATGTTATCGTGTGGGCGACTAAGGCCGACGCCCTCCTCCTCCGCCGCGCCTGCCACCGCCTCCGCCTCCGCCTCCACCTCCTCGACCGCCCCCGGAGCTCCGCTCCATCGCCTCGTTCACACGCAACGATCGCCCGCCGAAATCCATTCCGTCGAGTGCGGAGATCGCACTCGCGGCCGCCTCGTCGTCCATCTCGACGAAGCCGAAGCCGCGCGGCCGACCCGTCTGACGATCGCTGATGAGGTTCACAGATTGGACTTCCCCGTGCTGCGAGAACAACTCTGTGAGTTCGTCCTCCGTCGCCGTGAACGGGAGGTTCCCGACGTAAATCCTTTTGGCCACTGTTCGATACCCCCTAGTGCCGGACTTGGGTTAACTGCGCTATGGCGTCTGCCTCTGCCCTGTGGAGGTCATGGAGCGAAGGTATCAGACCGAAACGGGGAATTCCGAAAACTCGGCTGGGAAACTCACTCGACGACCGGCTCCCTTCTAGCAGTACCTCTAAGCTAATAGCTCGCGGAAGACGCAGCAAGCCGCAGGCTCCGCCAATCGAACACCCCGCCCGAGGCGCCGGAGCGGCCGCGTGAGGCCCCGGTTCCACTGAGGGACGCGCTGTTTCCCCGGCGGTGCTTCGCCCCACCGTTGACGACGGGCGAAGCTCAACCTCCTCCCTGGGCTCTGGCCTTCACTCTGCCACGAATCAACCAGCCGTAGATGGCGACGTTGATCAGCAGCACCAGAACGCCCAGAACGACTTGCACGCCGCGAGTGAGGCCGCGCGGGTAGAGGATGGGAAGTATGTAGTGCTCGATGAATCCACCGCTATAGCCTGCCGATCCACCCAACAGCCGCAAGCGATTCTCGAGCGGCGTCAGCGGGCATACCCAGCCCGCGAACTCGATCAGCGCCCCCCAGATAACAGCCGGTATGTGAACCCAGACCAATCGGTGCCAGCGCAGCACCAGAAACGCCCCACACGCCACGAACAGGACAAAGGCGAAGTGGACGAGTACTGTCAGGTCCGCCAGCGCGCGATAGAGCATCTACCTTCCCTGCGCGTACGCATTGCTCCTTCCGACCCGGTGGCCGATCTTACCAGCGACCTATAGAAACCCACAGGAGAGCCACGATGTTGAGGTGCCGAGCATTCTTGCTGCTCGTATCAGCCTTGATCGCAGCCCCCGCGCTCGCCACGGCTGAAGTTGTCCGCGTCGAGATCGAGCGCCGGGAAGACGTCTTGAACGGCCGCTCCTTTGGCACCGTCGGGCCTTACGAGAAGATCATAGGCAAGGTCTACTTCGCCTTCGATCCAGGCAACCCCATGAACGCGCGGATTGTCGACTTCGACAAAGCCCCCCGGAACGCGGATGGACGGGTGGAGGCGTGGGCGTACTTCATGGTGCTGCGCCCCAAGCGGCCGGTCCCGGGCGGAGGGGTCGCCCTGCTGGAGGTGAGCAACCGCGGCGGCAAAGCGTCGCTCTCCTACTTCAACGGCGCCTCCCGCAGCCTCGATCCCACCGATGCCGAGCAGTTCGGGGACGGGCTCCTCATGCGCCTCGGCCTGACGATCATCTGGGTGGGCTGGCAGTTCGATGTGCCGCTCAGGGACGGTTTGCTCCGCCTGCACGTGCCGGTCGCCATGGGCGAAGGCGGCGCTCACCTGGAAGGCCTGGTGCGCGCCGACTGGGTCATCGATCAGGCGACCCGATCGCTCCACATAGGGCACCGCAACCATATCGCCTACCCCGTCATGGACCCCGCTGATCCGGACAACGTCCTCACGGTCCGGGACGGGCGCAGGGCTCCGCGGCGCGTGGTGCCGCGGAGCGCGTGGCGGTTCGCCCGCGCGGAAGGCGACAGCGTGGTGGCCGACCGCACTCACATCTACATGTACATGGACTCGGGCTTCGAGGCCGGGCGGATCTACGAGCTCGTTTACCGCGCTCGGGACCCCAGGGTCGTCGGCCTGGGGCTGGCGGCGGTACGCGACATGATCTCGTACGCCAAGTACGACCCCTCCAGCCCCTTCCCGGTGAAGCACGGGATCGCCATCGGCATCTCGCAGACAGGCCGTTTCCTGCGCCAGTTCCTTTATCAAGGGTTCAATACGGACGAACACGACCGCAAAGCCTTCGACGGACTGATGATCCACACCGCCGGGGCGGGACGGGGAAGCTTCAATCACCGTTTCGGTCAGCCTTCGCGTGATGCCCACCGATACTCGGCGTTCTTCTATCCCACAGACATCTTCCCGTTCAGCAGCCGGACACAGACGGACTCCCAGACGGGAGTTACCGACGGCCTCTTCGCTCACACGTTCAGCGCGGAGCATCTTCCCTACGTCTTCTACACGAACACCGGATACGAGTACTGGGGCCGCGCCGCCGCGCTCGTCACTACAACCATCGACGGGAAGCGAGACATCGACCTCTACCCGAACGAGCGCTTCTACCACCTGGCGAGCGGGCAACACTTCGTCGAACGGTTCCCGCCGGCGGCTGGCAGCAGAAAGCCGGACTCGGATGCCTACAGAGGCAACCCCCTCAACTTCCTGATCACGATACGGGCGCTGCTGACGCGGATGGTGGAGTGGGTGCGTGACGGGAGCCGGCCTCCTCCGAGCGCCTACCCGCGCATCGACGCCGGGACGCTGGTCCCTTTGACTAAAATCAACTTCCCGAGCATCCCGGGCGTGACGTTCCCGCAGGTGGCCCATGAGGCCTACCGGGTGGACTTCGGCCCGCGCTGGCCGGATGGGATCATCGATATTCAGCCGCCGCGGCTCGGAGAAGCCTTCCCGACACTGTTGCCTCAAGTGGACATGTTTGGCAACGAGCTGGGAGGGGTGGAGTCTGTGGAGATTCTGGCCCCGCTTGCGACCTACGCGCCGTGGAACCTGCGCAGCGGCTTTCCCGGCGGCACCGATGAGCTAACCGATTTCCGCGGCACGTACATCCCGCTGCCCAGAACCGAGTATGACCGCCGGCTGTCCGGGGATCCGCGCCCCAGCATCCAGAACCTCTATTCCAGCAAGGAGGACTACCTCGACGCAGCTGAGCGAGCCGCGCGGGCTTTGATCGAACAGGGCTTCTTGCTGGACGAGGACCTGAGCGAGGCGACAGATCGGGCCTCGCGTCACTGGGACTGGATCTTCAGGAACTGAGCTCGGGTCGAGGCGTCGTCACCCGTAACAAGGGGCCGCTCCGGCGTACCGGAACGGCCCCTCGTTCTTCGCCATTGGCGAATATGGCTTAGCCTTCGAGCTTCACCACGTTGGCAGCCGCGGGACCCTTCTGGCCCTCGACGATGTCGAACTCGACGAGCTCGTTCTCGCTCAGGCTCTTGAAGCCGTCACCCTGGATGGCCGTGTGGTGAACGAAGCAATCCTTCTCTCCGTTCTCCGGGGTGATGAAGCCGAACCCCTTGCTGTCGTTGAACCACTTGACTCTGCCGGTCGTACGCATTCGCCGTACTCCTTTGTGTTTGTGTCGTCGGAGTCCGGCAATGCCGCACCTTCCGACTACCTGTCATCGCGGACCTTCGCCCCCGCGCCGGGCTTCCGTAGCCGGCACCGGCGCCTGCCGGCAGCCGATCCGACCACTCGTGCCGAGAAACCAGAAGAGGGACCTGCGCGTGAGCCAGGTCCCTCTATGTGGTGTCGCTGGTACTCTCAACGGGCAATATATTAGCGGTTCGCCCTTCCGATGTCAACGCCAGCCACCCGCCCCTCCAGGGCCCCCGCATCACCGCCCTGAGGTCCGCATCACCGGATAATAGCGCGAATCCTCGACCGCCTCATCCAGGAAGTTCCAGGTCGACAGGCCATCGTCGGAGCGGGGTTCCAGCAGCAGGGCGGCGAGCCGGCCCAGCGGCTGGTCGAGGGGAACGACGGCCGTGCCCGCTGGCATCGTGACCTCCGCCGTCTCGTAGAACCCGTACAGGGTGCGCAGATGATGGCCCTGGAACTCGCGCTCCGCCACGCTGGTTGAGTCGATCACGAATCGCTCCACCCGGAAGGTCCCCGGCTCCCCCAGCCGCTCCCACACGATCCCGTGGTCATCCAGCTTGTGCAAGACAGCCTCGAGGTCGCCCGGCACCAGATACGCTGCCGGCGCCCGAACCGTCTCGGTGGGCCGGAAGGTCCCGAATTCCGGCATCAGCTCCGGCCGCCGGACGTCGAGGCGGCGCAGCATCGGCTCACCCGAGTAGGGGTTCCTCTCCTCAGCCACCTCGCCCATCAAGATTTCCACCGGCTCGCCGGAACGTTGGAAGGTCGCCCGCAGAGCCAATTCCTGGCCAATGACGCTGGCGGCGTCAGCCTGCTCCAGGACGCCCCTAATCGTCGACGCGTGCCCGAGAGCGTAGTTCGCCACCTCCTCCACGAAGCGGAGCGTTGCCATGATCCGTTCCTCGAAGGTGGCATACGAGTAAGCCTCGCTGAGTAGGCCGATGCGATTGCGCAGTCCCACGTAGTTGGTCAGGAAACGGGGTTGGTGGCTGAAGGTGTACCAGCCGCGCTCCACGTCCATGCCGGGCCACGGCAGATTGCCATAGTAGTAGTAATCCCAATCGTACTTCGCCTTGAGCGATCGCGTCACCTGCGGCAGCAACTCGTTCCGCAGCAGATCGACGATCCCAGGATCGGTGCCGGGATGAAGCGGCGGGGCATAGGTGACGCGATAGGCGTGATGTGTTCCGTTCGTGGTGTGAAGATCCATGATGATGTGCGGATCGTATCTCTGCCAGAACGACACGAGCGAGTGCGCCTCCGGCGACTCGAGCTTAGTGTTGTCACGGTTCAGGTCGAGCCCCTGGGCGTTGGCCCGCTGGCCCATCCCGGCGACGGGCCCGTGCTGGTAACGCCGGTTGGTGAGCCTGACCCGTTCATTACCGTCAGCGTTGTAGATGGGCGCGATGAGCAGAACGAGCGAGTCCAGCCACTCGGCGTGCTCGCCGTCGGCCAGCGAACGCAACAACATCTGCATCGCCTCTTTGCCGCATACCTCTCCGGCATGGATGTTCCCCTGCACGAACATCCGTAGCTTGCCCGACGCAAGCACCGCCTCGGGGCTCGCGTCCTCCACATTGCCGACCACCACTACAGGAAGAGCACGGCCCTCCACACTGTAGCCGAGCGTGGTCAGGTGCAGATTGGGCGATGCGGCGACGACGGTCTCGAGGAACGCCATGACATCGTCGTAGGAGCTCGTCTCCCGAAACCCGGTGCGCTCCGGGCGCGTACGCAGGTCCACCCAAAGAGGGCCGGCGCTCTGCGCTCCAGCCGGGCCCGGCGCGAGAATGCCCGCGACGATGGCCAATAAGAGACCCGCGATCGAGACGCGCTTTCTCGGTATCATGAAGCTCATGTCCCTCTGATGATAGGATCTTTCGTTGTCCGGTCGCACAGCATTGGGCTCACGGGCACGTTGTGCAAGCCCCGACCGCAAGATCTCCCCGGGTGCCGGCCGCACGCGCGTTGGGCGGCAAAGCCCGCTGGCGCCGCTTCTAACTTGCCGCGCCGGCCCCGCGGTCGCAGTTTGCGGAGGTCTTCCGAAGACCACTGGATGACCCCATCAACGGAGGCACGGCCATGAAGCCACCGCTCGGAGCCCGGCCCGCACTGATCCTCGCCCTGGCACTGCTGTCGGGCAACGCGCTGCCGGCGCAGACGCTGTCGCCCGAGAAGCAGACGGCGTTAGAAACCGTCGATCAGCTCTCGTCCGAGATCCACCTGATGGCGATGAAGCTGTGGGACTACTCCGAGACCGCCCTGATGGAAGCGCAGTCGGCGGAGTTCCTCATTGCGGTGCTGGAGGAGGAGGGCTTCACCGTCGAGAGCGGCGTCGCCGACATGCCGACGGCTTTCATCGCCTCCTGGGGAAGCGGTCACCCCATCATCGGGATCCTGGCCGAGTACGATGCGCTGCCCGGCGTCGGGAACGCTGCCGTGCCGCATCGCGCTGACCGCGAGGACGGGCTGACGAGCGGGCAGGGCTGCGGCCACAACCTCTTCGGCGCCGGGTCGGTGGGCGCCGCCATCGCCATCAAGCGCACCATGGAGGAGCATGACATCGAGGGCACGATCCGGCTGTACGGGACGCCGGCCGAGGAGACGGTCGTCGGCAAGGTCTACATGGCGAAGGCCGGCGTGTTCGATGACCTGGACGCGGCCATGGACTGGCATCCAGGCCTGGAGACGGGCATCCGCAACCAGCCCGGCCGGGCCCTCAACAATTTCACGGTCGAGTTCTTCGGCCAGGCGGCCCACGGCGCCGCCGATCCGTGGAACGGGCGCAGTGCCCTGGATGCGGTCGAGCTCATGGACTACGGCGTCAACCTGATGCGCGAGCACATCCGGCCCGCCGCCCGCATCCATTACGTCATAAGCTCCGGCGGCGAAGCGCCGAACGTCGTGCCCGAGTATGCCAGGGTGTGGTACTACGTCCGCGAGGCCGATCGTCAGAGAGTGGAAGAGTACTACGACTGGATCCTGAGAATCGCGGAGGGCGCGGCCCTCGCCACGCGCACGACCCATGAGGTAACGCTCATCACCGGCGTCCACGAGCTGCTGCTCAACCGGCCGCTCCAGGTGGCGATGCAGAAGAACCTGGAAATCGTCGGCGCTCCGCAGTTCGAAGAGGATTTCGAGCAGTTCGCCATCGAGCTGCAGAGGTCACTCGGCATCGAGGAGAAAGGTCTCGACACCGAGATCAAACCGCTGGCCGACGAGCCGGGACCGGTGAGCGGAGGGTCCACCGACGTGGCCGAGGTCTCCTACATCACACCGGAGGTCGGCCTACGCGTCACCACGGCCGCTGCCGGTATCCCCTGGCACAGCTGGGCCACCTCCGCCTCCCACGGATCCGATGGCGCGGTCGCGGGCGCGGAGGTCGCCGCCAAGGTGCTCGCTCTGACGGGCGTCGACATGTTAACCGATCCCGAGCTTCTCGAGCGCGCGCGCGCGTATTTTCTGGAGGAGACAGGCGGCGAGCCATACGAGTCACCGATTCCGGCGGCTCAGAAACCGCCCGTCCCGGGGGTGACATCTGGGCGCTAGCGCATCATCCCACTATCACCGGCTAGCCCTGCCTACCGGCAGCAGGGCGAAGGGGCTCTCTTCATCCGGCATGCCCAGGACTTGCTTCACCTTCGTGTCACTGAAGGCGCCAACGAAGACGGTTCCCAGCCCAAGTGCGGTCGCCTGCAAGTAAACGTTCTCAACGACAGCACCCACTTCCATGTGCACGTACCTGACCGCCCTCTGCCCATACTTCTGAGCCGTCCGCTCGATGACCCCGGCGACCACGATGACGGCCGCGGCATCTTCCACACTCTCCTGTCCCAGAGCCGCCGCCGCCAGCTCGGCCTGCAGGTCCTCCGCCGTCACTTCAACCAGGTCGTGACTTCCGATCCGGTAGCGATAGACGCCCTTTCCCAGATTCCCCACGTTGCCGGCAACCACGTAGAGCTCGATTGGATAGAGCGCGCCCGCGGACGGGGCCGTCCGGCTGGCACCCGCGTGAGTCACTCCCTGTGCCGCCCAGAGCAGCTGCGACAACTCGGCCAGCGACAGCCCCTCGCCGCTGTACTCTCTCACCGACTTCCGCGCGCCGAGAGCGGCCTCCACGGATGTCTCTCCCTGCAGGCGCGGATCGGGAAGTGGAACCAGGCGGGCGCCCTGCCGGACCATGTCAGTGTCGCAGATCATCGCTGAAAGAGACGCCGCAACAGCCACGACCATCACAACCGTCGCCATCATGATGCAACCTCATTACTCTAACCGTGCCGGCCAAACGTTATGTCTGTGTTCTATTCGCTGTCTGTTGGTTGGGCCACCATGCCCTCGCGGCGGAATTCGCCCTGCTCCAGAAAGTGCAAGACCTGGTCTATGACGTCCTCGTTCCACATGATGTAGGTGTGGCTGTGAGGTACGACGAGGAAGTCGCTCATCCCTTCCACCTTCGCACGCTCCACGGACACCTTCCCGTCATCGGCGCCCGGGATCATCCGGGAGAAAAGGGGATTGAGAGTTCGGTTCCCCGCGATAACGCCCAGCTCGAAGTCCACCGGCCCCAGCTGGTTGGGAAGGCTCTCCGGCCCCGTGCCTAATTCCTCGGTCCATGGCCCGAGCACCTTCTGCAGGATGGGATTCTCGGCCATCCAGTCCGCCACCTCGCTGCCCTGGTTCGGTGGGCTCAACATGACCACGCGGCCCAGGTTCTCGATCTCGTGACTCTCCAGATAGTAGCGCAACACGATGCCGCCCATCGAATGGGTGACAAAATGGATCTTGCCCTCCGAACCGGCGCAACATTCCTCTACGGCCGGTCCCAGCTCTTCCGACGCCAGGTACTCGATGGAGTGCTGCGTAGATGGGTAGCCGACATTGACGACGCGGTAGCCACGCTCGGATAGGCTGTTCTCCATGCGGGCCATCGAGAGGTCCGTCCGGCCCAGTCCGTGCAGAAGTACTACTACGTCCGACGAACCTTCGGCAGGCGACGAATCACCACACGCCAGTGGGCCGCCGCCCAACAGCAGGAAGGCCAGGCAGCGCATGAGCTTTCGGGACAGTCGCAAGGCCAGCGCCGTCACCTGAAGGGTACTGTGCTCCATATGCCGCAAAAATAGCCTCGTGTACTTCCCTATGGCAAAACCGCCCGTCACTCAGACGAACCACTTAGCCCGGCCGTTAGTTTCACCTCGCCACGTCAAGATCTGATCATCGTTAGAACCATCTTGAACCTCTCGACCGCCTGGAGAGCGTGGGGCTCGTCAGCCGGCAGAACCGCTACCTCACCTTGCTTCACTCGGAACGTCTCACCGGATACCGTGATCTCCGCTTCGCCATCTATAATATAGACCAGCGCGTCGTACGGTGCCGTATGCTCGCTCAGCCCCTCGCCCTGACTGAAGGCGAACGCCGTTACCGTTCCGGTTTTCTTCTTGATTATCGTGCGGCTGACTACCGACCCTTCCTGGTATTCCACCAGCTCGGTCAATATATTCGTCTCGACCACGTCACCACCTCTTTTTTTAAGCGCCTCTCACGCATCAATGTCACCTCCATCGGCTTGTCGCAACTTGGCCCACACGTACACGGGAACGCCGGCTATCAAGAGCAGGAAGCCCCAGTATACGGTGTCACGACCCGATCCGCCTATCGCCCAGAGCGAGTACAGAAACGCCAGTGTCGGAACGAGCAGCACTCCCGCCAGCCGCCGGCCCTTCGGCGCTCTCCTGCCGCGGAGCGAAATGATCACGTCGGCCGCCGAGCAGAAGACGTAGGGCACCAGACTGGTCAGGGTGGCCAGTAGAAGAATGAAGGTGAACTGTTCCACCAGACCTCGGGTGTAGTTCATCGAGATGAGCAGCGTGGCGAGCGCGCTCGATATCACGATCCCGGTCACCGGCGTGCCGCGCTTGGAGATCCGCGCGAACGCCGCGGGGAAGAGCCCGTCCCTCGCCACGGCGAGCGGAATCTGCCCCTGCAGCAGGATCCAGCCGTTGAGGGCGCCGAAGCATGAGATCGCCGCGCCCGCCGCCACCGCGTACGACGCCCAGCCGCCCCACATGACGCTGGCGGCATCTGCGTAGGGAGCCGTCGAGCCCGCCAGAAGCCGGGGAGAGATGGCGCCCATCACCGCCACCGTGCTCAGGATGTAGATGACCGTGGCGGAGAGCGTACCCAGAATAGTGGCTCGTGGTATCGTCCTCCGTGGGTCCCGCACATCGTCCGCCGGGATCGTCGCCGACTCCAGGCCCAGGAACGCCCACAGCGTCAACGCCGCCGTGGCTGTGATCGCCGTGAACGGCGGCAGGCCGCTCACATTGAACGGCCTGAAGTTGTCGATGCTGAAGAAGAAGAGCCCCAGCGTGCCTATGGCGAGCAACGGCAGCAGCTTGAGCACCGTCGTAACGACCTGCACAACGCCCGCGCTGCGCACGCCCATGGCGTTGACCCAGCTCAGCAGCCAGATGGCGCCGACGGCGGTGGCCCCGGCCAGGAGCGGGTTCTCGACGAGAGGCGGAATGAAGACACCCAGGTAGCCCACGAAAGCCGTCGAGATCGCCGCGTTGCCACACCAGATCGAAATCCAGTAGCCCCAACCGACCAGGAATCCCGCGAAATCACCGAAGCCCACCCGGGTATACGCGTAGAGCCCGCCCGCTTGCGGCACGGCGCGGCTCAGCCGCGCGAACACCAGTGCCAGCAACAGGGCGCCCGTGGCCGTGAACAGCCAGCCGACGATGCTGATGCCGCCGTAGATCGCCAGCGACGCCGGGAGCAGGAAGATCCCCGACCCGATCATGTTGCCGACCACCAGGGCCGTGCTCCTCCACAGCCCCAAAGCGCGCCCGTCGTGAGGCGGAGTTTCTGCGCTCAACGGCCGGCTCCTATCTCAGGCGGGTGATACGTGACAGACCCAACCGGCTACTCCCCCGCGTAGAGATCGATGATGCGCTCGATCGCCCCACTGCAGACGCGGCAGAATCCGACCTCGTCGCGGGAGAACATGATGCAATCGATCTCGGGGCGATAAAGTCCGACCGGCTCGTACGAGGCGCCCTCGAACGCCCCCACCTTCCCGGAGTACTCCATCGAGGAGAGCAGTTTCGTCTCGAGCTCGCGTTGCTCATGGAAGAGCGCGTCGAATTCCGACTCCGGCGCCTGCCGCTCGATCAGCTCGTGTCGCCGCTCCCGGATCACGCGGGCGCGTTCCTCATACGCCGCCTTGTCCCAGGGAGTCGGAACCGGCGTGCCGGGCTCCACCAGGTCACCCCACTTGAGCCTGGCCGGATCGTGCAACGCCGTGATGTTCGCCTCCCACGGCTCGGGGTGCTCGGCACCGCCGGTCTCGTAAGCCACGTCAGAGGTGTAGTACTCGTCGCCCAACCCGGCGAAGTGGTGCCCGAACTCGTGCACGAACACGTAGTCGGAGAAGTCCGAGTCGACCGACGTGACCATCTGGAAGTTGTAGATCCCGCCACCGCCGTACTGCCTCTCGTTCACCAGAACGCCCATGAACTCGTAAGGCGCTGCGGAAAGGATGTCGCGTAGCGTGCGATTGTCGTACGTCAGCAGATAGCGTTCCGAGTCGAAGATGCCGTACTGCGTCCCGGCCGGATTGCGACGATACTTCCCCGCGTGTGGTCGGCTCACACCCGACTCCGCCGCCGGAAGATCGATCGCACGGACGTTGAAGTCCGACTTGCGACTCTTGAACGGCTCGGTGGCGAACAGCTCGTCGGTGAGCCGTTTCGCATCGGCATGGAACTTGGGCAGTTCCTCGGCCGTGTATCCCTCTCCCAGCAGAACGATGTCCACCTTCCCGCTCGGAGGGCCGTTTTTGAACAGCGTCCACACCTTCCCCATCGCCGGCAGGTCCGCCGGATTGACGTAACGCGCTGAGGGGTCGATCTCGATCTCCCAGATAGGCTGAAAGACGTTCTCTTCGTCCCGCTTCTCGAGGACGATCCGCACCGGGTTCTGCGGCCACGGGAAGCGCAGTGACTCGTGGAACGTGCGGCGCATCGATTCGGCTTCTCCGGTGGTCTCCCACTCGCCGTAGAGCGAGGCGAATCCGCGCGAGTAGATCAGCTGCCCGCTCTCGGAGTCGAAGACCTCGAAGAAGTACTTGCCGAAATCGGTGTCGTCGAGGAGGCGCGTTCGACTTCCCGCCCAAGCTCCATCCGAGACCACACGCTCCAGGCTCAGCACCTCCTCGATCGTCGCGTCACCGGTATGGTAGTAGTCGACGCGCATCGTCTTGTCGCCGAAGAAGCGCTCGAACAGCGGCGCCTGCCCGTCCGACGCGACGAGCGGGATCGCCGCCAACCACACAAGCACCGGCGCCGCGGGCGCCAGGGAACGAACGAGCCGGCTATTCATCGCTCTTGCCTCCGGATCGAAGCCATCCTTCAGCTTCCTCGATCTCGCGGAATATGCGCATCTCTATCGCCAGAAAGCCCGCATTACCCTCGAATTCATAGCTGATCGGCATTGGCGTTACCTCTCTTTGAGGACACTGCTGATCACACCCAGAGTGGCCACGGCCAGCACGGCGCTGCCGAAGTAGGCTCCCGAGAGTCCCCGGATCTGCAGCATCGCACCGGCTACCAGAGGTCCCAGCGTCTGACCCATGCGCAGCACCATCGCGTTGACCGACATGAACGCCGCCCGGTACTCAGCCGGCGCCAGCTCGGTGAGCATCGTGAGGATACTCGGGATGCTGATACCGTTCGCCACACCGAAGAGCACGATGGGCGGAAGCAGAAGCGTGATACTCGGCGCCAGAGGAAACGCCAGCATGGCCACCGCATACATCGCGAAGCCGGCGTAGACCAGATTGCGCGAGGAGAATCTCCGCGACAGCCGGCCCAGCCGAAACGACGTCACCGCCGTCGCCACCGATGTGACGGAGAAGAGGAGGCCGATGAGCAGCGGCGATGCCCCGAACGACCGCTGCAGCAAGAACGGCAGATAGGTCAGGTAGGCTCCGTACAGGATGACGAACGTGACCAGACTGGCCAGGAAAAGCCCAAGCGTCTGCCGGTCTCTCAGACTGAGGACCGCGCTGCGCAGGTAATCGGATAGCCGCTGATCGCTCGCGGGCTCCGGGCTCCGCAATCGCCACAGGACCAATAGTGCCACCGGAATCGCGATAATGGGAAGAAAGAACGGGTAGAACCATCCCAACAGAGCCATCGACCCACCGATGACGGGATAGAGCGCCGTTCCGATGCTCAGCACGCTCGCGTTGTATCCCATCACTGTGGCGCGCTTCCACCCCGTGTACAGATCGCCAACTATCGTGATGTTGAGCGCCCCGATCGCGGCCGCACCCACCCCCTGCAGCACGCGCAGCCACAACAACAGATGGAAATCCCGGGCGAACCCGCACGCCGTCCCGGCCACGGCGAACAGTACCAGCGATGGGACGATGATGCGCTTGCGCCCGATCCGATCTGCGAGCACGCCCAGGATCGGCGTGAGCGTGGCCCCAGGAAGTGTGAAGACGGCCACCAGCAGTCCGACCTGGCCCGGCGTCAGCTTCAGCGCCTCGGCGATCTGCGGGAACGCGGGCGTAATGCTCGAGACGCCGAGCACCGCCATCAGTGTGACCCCGAAGATCACGTGCAGGTTCGGGTCGCGCAGAAGACGCGCTTCGCTCTGTTCCAGTGGGGACTGGCTACTCAAATGTGTTGGCCTGTATCGTGAATTGTAGAGCGGCCCAGGCTATGGGACTACCACTCCGGCGTACGCCACCACGCTCGTATCGTCGCCCGTCACCCAACCACTGTTCCGGTAGTCCACAACTTCCGCATGGGTTGCACCAAGCCGCCGGGCCGCCTCGATCACTACGGCGGCCGGACCACGGCCGCACATCGTTATGTGCTCGCGCCGGCAGGCGCGAAGCAACTCCTGCCCGTCCAGTCGCTGGATAGCGGCCAGCGCGACCTTATCCTTTTGCGCGGCCGTCCCGGCCGACTCGAAGTGCGTCATATCCGAGGATGCGACGAGCAGCACGTCCTCCGGCCACTCCTCCACCAACCCTGCCAGAGCGTCGGCGAGCGTCTTGCACCTTTCCCAGTCATCCCAGGCGAGCACGATCGGGACGATCGCGGACTGCGGCGCCAGCGTCGCGATGAACGGCAGCTCCGCTTCCACCGCGTGCTCCTGACGATGGGCCCGAGGATCATGAGCGGCCAGCGGGCAGCGGGCCTCCAGCGCTTCCGCGAACGCTGCCGCCACCGGCACCGCGCCCAGCGGAGTCTCGAAGGCCCCACGACTCCAGAGGCTGGCTCCGCCGCGCGCACCCACCACCCCTGTATGATTCGGGGCGAGGATGACCACTACCGGGGGAAACTCCACTCTGCCGAAGACCTGTGCGGCGCAGCGACCGGAGTAGACGATACCCGCATGCGGCGCGACGACCGCGCGCATCGGTCGCGGTTCTGACTCGACATCGGCGAGATAACACTCGACCATCTCGCCGAGCTCGCGGGCGTCAGCCGGATAGAAGTGGCCGGCTACCGCCGCCGTGCGGAGATCGGAGACGTCCATGTTCTCACAGCGATGGGGCCATTACGAGCACGAAAGACTTAGCGGTCGACCGTCTGCGGCCGGAACGGATGTGGCTCGACCAATAGATAACTTCCTGGAGGTTGCTTTGCCACTGTGGGCAGGGTTTGCGCCTACGGCCGCCCGCGACTCTGACCGGTCGTGATGCCCCCGGCGATCAGGTGCGCCGTGCGGAGCGGCTCCGGCAGGTTGCTGTGCACCGCGAACCGCCCAATCACCTTCTCCGCCTGCTCCAGCGTTATCCCAACCCGCTGAACGAAGACGCCCGCGACTGGCTCCATCGATCCCAGCTTCTCGATCAGCGCCCACTTGCGCGCGCCGCCGCGCACGCGCGTCAGCAGGGCCTCGCGCATCATCTCGAAGCGCGGCTGCCGCCGTGCCACCACCATCACCGGCAGCCCCACCGCCTCGTGCAGGCCATGCAGGTCGACCACGTTGAAGCCACCCAGCGCGATCCCCTGAAGCAACACGAGTTGCAGCTGAGACGCGAACTTGGATTCGGTGACCATCTTCGCCAGCACCCGGCTGGCGTTCACGCCATCGGTACGCACCCGGCCGGTAAGCACGCCCTCGAGTCGCAGACCCGAGAACACGGCACCGACCACCGGCACGGTGGCCTGCGTGTACTTATCGAAAGATCCGTCGTCGAAGCCGACGACGTGCGAGAACGCGTTACGGACCATGGTCCGAGATCGTTACGCCCTTATCGCGACCGGGCCGGCCCGCTCGAGAGGCACACCGGCTTCCAGCACGGGTTGGCCCTGATGTGGCCCCTCAATCACCGGAGGTCTCCACAGCGGGCTCGAGCGGCGGCAGGATCTCCTCGATCACGGCACGGCGCGGCTCCAGCCATGCCGGCAGCTTCAGATCGCGGCCGAGTGCCTCGGGCGGCTCGTCAACGGTGAAGCCCGGCGGGTCGGTAGCGATCTCGAAGAGCACACCGCCCGGCTCGTGGAAGTAGACCGATCGAAAGTAATTGCGGTCCAGCACCTGCGTGACGGGTGTCCCGCGAGCGCTCAACCAGCCGCGCCAATCCTCCTGCTCTTCATCTCCGGCCACGCGCCAGGCGACGTGATGCACCGTGCCGGCAGAGATCAGACCGGGACGCTCGCCCGGCGATCGCACGACCTCCAGCGCCGCCGTCCGATCCCCAGCCCCGACTACAAAGCGCAGTCGAGCCTGCTCCTCTCCCGCCGGCTCGAATCCCATCACCTGCTCCAGAAAGGCCACCGTCGCTTCGTGTGCCGCCTCCGTCAGAGTGACGCCGTAGAAGCCGCGGATCCCGTGTTCGGGCGGTACCGGACTGTCGCGCCAGGGCTCGAAGCCCCTGCCCGCGTCATCGGCCACCAGCTCCAGCAGCAGGCCATCCGGATCGCGGAACGCCAGCACTTCGTGCCCGAACCGCGTGCTCACCCCGTTCTCCTCCACGCCGAGCTCTTTCAGCCGGTCGCTCCAGTAGCCCAGCGCGCCTGCCGGCACCCGGAAAGCGGTCACCGTGGCCTGCCCGGCTCCCCGTCGTCCCAAGGCGGCCCCCGGCCAGGGGAAGAAAGTCATGATCGTACCGGGCCGCCCCAAGTCGTCGCCGTAGTAGAGATGGTAGGTGCCCGGATCGTCGAAATTGACGGTCTTCTTGACCAGGCGCAGTCCGAGCACCCGCGCATAGAAATCGACGTTGGCCCGGGGATCGCGTGCCAGAGCTGTCACGTGATGGATGCCCAGGATCTCAGCTGCACTCATCACACTCTTCCCAGGAGCTCTTGAAAACGCGGGTGGTCCCGCAAGGGATCCCAGAGCGGATCAAGTCGAAGAAGAGGAACGGACATCTCCGAGGGTATCGACAGGAGATACTCGAGTTGTTCTATCGCGGCGTCATACTCACCGACCATTACGGCAATCTCCGCCAAGTTCCAGACCAGTGACGGACCCAGTCGTGCGTCCTTGGACACGGGGAGCAGCGCCGCGGCCTTTTCGCCGTGCAAGATCGCATCCCCTGTACGACCCAGTCCGGCGTAAGCGAGGCCGAGCAGAGCGTGAGGTCGATACTCATCAGGCCAGTCCTGAACCCTAGCTTCCAGAACCGCACGCGCGGACTCGTAGTAGCCGCGGGCCAGTCCCGTCTCTCCTCTTATAGAACTGAGTTCCGCTGTAATGAGTAAATAGAACGCGCTATCACGCCCGAGAGTCGCCACCAATCGGTCGTCCAATACCTGCGCATAGTAGTCCGGGAACATCCGCACAAGGGCTAAGGGAATCGGCGTCCGCCCAAGTTCCGCGCTAAGCAGCAACTCCCCAGGGTTGAATGTCTCCGAGGCCTTTCGAAGGACCTGCCGTGCTCCTTCTATGTCGCCGTCTCTGCTCAGATCGAGCCACGCCTTCCCGAGATACGCTCCCGGAATATCGGGAGCGAACGACATGGCGCGGTTGAAATAGCGCTCTGCCTCAGGATATCGGCGCCTGAGGAGGTGAGTTTCACCCAGAGTAAAAAGGTAAGTGTCGTGCCGAGGATCGAGCTCTAGTGCCGCCTCGAGGCCGGCCACGGCCTCTTCCCATTTCCCCTGACGCCTTCGGATCCACCCGATCGAGGCGAGGGCCTGTGCGTTGTTCGGCTGCTCTTGTTGCACGAAGGTGTAATGCTCCAGGGCCCGGGCATAGTCACGCTGGCCGTAATAGTAGTAGTCACCAACCGCCATACGCGTTTCGGACAGTTCTGGTGCGAGGTCCATGGCCCTGTCTACCGCTGCCCTGGCCAATGGAAGCTCACTCGTCCGGCCGTAGACGAAGTATAGGCGGACCCGGACTCGGGCGAGCTCGGCCCACGCCTCCGCGAAGTCGGGATCCAGGTCGACAGCTGTCTCGTACATCCGAACCGCGAGATCGTTCTCTCCCTCGAGCTGACGCCGACGAAAGTGAGCCGTACCGCGCAGGTAGTACTCGTACGCCTCTAGATTATCGGTCGGTTGCTTCTCGATTTGCCCCTTCTCGCCCGGGGTCAGGGTCAATTTCAAAGCAGTCGCGATTTGTCGCGCCACGTCGCTCTGAATCGCGAACACATCGGTTAGTTGGCGGTCGTATTGTTCGGCCCAAAGATGGTCGTCGCTCTCCGCATCGATGAGCTGAGCGTTAATCCGGATGCGATCGCCGGCTCGCTGCACCTCGCCTTCCAGAATCGTAGCCACACCCAATTCCTCGCCGATTTCAGGAAGGTTTTTCTCCGTGTTCTTGTACTGCATCACCGAGGTGCGCGAGATCACTTTGAGATCGGCGATCTTGGAGAGATGGGCGATGATGTCTCCGGTTATGCCGTCGCTGAAGTACTCGGTCTCGGGATCGCCACCCACGTTTGCGAAAGGCAATACCGCGACGGACTTTCTGTCGACGGCTTCGAGTGCAGTCGCTCCGCCATAGAGCACGTACCAAGCCGTAGCCGCGACTCCCCAAAGAGCCAGCGCGACCACTCCTCCA
>JAZGAL010000014.1:0-22086 GCA_036475815.1 Gemmatimonadota bacterium
ATGGAAGATCGCCCAGCCCGCAGCAGTCGCCCGCCGCGAGCCGGAGCGCCCCCACAACCAATATGTAATGTGACCTACGTTGTCATCGCCCGGCGCGCCCTATTCGGCGTCCTTCGAGGTCAAGTACGCGATCAGAGCCTCGGCCTCTTCCACGCTCACTCCCTGGTTCGACATGGTAGTGTAATACTAGGCCAGCATCTGCTTGGCGGTCTGGTCGTTCACCAGCATCGAGTCCGGGTTCGTGATCATCGCAATGACGAAGGCGCCCTCACGACGCTGCGTCACGCCGGCCAGATCGGGGCCCACCAATCGCCCGCCGCCCACCGTGTGACACGCCGAACAGCCCTTCGACTGGAACATCGCTTCGCCACGGCCTGCCAGCGCTGCATCGACTGCCGCCTCAGTCGTCTCCTGCATCTGCTGATCCTGCGTCTCCGCCGCCGCCTGGCTCTCGGCGACCACCGGCTCCTCTTCGCCGGTCGCCGCGGCTCGCTCCCCTTCCCCGCCGCCACAGGCCAGGACCCAGAGCGCGCTGAACAACACAGTTCCCCGTACGGATCTCACTGTCGCATCTCCTCTGCTGTATGTCCTCGAACGGTCCGTTTGAGTCATTCTTCTGAGGCCGCAAAGTTACAGGAATCGCCAGGCGCGACAACCGTTCGCAATCCGAACCGCCCTGGCCCGGAACCCACCCCTCGCTTAAAGTAGCTTTGAGGAGGTAACGCCGTGCTGACGACCCTGGCGGAAAAGCTCGACGCCCGCACTCACGCCGGCGAGCTGTACGAGCGCCTCGACGAGGCCGATGACGTACGCTGCTTCGCCTGCGGGCTGCGCTGCCTGATCAGGGCCGGGCGGCGCGGCGTCTGCCGGGTCCGCTACAACGATGCCGGCACCTTGATGGTCCCGTGGAACTACGTTGCCGCGCTGCAGTGCGACCCGACCGAAAAGAAGCCGCTCTTCCACGTCTTTCCCGGATCCGAATCGCTCACCTTCGGCATGCTCGGCTGCGACCTTCACTGCGATTACTGCCAGAACTGGGTGACGTCGCAGGCGCTGCGCGACGAGCACGCCGGCGTTGGCCCGAACGACATCAGTGCTGACGATATCGTGGACCTCGGCATGCGCCGCGGCGCGCGACTCATCGTCTCCTCGTACAACGAGCCGCTCATCACCGCCGAGTGGTCGGTCGAGATCTTCAGGAAAGCGAAGGTGCAGGGCTTCCACACAGCCTTCGTGTCGAACGGCAACGCGACGCCGGAGGTGCTCGACTACCTGAGGCCGTGGCTCGATGTGTACAAGATCGACCTGAAGACGATGAGCGACCGCCAGTACCGCAAGCTGGGCGGCGTGCTGAACCACATCCTCGACTCGGTGCGCATGGCCCACGAGCGCGGCTTCTGGGTGGAGATCGTCACCCTCGTGGTACCCGGCTTCAATGATTCCGACGATGAGCTGCGTGAGGCGGCCCAGTTCATCGCTTCCGTCTCTCCCGACATCCCCTGGCACGTCACGGCCTTCCACAAGGACTACAAGATGACCGATCCGGCGAACACGAAGCCGTGCGACCTGCAGCGTGCCGCCGAGATCGGGAGAGCCGCCGGACTCAACTTCGTTTACGGCGGCAACCTCCCGGGAATGCTTGACGGGTTGGAGAACACCTACTGTCCCAACTGCCAGCGGCTGTTGATCGAACGGGCGGGTTATACGATCAGAAGAGACGACGTCAGCCCCAACGGCGGGCGCTGCCCGGATTGCGGGAGGACAATCGCAGGGATCTGGGCGTAAGTATCAGGTGGCGATCAGGTGGCTATCATGTAGCTATCACGTAGCTATCATGTAGCTATATTGTGGGTCTGTTTCTTGCGCCGATGTGACCCCAATCACCGGTCCAACGATCGCCGCCGATCGCTGAAGAGGCGGGGTACATCCCGAGCAGAGACCGCTTGTCCCGTTTTGTAACAACGTGCCCATGAGGAGGCGCAGATGGCAGGCATAGTCGGTTACGGGGCCTACGTCCCCAGGAAGAGGATCACGACGGAGGAGATCGCTCGCCAGTGGGGCAAGGATCCCGGCACGATCCAGAGAGGATTGTTGCTGAAGGAGAAGTCGGTCCCCGGTTTCGATGAAGACACGATCACCATCTCCGTTGCCGCCGGCCGGGACGCCATCCAGCGGGCCGGGATCGATCCGACCAAGATCGGCGCGCTCTATATCGGCTCGGAGTCCCACCCCTACGCGGTCAAGCCCAGCGGAACCGTGGTGGCCGAGGCGCTGGGCGTAGGGCCGGAGGTTCATGTCGCCGACTTCGAGTTCGCGTGCAAGGCGGGAACGGAGGCGATGTTCGTCGCGCTGGGCCTGGTGGAGGCGGGCCGGGTCGAGTACGCCATGGGCATCGGCGCCGACACGTCGCAGGGCGCGCCCGACGATGCACTCGAGTTCTCCGCATCGGCGGGCGGCGCCGCCTTCATCATGGGCGATGCGGACATACTCGTCGAGGTGATCGACACGTACAGTTACACCACCGACACCGCCGACTTCTGGCGCCGCGAAGGCGAGTTCTACCCGCGCCACGGCGGCCGCTTCACCGGCGAGCCGGCGTACTTCAAGCATGTGCTGTCGGCGAGCCGCGGCATGCTGGAAAAGACAGGACTCAAGGCTTCCGACTTCCGCTATGCCGTGTTCCACATGCCGAACGGGAAGTTTCCGATGTCGGCGGGCAGGCAGCTCGGCTTCACGAAAGAGCAGCTCGAGACGGGCTGGGTGGTGCCCACGATGGGCAATACGTACTCCGGATCCTCGCCGACGGGCCTGGCGGCGATCCTGGACATAGCCGAGCCCGATGACCTGATCTTGATCACGTCGTTCGGCTCGGGTGCCGGTAGCGATTCGTTCGTGCTGAAAGCGACGGAGCTGTTGCCGCAACGTCGCGGCCTCGCTCCCACGCTCCGCGAGATACTCGAGGGGCCGCGGCACTACTTGACGTACGGGGAATACGCGAAGTTCCGGGAGAAGATCATCGTCAACGACTAGAAGACCATCGAACTTTGAGTTCTTTCAGTTCTTAAGGAGAGGCAGATGAGAGAGGTTGCGATCGTCAGCGCCGGGATGACGCGATTCGGGGAGCTGTGGCAACAGAGCCTGCGCGACATGTTCGTAGAGGCGGCGTCCGGAGCACTTCAAGATGCCGGAGCGGACCGTGTGGACTCGATCTACGTGGGCTGCATGTCGGGCGGCCAGTTCGTGGGCCAGGAACACCTGGGCCCGCTGATGGCCGACCACCTGGGGATGACGGGCGTAGCGGCGATCCACGTGGAATCGGCCTGCGCCTCCGGCGGCATCGCCTTGCGCCAGGCTTTCATGGAGGTGGCCTCCGGCATGAGCGACCTGGTGCTGGCCACGGGCATCGAGAAGATGAACGATGGCGCCGACGTGACCAACGTGCTGGCAACGGCGGCCGACCAGGAGCTGGAGGTCTATTACGGAGTCACCTTCCCCGGCCTCTACGCCATGATCGCGCGCGCCCACATGCAGGAGTACGGGACAACCGAGGAGGACATGGCCTGGGTATCGGTGAAGAACCACAGGCACGGGGCGAAGAACGATAAGGCCCAGTTCCAGCGCGAGGTCACCGTCGAGGAGGTGATGTCGTCGTCCATGGTGTCCGAACCACTCCGCCTGCTCCACTGCTCGCCGGTGAGCGACGGTGCCGCCGCCGTGCTGCTCTGCCCGCTCGACATGGCGAAGCAGTATACCGACCGGCCGGTGAAGATCGTAGCCAGCGGGCTGGCCACCGGCTCGATGGCGCTGGCCGACCGCGCGGACCCGGCCTTCATCGATTCGGTGCAGGTGTCGGGCGGGCGGGCCTACAAGATGGCGGGCCTCGGCCCCCGTGACATCCAGGTGGCCGAGGTCCACGACTGCTTTTCCATCGCTGAGATCTGCTGCATCGAGGCGCTGGACTTCGTCGATAGAGGCAAAGGCGGCCCGGCCGCGAAGGAGGGCTTCACCGCCCTCGGCGGCTGCATCCCGGTGAACACCAGCGGCGGCCTGAAGTCGAAGGGGCACCCGGTGGGCGCCACGGGTGTGGCCCAGGCAATCGAGATCTTCAGGCAACTGCGCGGAGAAGGCGGCGAGTGCCAGGTCGAGAACGCTCGCATCGGTCTGGCGCAGAACATGGGTGGATCGGGAGCCAGCTCCGTGGTCCACATCTTCGAGGGAGTGTGATCATGCCGAGTGCGAGATACACGAGAGAGATCCCGGCCCGCTACCGGCTCGAGGCCGGCCGCTGCACGGGTTGCGGCAAGGTGGTCTACCCGGCTCGCACGATCTGTCCCGCCTGCCGGGGTGAAGACTTCGAGAAGGTCGCCCTGTCCCGGCGCGGGAAAGTGGTCACGTCAACGGTGATCCACGTTCCGCCCAGCGACTTCCTGATGGAGGCGCCCTATGCCATGGCCGTCGTCGAGACGCCGGAGGGCGCGCGCTTCATGACGCAGGTTGTGGACTGCGATCCCTCCACGGTCCTGCCCGGCATGGAGGTGTCGCTGGAGTTCCGGCTCATCCGCAAGGAAGGAAAAAGCGGGATCCTTTGTTACGGGCATAAGGGAGTGCCGGTTGAGTAAGCAAGCGAATGCCGAGTGATGAGTTCGTAACGCCGAATGTCCAACTTTCGTAGCACGTCAACGTTCATCACTCAACATTCATCACCCACTCTCCCTCTCGGGAGACATACCAGTCGTAGGAGCGCGCACATGCACAGGGTCTCGGTCTGGGCGGAACTCAGCGACGAGCACTTCAAGGCTTACCAGGCGGAAGCGAAGCGTCGCGGCGTGACGGTGGAGGAGCTAGTACAGCAGACTGTGAACTGCCTGCTCCGCGAGCTCGAGCAGGAAGAGGAGGACGAAACCGGCCCCGATCACCTCATCAGCGTTTCCTAGCCGGTCTGGAGGCCGGCCTGCCGCCCACCCTCACGGCCAGTGTCGTCGGTCGATCCGCCCGCGATCCTGCCAGCATAAACGTTCGCCGCTCCGCCTTACCAGATCATCATGTAAACGGTTGCCCCCAAAGCGAAGTAGTCGAACTTGACGTTTTCCAGGACCTCCACACGCTCAAAGGCCACGTTGCCATTCTCGTCGATACATATCGCACCCGTACTCTGCCTCACTGCGAGGTTGCTGTCGTCGATCGTGGTTACCGCCAACTCTGTGGTCGGTACGAAGACGCCGCCGAGTGATGATATCGACGGGCTCTTGCGGCGGCCCCGGCCCTCTGAGATAGTGTCCTCTACCGACCGAGAGCGAACGACCCGAAGGCAGAAGAAATTCAGCCGAATCGTGCAGGTGACTATGCTCCGCTTCCCGTTTCTCATAACGCTATCAACCGCTGTCCTGATCGCCGGTATTCCACAGACTGCGCAGACGCAGCAGACACAGGGCCAGTCGCAGGCCGCCGACACGGTGCAGGCCGTAACGCAGCCGGCCGCCATAGCCGCCGCGGATGTAGTCGTCAGAGGAGAAGATGCGAACGAGCGACTGCGTCAGGTAAGCTCCAGGACCCAAGCCCAGCCGGCCGTCGAGGAAGTGGCGGAAGGTCTCACCCAGCTCTTCGCGACAAGGGATACGTTGCTGGCCGACTCCACCAGCCTGAAGCCGGAGAGTGCCTCACGCCGTACACTGGAGATCGTGCAGCAGCGATGGGTGCGCTACGTGAGCCAGATCGACGAATGGGGGGACATCCTGACGCAGCGTTCCCAGGCGTTGGGCCAGGAACAGAACGCGCTGCTGCCAGTTCGTGCGGAATGGCAGGCCACCGCCGAAGCCGCCGCCGTTGAGGATTATCCGCAAGCCGCGGTGCAGGTCATCCGGTCGGTCCAGGCGGCGGTCGATAGCGTCGGTGCACAGATCCACGCGCGGCTGGACACGGTGCTGACCCTGCAGAGCCAGTTGGCGGAGCTGGGCGATGAGGCCACCGAGGTGCTGGCACGAATGGAAGCCGCCGAGGCCAAGGCGCGCACTGGGCTCTTCTCGGCGAAGAGCCCTCCACTATGGACGGCCATCACCTCCGCGGAAGCGAAGCCGTCGATGGCCCAGGTACGGAAAGGGCTGCAGGAGGACTTCCGGACACTGACCCGGTTCATGGAGGACGCAGCGGAGCAACTGTTGGTTCAGGGTTTCTTCCTTCTAGTTCTGCTGGTGCTCATGATCGCGCTTCGCCAGCGCAGTCTGCACTGGGCGGAAGAGGATCCCGAGCTTTATGCATCGGCTCGGATTTTCGACCGTCCATTCTCAGCGATGCTGTTGATCATGGTGATCACGATCCGGCTCTTCCATACCCAGATCCCGCCTGCCCTGATCGACCTCAATCGCTTGCTGGTGATCATTCCACTGGTGCGCCTGCTGCCAAGTCAGTTGCGTCCAGCGCTGCGACGCCCGTTGTACGCCGTGGCAGCGCTGTGGCTGCTGAACGGCCTGCTGGATTTCCTGCCGGAACGGTCCGCTCTCCTACGACTCGCTCTACTTCTGGTGACCGCTCTGGCGCTGGCTACGTTCGCCCGGTTTCTCAAAGTTCGCGGGCCGGTGGTGGCCGAGGCTCATGGCCGCTGGGCGCAGCGAGCGTTGCGCGTGGCGCGCTTGGGGCTGGTTACGCTGGGGACCTCGCTGGTCGCGAACATCCTGGGCTTCGTCGCCTTGGCCAGTCTTCTCACTAACGCGACGCTGGGCAGCGTCGTCCTGGCCGCTGCCCTGTTCGCCGGCGTGCGGATTCTGGAGGTGTTGGTGAGGCTCACCCTGCGCACCGACATCGCGCGGTCGGTCGGCTCGCTACGCCGCCACTCCAACCTGGTCATCCGCCGAACGATCAGTCTGCTAAAATTGGGTGCGGTCGCTCTCTGGGCATACTGGACGCTCGACTGGTTCGACCTCCTCCAGCCGATGCTGGGGGCCGGCGATGCGGTGTTGCGGACCCCCTTATCTGTCGGGAAGATGTCCATATCGCTTGGAGACATCCTCGTCTTCGTGTTCGCCATCTGGCTCGCCACGCTGGTATCCCGTTTCACCAGATTCGTGATGGAAGAGGATGTCTTCCCGCGCCTTGCGCTGCCACGCGGCGTTCCAGGCGCGATAACCAAGGTGTCCCAGTACATCATCCTTGGCCTCGGCGTAATGTTCGCGTTCGCGGCAGCGGGCATCGATTTGAGTAGCCTGGCCCTGCTCGCCGGTGCGCTGGGTGTGGGCATCGGCTTCGGGCTGCAGTCCATCGTCAACAACTTCGTGTCCGGACTGATCCTGATCTTCGAACGGCCCATTCAGGTCGGTGATACGATCGAGCTGCAAGAGCTTCTCGGCACGGTGAAGCATATCGGGATACGGGCCAGTACGGTGAGGACTTTCGACGGCGCCGAAGTCATCGTTCCTAATGCCGACTTAATCGCGGGCAGAGTCGTGAACTGGACGCTCTCCGACCGCTTGCGCCGCATGGAGGTGGCGGTAGGGGTCGCCTACGGGACGAACCCGCGCCAGGTCAAGGATGTCCTGCTCGAAGTGGTCCGAGGGAACTCTGAAGTCCTGGAAAACCCGGAACCGTTCGTCCTCTTCCAGGGCTTCGGTGACAGCTCGCTCGATTTCGTGTTGCGGTTCTGGACCTCGGATTTCGCGAACTGGCTGACGATCCAAAGCGACGTGTACTTCGCCGTTCACGACGCTCTCGATGCGGCCGGGATCGAGATCCCGTTCCCGCAGCGGGATCTGCACCTGAAGTCGGTCGACAGCTCGATATCCGGCCAAACGGTGGCGGAGGCACTCAGCGACCGGGGCGGCGACGAGCCGGCGGCCTGAGCGCTCCTCCCGCGGCCGCAACACCCGGTGTGTCCCGGCCGACCGGCCGACTTACATCAGAGCTCTTCTACTCCCGCTCACCAGATCGTCTCGACGTGGGGATACTTCCAGAGCTTCTCATCCCTCGTGATGAGTCTGGCCCCGAGCACTTGTGCGGTGGAAATGATCATCCGGTCCGCCGGATCGTCGTGCAGATTTCCGGGCAGTCTGGTCGCCCGAACCGCGATCTGATTATCGACCGGCACGAAACGGATGAACGGCAGCGACTCCGATCTGGCAATCCAGTCACCCACGTCCATGGTCAGCTCGAGGCGACCCCGTTCCACCAAGAGCGCCACCTCCCAGGCGCTGATGGAAGAGATATGGATCGACCTTTCAGCCATGGCGCGCTCGATGACCTCGCCGGCGGCTCGCGATAGCGGAGTGTCGCCAGAGACCCACCAGACCCAGACGTGAGTATCGAGCAGGATCACTTGAGCGACTCCCAGTCTTCCTCACCTACGGGCTCGGTCGGCCCCTCGTACTTTACCACGGTGTCCCGCAAGATCTTCAAGGCTTCCACCGGATCTTCACGGTAGGGCACGATCTTGAGCACCGGCTTGCCGCGGTCGGTGATGATGAGCTCACGCCCCGTCCGCTCCACCTCACGGAAGTATTCCAGCGCGCGAGCTTTCAGCTTTGACTTCGAGACGGTTCGGGCCATGGCGAGCTTTCTGTGACTATAGTCATAATACCATAGTCATTATAAAGATTCGACGACTCGCGTCAACCCGCTGAGTGCGATCAGCGCTGAAATGCCTGCAGGCGAGTTGGGGGGTGCAGCCCGGTGGATTTCCTGGTGCGACGCCGGGCGGCTCCGTGCTAGCCCGGGCAAGTTTGAAACCCCTGTTCCGCGAAGTGCCGGTCGAAGGCGAATGCCGTTCGTATCCCGGCGGCTTCCCGGCATCACGCAACTCCCGTCTCTAGAAGAACACCACGTAGAGGGCCGCAGTGAGCACGATGACCCCCAAGCAAAGCGCATCGAACAGCCGGTCCCGGCCCAGCACCGCGACCGTCGAAGCTTCCCGCGAGGCCTCGGCCAGCGCCGCTGCCCTTTCCGGCTCGGGACTCAACCTCGATATGATCACCATCAGCGCGATCAGCGCCAGCCCGGCGAACCACATCTGATTGAGGAAGGCGGTCCCCGGACTCAGCAGCTTCACGCCAATCGTCACCGGCAGGGTGAGCCCCATCACCCAGGCGGCGGCTCGTGCCGTCGCCCCCTTCCAGAACAGGCCGCCCAGGAAGACGACGGCGACGCCCGGCGTGATGATCCCCCAGAACTCCTGTATGTAGCTGAACACGCGCTCGAAGCTGAGCAGCGCGGGCGCCCAGGCGGCGGCGATGATCAGGAACGCCACCGTGCTCAACCGGCCCACCCTTATCAGATGCCGCTGCGAGGCTTCCGGCCGCAGATGCCGGTCATATATGTCGATGGTGAAGATGGTGGCGGCAGAGTTGAGCATCGAGTCGAGGCTCGACATGATGGCCGCCAGCAGCGCCGCGAAGATCAGTCCGGTCAGCCCGGCCGGCAACAGACGTTGTATCAGCATCGGGTACGCCATGTCCGAGCGCGTCAGCTCGTCCCCATAGAGGATCCAGGCGATGATCCCGGGGATGACGATGATGAACGGGATGACCAGCTTGATGTACGCCGCGAACACCGCGCCGTAGAGTCCGTGCTTGACATCGCGCGCGGCGAGCGTGCGCTGCGTGATGAACTGGTTGGCTCCCCAGTAGAACAGGTTGGCGATCCAGAGGCCGCCGAAGAAGATGGCGAACCAAGGAAGTTCGGGGTGGTCGAGGGGCAGCACGGTGTGGAACTTGTCACCGGCCTGCGCCATCAGGGCATCCCACCCACCGATCGCGCGCAACCCCAGCACGGTGACGATCGCGCCGCCGAGGAGCAGCATCAGTCCCTGGATCACGTCCGACCACACCACTGCCTTGAGGCCGCCGTAGGCGGTGTAGGCCCCTGCGAAAACGGCGAGTATCACGATGCCCCAGCCCAGCGGCAGATCGAAGATGGTCTGCAGCGCCAGGCCGCCGGAGAAGAGCACGGTGGCCATCGCCACGAACACGTAGGCCAGGATCATGTAGAAGGCGAGGAAGCTGCGTGACCTGACGTCGAAGCGGTTCTCCAGGTACTCGGGCATGGTGGTGATGCCCATCGCCAGGAACTTGGGCAGAAAATAGCGGGCGACGATGACCAGTGTGACGGCCGCCATCCACTCGTAGGACGCGATGGCGAGCCCGAAGTCCACGGCGGAGCCCGCCATCCCAACGAAGTGCTCGGTCGAGATGTTGCTGGCGATCAAGCTGATCCCGATGACCCACCACGGCAGGTTGCGGCCGGCGAGGAAGTAGTCGGCGGCCTCACGCTCGCGGCGGCCGGCGATGACCGCAACGAGAGCGACGACCAGGAAGTAGGCGACGAACGCGATCGTATCGAGGGCGGAGAATCCCACAGCTCGTTACTGATAGTGATTAGGTGGTCAGCCGGCGGAATGCGCGGGCCGCACGGAACGACTGATTACCAATCACCGATCACCGATCACTTTCCCGCAAAGTCCACAACCATGGCCCGAAGCACATTCGCCTGCGGCGTCGAGTGCGTCCAGAGACACGCGACCCGACCGTCATACGCGCTGATTCCGTTGTAGTCCCCGAAGAACAAGCCAGTATTCGGAACGAAGGACTCCGAGCTGATCCTGTATTCCCCGAACGTCCGCCCGCCGTCGGTGGAGCGCGCCAGGTAGACGTCGATGCCGCTGCCGTCCCCTTCCCTGCGGTCGTAGTAGACGATGTTCACGCTGCCGTCCACCGGGTCCACGCTCATCCAGGTGAAGAACTGGTCACGGCCGTTCCCGACCCGGTCTTGATTCACGCGGAGCGGTTCGCTCCAAGTCTCACCGCCGTCGCTCGAGCGGGAGAGGAAGATGTCCGCGTCGCCGTCTCTTCCATCGTTGTTGCGCAGGTCCGCCCAGTTGATGTAGACGGTGCCGCGATCGGGGCCGTCGGATATGTCCACCGCCGTCACCGGCATCCCGTTCGCCCGCCCGAGCCCCTCGATCTCAATGTCCCAGCCGCCGGGCTGATCGAGGATCGCGCGCGCCTGCTCCCATGTCCTCCCACCGTCTCCTGAGCGCGTGAACTCGATTCCCCTCGGCCCGCCCCACGACAGGTAGACCGTTCCGTCGGGGCCCGGCGCCGGCACGGCGCCCTCCACCGTGTTGTCACCATCGAGGGCATCACCGCCGCCGGCCGGAATGCGCAGTGGCCGGGAGAAGGTGCGGCCGCCATCGCTGGAGGCGACCAGGTATATGAAGGAGGAGTCGTCGGGAGAGGCGCTGCCGTAGCGGGTGAAGTGCGTCCATGCCACGTACACATTTCCTCGATACGGGCTGCCTGGCGACAGGTCCACGCCCGGATACGGCTTGTCCTCGAACGGCACGATGGTGTTGAGGTGATCGACCAGCGTGACCGGCGGCTCGTAGCTGAGCCCGCCGTCATTCGAGGCAGCGAGGAAGATGCCGTTTCTCGGAAAAGGTCCGTTCGGGTTCCGCAGATGCTTGAAGCCGATGTACGTCCGGTAGATGCGGCCCTCGTGATCGATGACGACGGCATCATCTCCCTGTACCCGGCCCTCCGGGTTCGCCATCGCCACGGACGTCCACGTCTTGCCCGCATCCCACGATACGTAGGTGAAGTTGGTGATCTTGCGGTTGCGCGGGTCGCCGATCGTCACTACCGCGGAGCCCACGATGTGGTCGGGGTTCGATGGGTCGATGGCGATCGCCGTCTCCACGGCGCTGTGTGGGCCGGTCGTGACCACTACGGGCGCCGGCAGGTCCCGGGTGATCGCCCGCACAGGAGACCGCTCCACGCCGGCCTGAGCGAGCACAGCCCCGGGCGACAGGCCGGCGCTCACCGCTCCGACCATCGCGACAGAAAGCGCCAATCGCAGCCGCGGCGCGCAACGCGAGCTCTTCATCGTCCCCCTCAATCCATTCTATCCGTTGTCAATGCCACCCGCCCGGCAAACCGCGATGCCGGCCGGACAGGAGAATAGAACCCGAGCGTTTGCGCCGCACCCCCCGCAACAAGGCGCGCCCGGCTCCGCGAGTGGCCCCGCTTCCGTATCGTTTCACACAGGTGAAGGGCGCCGGGCTGTCGCTCAGGCGCCACAGCAAATTCGCCAGCCCCTCGCGGAATGGAACCCAAAGCTGTAATATTCTATGGGACAGTGAGTTGCGGTCGTGTTCCAGCCTCGATACGGAGGGCACGAGAGGTGCAATCCAGCCGGAGTGGGTGCGGTTATGGCGGCGGTGCGGCAGCGAGACAAGATGCGGACCACGGACCGAGTTAGGATAGACCCCGAAGATGGGCAGTCCCAAAGGTAAGCCACCTCCGCCGGAGGTCAGCGGCGGCCTGGGTGAGACCCCCGGCGAGGACCCGTTCCGGCGCCAGCGCCCGCTACCGCTGGATCGATCTGTCTTCTGGTACCCCGTAGACCAGGACTCGGAACGTAACCAGGCTCAGGCATACCTTCGGTTCATCAGCCTCGGCGTTCTGAGGGCGATCGCGCAGCAAGTTGGAGCCCGGCCGAAGGAAGGACGACTCGGATTCCTTATTGGCGAGCTGTTCGTTTGCCCGGACACGAACACACGGTACGTGGTAGCCGACACGACGCTGACGGCTCCACATCCACTGCGCGGTGATCGCACGCTGCAAGCGGTCACTTTGGCGTGGCCGAGGTTACAGGAGCAGCTGAGCCTCAAGCGGCGTCACCTCATCGGCTGGTACCACACTCACCCCGAGGGTGGTTTTGCCCTCACGCCTTCCGATGAGACGACCCACCTGCGCTTCTTTCCCCAACCCTGGCAGATGGCGATCGTGCTCAAGCCGGGATTCGATGTGCCCCACGCCATCGTCTGCAGACCGGGCACCAGGGGATCGAGTACAGCAGCTCTCCTTCCGTTCTATGAGTTGTTGGAGCCGCAGTCGCTGCTCGCCGAGGGCGTCAGGCGCGCGTACTTCAGATGGGACCACTACCGCACGGACGCTGCCGAGAGGGGACCGACGGAAGTCTCCGCGGTTAACGCAATCGTTCCGCCTGAAACGCACTCGGCTGACGATTTGTCCAGCGCGCGCGTCATCATGCCGAACGAGTTGGACCATGCATCCCACCGGAAGCCGAGTGGAGGACCGCGCCGTCCAACTCGAGGTGACAGCCACCGTCGGATTCGCCGCTTCGCCGTGGCCGCTGCAATCACGCTTGCCGCCGCGTTTGTCTTGTGGAAGGTTGTGCCCTGGGGCAGCCGATCGGGCACGGTCTCGATCCTGGCGAATCAAACGACGCACCAGGTCGACCCAACGCTCGCGCAACTGGATGAACTCGCCGATGAGGTGGCGAGGGTGGTTCTCGGGTACCAGGAGCGCGCTCGCTTATTCGATAACCGGCAAATGAACTGTGCGGACCTTGCTCGTGGGATGGCACAGGTGGACGAAGGGTGGAGGGGGTACAATGTGGAAGGTCGATCCAAAGCCGGAATTCTCGATCCAGAACGCGCCGAACGTGACGAGGCCCTGTACGCTCGAGTACAGGAGGTCGAACGTCATTTCCGGGCGTCGGGGTGCCCAGAGTGATCTAAGTCCATTCGGGCCGCTGAGCGGCCACCCGATTCACCGATTGCTGCTGGTTCTTCTCCTCGCATTCCTCGGCAGTGCAACGAATCTTGCCGCACAGGGCCAGGAACCACTTCTCAAAGCCGATCTCGTCCGCCTGCTGACCACTCGGGCGCTTTCCAGCGAGGAGATCGCAAGCCTCATAAGCCGCAATTGCCTTGCCTTCGAGCCGACGGCTCGCGATCTCGAGCAGTTCGACAATCTCGGTGCCAACGACGCGGTCATGTCCGCCATAGAGACATGCGGCACGGAGCGCCTGGTGCAGGTGGCACCGCTGTCGGCCCGGGTAGCGGCCCGGGCCGGCGGTTTCGCTGCGGTGGCGGTGCGGGTAACTCGAGGCGGGCAACCCCAACAAGGCGTCGAGCTCGCGCTGCGCGGGAGCGGCGCCCTGCCGGGAGGCAGTGGCGTCGATGCACACGCGACTTCGGAAACAGACGGTGAAGCGGCCTTCTGGATCCCGGCCGGCACGGTCTCCGGCAACTATCAGCTTACGATCGTACCGGCCGGCCCTGAACGAGTCGAAGGCAACACATCGATCCTGCTCGTGGTCACTGCCGGTCCGGCCGCTTCCACCGACGTCAGGCCCGAACAATTGCAGATTACGCACGGCGCCGCCGGTGAGGCGCAGCTGACCGTCGTGATACGAGACCAGTACGGCAACGTGGTGCCCGACCAGGAGGTCGAGATTCGGGCTTCGTCCCCTGCCATGGGAATCGCGGACATTGCGCGGACGACGGATGCGCGAGGTGAGGTCACATTCGCGTTCGATGCCGGAGCGGTGCGCGAGAGTGGCCGACTGGCTATCGTGGTGGGACCCGACGAGCTCGCCTCCGTCCCGGTCTCGGTGTTGGCAGGCGCGGCTGCGGCTGAGCAGACGCAGTGGGTGTCCGGCACCAGCCAATCCGGAGCGGTGGGAACGACACTCCCGCGCCCCCTGGTCCTTCTGGTGCGTGACGCTTCAGGTCTCCCTATCGTAGGTCAGCAAGTCGCCTTGACAGCCATGAACGCCCGGGTCAGTCCGGCGGCCGCGTCGACGGACTCCGCCGGAAGCGTGAGCGTCACGGTGCACCTGGGGAACCTGGTCAAGCCGGCGACGATCACGGCACTGGTGGACGGCGAGCGGATCGAGACGGCGATCCAGGTCGTCGCAGGGCCAGCCGTTGACCTGATACTGACCAGAAAGGGAATTCCCCTCCGCGACGATCTCGTCATCAGCTCCGGCGGCCAGGTGAAGCTGCACATCGACGCGGTGGATGCATACGGCAACCGCGCGCCGGTCACGGACCTGCAGGCCAGAATCGAGAACCAGCGGGTGCTGCGGTCGCTGAGCGTGACCTCCGATTCGTTAGGCGGAAGGGTCGTCCTCCAGCCTCTCAGAGATGGGGTGACGAGTGTAACCATAGAAGCTGCTGGCCTGAGCGAGCGGCTGGTCGCGCAGCTCGTTCTGTCCCAGCGGCCGTACTTCCCCGGCTACACGGAGCTGTACGGCTCCGGCATGATCATCACGCCCCACGCGTTCATCGCGCCAGGCAAGACCGACCTGTTCGGGATAGTCGGTTCCTCCTTCCCCGAGAGCAACGGTTCACGCAGCGCGAACGAAGGCGCTTCCGCTGTGTTCAGTTGGCGGGGTCGGGCGGAGATCGGTGTAGCCGCGTACAGCACCAAGGATTTCGGCGTCCCCGCCAAGGTGCAGCTCCTGCCTCCCGGACCTTCCGGGCTTTCGCTCGCGCTGGGAGTCCTGAACCTGATACCCACGTCTGACGACATCGGGCGCCAGGGTGATACCGGGTACGGTGCGCCATACGACAACTACCTGAAGAAATCGTCTCCCTACCTGGTCGGATCCTTCGCGCGCCGCGCTGCCGGCTCGCCGGTGGGCTTCCTGCTCAGCCTCGGCTGGGGTTACGGGATGTTCTACGTGGAGAATCCCGCGTACAGCGACAAGGGCTATACCTACGGGATCTTCGGTGCGGCCGCTTTCGACGTCGAGGCATCTCCGGGTGTGGTCTTCAGGCTGATCCTGGAGCACGACGGTTGGGACACCAACGCCGCCGGGACGGTGCTTTTCGGCGGACTGGATTTCACGCTGGGTCTGCTGGCCATCGACGAGGGCAGCGCCGAACCGGACAGCGGCTCTCTGAACCAGATGCGGTTCTTCGCACGGGTAGGCGCGAGCCTGGACCGGACCCGCGCCTGGCTGGGATTCTGAGGGCGCGTCGCGGCTACTTCGTCGCCTGCGGTCGCGGACCGGGGGGCACGTTCTGCTCCAGAAACTCCGTCAGCAACGTGTAGACGTGGAGCGTCGTGCCGCGGCCCTCATAGATACCGTGGGAGCGGTTCGGGTACGCCATCATCGTGAACTGCTTGCCGGCGGCGACCAGAGCGTTGATCAGCTTCTCGGTCCCCTGATAATGGACGTTGTCGTCGCCCGTGCCGTGCACGATCAACAGTTTGCCTTGTAGCTGATCCGCAAACGTGACCGGCGAAGACTGCTCGTAGACCTCCGGATCGTCCTGCGGCAGTCCCGTGTAGCGCTCCTGGTAGATCGTGTCGTAGAGCCGGACGTCGGGCACCGGCGCCACCGCCATGCCGACCTCATAGACATCCGGATAGCGGAACATGCCGTTCAGCGTCGACGAGCCACCGCCGCTCCAGCCCCAGATGGCGGTCCGGTCGGGATCGATGTAGGGCCACTCCTCCACCTTCCGCATCGCCGCCGCCTGGTCCGCTGAGGTGAGCACGCCGATCTTCTGGTACACGATCTTGCGCCAATCCCGGCCCCGGGGCGCCGGCGTGCCGCGGTTGTCCACGCTCATCACGATATAGCCCCGCTGGGTGAGCATGAGGTACCAGAGGTACTGGGGTCCCATCCACGCATCGCGGACCGTCTGTCCCCAGGGCTCACCGTACACATAGAAGAGCACGGGATACTGCATTGACGGGTCGAAGTCAGGTGGCTTCATCATCCAACCGTCCAGCAGCACGCCGTCGCCTATGTCCACCCGGAAGAACTCCGCCGGGCCCTTCTCGAACGCGTCCACGCTCTCACGAAGCCGCTTATTGTCGACGAGAGTTCGGACGAACCCGTATTCCGGCTCGAGGCGAACCAGTTCCCGCGTCGATGGTACGCCGAAACTGGAGTGGGTGGAGAAGGCCCAGCGGCCATCTTGCGAGATCTGGTAGCTGTTCGTCCCACCCTGGTCGGCGGGTGTCAGCCGCTCCGGCCTGCCGCTCCCGCTGAGGCGCGTGCGATAGAGATAGCGCTGCGTCGGATCCTCCGGCGAAGCGATGTAGTAGAGCCAGCCACGCTCTTCATCGACCCGCTGTACGCTGATCACGTCGAAGTCGCCCGGCGTCACCAGGCGGATCCCCCGGCCGGAGCGCGGGACTACGTACACGTGCCGCCAGCCGTCCCGCTCGCTGATCCAGATGAACGACATCCCGCCATCCAGCCACTCCAGGTCGTCCACCACGTCGACCCAGGCATCATCGTGCTCGGTGAGGATCACGTGCACTTCCCCGGTCCTCGCGTCGCCCAGCATGACCTGGTTGGTGTTCTGCAGGCGGTTCATGTACTGGATGACGACCTCCTCCGAGCTCGCCGCCCACTCCATGCGCGGGATGTAGTTGTTGCGGGGGTCGTTCTCGAGCTTGAACCAGGTGGTAGCACCGCCGTTCGCACTCACCACGCCGACGCGGATGGCGGAGTTGGTCTCGCCAGCTTTGGGATACTGGAAGGAGATGATCCTGGGATAGAGCGAGTCCGTGTTGTTGATCATCTGGAACTCGCGCACGCCCTCTACGTCGAACTGCCAGTAGGCGATGGAACGGCCGTCGGGGCTCCAGCGGAAGCAGTCACGCAGGAAGAACTCTTCCTCGTTCACCCAGTCCGACGTCCCGTTGATGATGGTCTCCGATCCGTCCGTGGTGATCGGGGTGATCCGGCCGTTTGCCAGGTTCTCCACATAGATATTGTTGTCGTGAACGTAGCCCACACGGCGCCCATCCGGCGAAAACTTGGCGAACATAAGGCTTGACTCATCCGCGTCGCCGCCTACTTGTTGCAGTTCCCCGGTCTCGAGATCGAGCACCCAGTAGTCGCCGCGGGTGTTGTCGCGCCAGACGCGCTTCGTGTTAGTGAATATCAGCAGCTTCGCTCCGTCTTCCGACCAATGATAGTCGTTGACGTAGAGCGGCTCTGATCCGCCCTCCGGAACGAGCTCGCTCGCCGGGACCAGCACTTCGCGGTCGCCGCTCTCCGGGTCGTACCGCACGATGTCCTGGCCGCCTCGGATCTCCACCGACCGCTCAACGGTCGTATACCCGGAACCATCGGCCAGCCAGCGGGCCGGGCCGAACCGCTGTCCGGAGAACTCCGGCGAGCCGAAGATGCGCTCCAAGCTGAGGAGCGAGGGATCCTGCGTCTGCGCCGACAGCGGAACGGCGACACAGGTCAACAGAAGAACAGCCAGAGGCGCTCTGAAAAACCTCACGATTCGGTCTCCTTTGGTCGCGTACACGGAGATTTGAACCCGCAATTTAAGCCTGCGAACCGATCGCGCCACAGCCGGGTCCCGCGTCTGCTTGTGCCCTAATCCTGGCCGTGGCCCCAGATGTCGCCCACCGTGAATCCTTCAGGGAACGGGTCATCCGCATCGACCACGTACTGGCCGATGCCGGTGATCCATGCGCGCCCGCTCAGCGTTGTGACGACGGCCGGGTGCGGGCCCACGCGCGTCTCACGGATGATCCGGCCGGTGAAGATCGTGCCGAGGATCCCCTCGTGATGGAAATCCTGGCCGATGCTGAGCGCACCCCTGGCGTACAGCGCGGCCATCTTCGCGCAGGTGCCGGTACCGCAGGGTGAGCGGTCGATCGATCCGGTCCAGGTCTCGGGACGCTCCCAGTCGAGCTGACCCGTGGAGACGATGACCGCGTTCTTGCGTGTCGCTTCCGGGTGCGTCGGCGCCCCCGAGAGCTGCGAGATCGTAATCCCCGATATGGCGGGGTTGTCGGGGTGTACCGCCGGCAGCTGCTCCCGTGCCGCGGCCTTGATCATCTCGCCAATTCGCACGATCTCCCGTCCTTCTTCCGGAACCAGGCGCAGTCCTAGCGGCTCGGCTTCGGCGATGACGTAGAACATCCCGCCGTAGGCCACGTCCACGGTTACGGCTCCAAGCTCCGGGACCTCGATCCGCGCGTCCAGATGGACCGCGAAGGCCGGCACGTTCTCGAACGTCACCTTCGTCACCACACCGCTCGAGACCTCGGCGCGGACCGGTATCAGCCCGGCCGGCGCCTCCAGGATCAGCTCGGTGACCGGCTCCCGCGCCGGCACCATCCCGGTCTCGATCAGCACCGTCGCGACACAGATCGTATTGCTGCCCGACATAGGCGGGTATTCGGTCTGCTCCATGATCACGAATCCAGCATCGGCGTCCGGATGCGTCGGCGGCAGGATCACGTTGCAGCATAGAGCTGGGTAGCCGCGCGGCTCGCGCAGCATGCGCTTGCGCAGGCCATCGCCCTGATTCTCCAGGTAAACCTTCTTCTCGAACATGGTGTCGCCCGGGACGTCCACCACTCCCCCGACGATTACGCGGCCCGGCTCGCCACATGCGTGAGCATCGACCGCCGTGATCATGTTGGAAAGTCGCATGCCTGTCTCCTTCCTCGAGAATGCTCAGAGGCGAGTACGGTTGCCGGACTTGTCAATCGAAGCAACCCGCGCCGGCGCGGCCACCCTGTAAACCATCTCGAGCTTCCGCGCGTCTTACCAGTATAGAAAGCGAGATAATCCCCGAAACAGGACCCCTCAACAGTGCGTATTGCTGTATGACGATCCGACCCGCAGGAGTTGACTTGTGTCCGAACTGAGCTGGCTGTTCTGGTTGTTGGTTGCCTTCCTCTTCGCGGAGAGTTGGGCACGCGTCTGGGTCGCCTCGCGTCAGGACTCTGAGCCGACTTCGCGGAGCGTTGCCGGGCCCGATTCGCCGCCCTAGCCTGCAGAGCGCGCCGACCATGGTCGTCTTTTCGTAACCTACGCTACCGCATGCTGCCGGTAGCGACACTTTCTTTCCAAAGCTTAAAGTTTCTTGCCAGCACAGCCAGCTTGCCCGCGAAGCCGGTCACAATGACTGGATGGGTCCAGCTTCGCAAGCTGGCGGGCTAGAGCGGCTGAGGCTGTAACGCCTTCTTCTGCATGCAATTAAGCACGACACTCCCGGTTGGGTACGAAGGATGCCTACCCAGAGGGGCGCGGGCACACCTGCCCGGAAGTGGATATGTAGGTAGAAATGCAAAAAGACAAGAGATGGCGTTGATAATGTACTCCATACTGCGAGACCGGCGAGGCTTCACGATGATCGAAATGGTCATCGTTGTCCTGATAATGGGGGCCATGGCGGCGGTGGCGGTTCCGCGGGCAATGCGGACCACCCCGCAGCAGGAGGTGCACGGGGCAGCCCGCCAGATCATGCGCGATCTGGAGTCTGCGCGAATGCGGGCGATCGCCACGAAACGGGTTGTGCGCTTGAGCTTCGACCAAGCGAACGAGTTCTATGCCGCCTTTCTCGATGTGACGGCGGAGCACAGCGGCGATATCTCGGAAACCGTGCAAGAGGCGCGTGCGTCACGCTTCCTGGCCCGTGGTTCAAACGGTGGCATCCCCGGCGCGGAGTTGGCGACCCACGTGAAGTTCGGGTCCGGACAGGCGACGACGGGTCCGCTGGGCGGCTCCATCAGCGACGCCATCGCGTTCCAGAACGATCGTTGTGAGTTCGACGCTCGTGGCATGGTACGGCCGGTCGCCGGAGTCCGCACAGGCGGCGCGATCTTCGTCACGCATGAGCGTGATGCTTCGGTAGTAGCGGCAGTGACGGTCTCGGGCTCGGGCGCGTTCCGCACCTGGGACTACCGGGACGGTAAGTGGAGGTAAGACAAGTGTTGAAATCATTGACCTCTGAGCGTGGGTTCGGCCTGATCAGCACGATGGTCGCTATGGTGCTTCTCGGCATCGCGGTCACGGCGCTATCCAGCTCGGGAATGATGGTTCTGGCTATCCACACGGATTCCGCTGTGCGCTCGAGGGCCACCGCGATCGCTTCTTCCTACCTGGAGGAAGTGAAGGCGCGGCAGACAGCGACGCTAGCGTCGGAGAGCGCCATCAAGGTGAACGACGATGGTGTGACCAACCAGGCGGGCCACTACATCCGCAGCCTCGAGGTGGCACCAGAGGAGAAACTGCCTTACACGAAGCGGGTCACCGTCAAAGTGCAGTATCCCAGCGGACGCGGCCGCACCGGGACCGTCGAGTTGGAGACGATCATTTACGTAGGAGAAGAATGATGATTCGCCATCCCGCCAGGGACGCCGTCCGACTGGCACGGCAAGGCTTCACGCTGGTGGAGGCGCTCATCGCGATGACGGTGGGCGTGATCGTGCTCAGCGCGGCCGTCGGCTTCCTGCTGGCCCAAATGCGGACTTTAGGGAGCGGCGATATCCGGGAGGATCTATCTCGTAACTCCCGGTACCTCGGGGTGTCGCTGCGGCACGATGTTCAGGCAGCGGGCATAGAGATCACAAGCACCACTTCGTTCGGCACCGTGGCGGCCTATCCCGGAACATACGGGGACACACTCGTGATCCTCCACGTGCCCTACGTACCCAGTCCGGCGCCGCCTCATGACATCGACCCGCCGGCGGGCACGGACAATCCTTTGGCGGCGGGCGGAACCTGCGGCACGTACTGCATCGACGTGATCAAGGACGCAAACGAGCCGCTGGAGTTGAGACAGGGCGACCTGGCACGTCTCCAGGTGGCGGGAACGCGCCGGCTCATCCTGGTGGAGAATATCAGCACGACCAACGACACGTCGATCGCCATCACGTTTACCGCGCACGATACCATCCTGCGCCAGCCGGCTGGCCTCGCGAGCGGGCTGCGGCTCGACCGCTTCAGCACCTACGTGCAGAAGGTGCAGCCGACGATGTACTACCTGGACGACCAGCAGCGCCTCTGGCGAGCCGTCCGTCTCAACTTGAGCGGCTCGCCTGCCGGCGACATCCTGGCCTACGGTGTGGAGCAGTTCGACGTGACGCTGATCTTCAGCGATGGCGATGAGCTGGACCGGGCTGACCCCAACGACTCCGACAACTCGAACGACTACGACGACATCGTGGCGATAAGGGTGCGAGCGACCTTCGCGGCCGATCGGGTTGATCCGCGGGTCAACCAGGGTAAGGTGCTCAAGTCGACGCACGAGTGGCTAATTTCGCCGCGGAACCTGCGGTACGAGAAGAACAAGATCTAGGGAACCCTGGGCATCGAGCTCGATGAATCCCGCCCAGTTCACGGAGGAAGGATGATGGGCCCCATGCGAATATTCGCGATTCTTGGAACCTGTAAGAGAAAGATCTGCGGTCCTCGGCTCGAGGATACCAGCGGCCTGGCGCTGATAGCCACGCTGCTGGTTGTCGCGCTGGTCGCTGTACTCACGACCGTCGCGCTCACGGGCGCGATGAGCGCGCT
>JAZGAL010000015.1:0-14385 GCA_036475815.1 Gemmatimonadota bacterium
CCCATCTCGAGCAGCAGGGACCCACCGATGTGATCGCCTTTAATCTTGCCGAACCCAAAACGCCGCTGGGCGATGTGTACGTCTGCCCCGAGATCGCCAGCCAGTCGGCGGAGGAGCATGGGATCGAGCTGCGGGAGGAACTGCTCCGGCTCGTCGTCCATGGCATGCTTCATATCGCAGGCTATGATCACCCCGCCGGTCCGGAACGGCTGGACAGCAAGATGTTCGCCCGCCAGGAGGCGATTCTCTCCCAACTCCTCTGACCCACGAGTACGAGTACGACCCTAACTCCTACTCCCACTCGTAATCGTACTCGTAATCGTACTCGTCCGTCGGCCCCGACGATACGACTACGATCAGGAGTACGAGTGCAGCAGTGGACGCGGGAGCCGAGTCTAGCTACACTTTGGCCTGGATAAATGACCATGCACTACGATAGAACCTTGTGGACTCGACTCAGACGGTACTTCCTGACCGGGATCATCGTTATCGCTCCGGTGGGCGTGACGCTCTTCATCCTCGGGTGGATTTTCGCCAAACTCGACGCGATCCTCGGCCGCGTCTTCACGGCCATCGGCATTCGCATCCCGGGTCTGGGGCTTGTCGTACTGGTCCTGCTGGTCATCGCTGCGGGCTGGGCCACCCAGCAGGCTATCGGCCGGCGGCTGTTCAACATGGGCCGGGAGTGGCTCATGAGGTTCCCGGTCACGCGGAGCATCTACAGCGCCGCACAGCAGATCACCGAGCAGATCGTCGGGGACCAGGCCAAGTTCTTCAAGTCTTGCGTGCTCGTGGAATACCCGAGGCCGGGTGTCTGGGTTGTTGGATTCATGACGGGGGAGGCGTCCAAAGAGATCAGCGAGTTCACCCAGGATGATGCGGTGGCGATCTTCATTCCCACCACGCCCAACCCGACGTCCGGCTATCTGGTCTTCTTGCCGCGCTTGCAGGTCAAGCCGTTGGAGATGAGCGTCGAGGACGGGTTCAAGCTCGTGATATCGGGCGGTGCCGTCACACCGGATCTGATTCCACCTGGGGGCGATCGCTGATGACGGGCGGCAAACTGAGCCAGGAGCTGACGCACAAGTCGAACGTCGAGCGGGTTCGCCAGCTGCTCCGCGCTGGTGAAGACGAGCGGCTGCGCTTCTACCTGGAGGGCTTCCACCCCAGCGATGTGGCGGACCTGATCGAGTCGCTCGAGGAGGAGGAGCGTGCCGCGGTCCTCGCCGTGCTGCCGGGCGAGGTCGCGGCGGAGTCGCTCGCCGAGATGGAGGAGAAGGAGCATCCGGAAGAGCTCCTGCTCGCTGATCCGAAGCGTGTGGTCGAGCTGGTGCGGGAGCTGTCGGATGACGATGCCGCCGATATCATCGGCGAGCTCTCGCCCGAGAAGCAACGCGAGGTGCTTGAACAACTACCGCTGATCGAAGCCAGCGAACTTCGAGAACTACTCGCCTACGACGAGGAATCGGCCGGCGGCATCATGACCACCGAGGTTGTCGCGGTGGCGGAAAACGCCGCGGTGGCCGAAGCGATCGCCGAGATACGCAGGCAGGTAGCGGAAGGTAGAGAAGACTTCTATACGGTCTTCGTCGTCGACGACCTGGGTCGGTTGCGTGGAACCGTCTCTTTCCAGGACCTCATCGTGTCCCAGCCATCCACCTCGATCCGTGATCTCACCGAACCCCCGGCCGCCGCCGTCCCGGCGACGATGGACCAGGAGGAAGTGGCGCGCATCATGTCACGTTACAACCTGGTCTCCGTGCCCGTGGTGGATCCGCTGGAGCGCCTGCTCGGACGCGTCACCTTCGACGACGTGATGGACATCGTCGAGGCGGAGACCACTGAGGACATGCTGCGGCTCGCGGGTGGCTCGGCGGAAGAGCACGTGCGGGGCGGCGTCGGTGAAGCAGTTAAGAACCGCCTGCCCTGGCTCGCGCTGGCCGTGCTGACGGCTTCGGCAGGGGCTGCCGTGGTCTATCATTACAGGGGTACAATCGAACGGGTGCTGTTGCTGGCGGCGATCATGCCGGTGATCGCAGCGCTGGGCGGGAATGCCGGTACGCAGACGCTGGCGGTTACGGTACGCAGGCTGGCGTTGTCGCCGGAGCGATCGGGCGCCTGGAAGGTGATCCTGAAAGAGGTCGCCGTCGGTCTGATCAACGGCGCCGTGATCGGTCTGATGGCTGCCGGGGTCGGCTACTTGTTGGGGGAAAGGGATGTCTACCTGGGACTCGTGGTGATGCTGGCCATGTGGCTGAACCTGGCTGTGGCCGGTTTCGCCGGAGCCTTTGTGCCCGTGGCCCTGGAGAACTTGGGTTTCGATCCTGCTGTGGCCTCGTCGTCTTTCACGACGGCGCTCACCGATATTCTGGGCTTCTTCTTCCTACTGGGCCTCGCGAGCTGGATCCTGCTGCCACGACTCGCGTAGCTCGCAACCGTCTGGACGCGGAGATTGATTGCGGACGGCTTAGGTACCATCTTGTCGCTATCGCCCCAACTATCGAGGGAGAGATATGCGAAAGCTGATTTTGGCCGCGCTGGCGGCTCTCGTACCTGCGGCCGCGGTGCGGGCGCAGGCTCAGGAAGAGACGGTTGAGCCCTTGGAGGTCGGTGCCGTCGCCCCGGACTTCGCGCTATCGGGCGCCACGCGGTACGGAGTGCTGAAGGAACCGGTGCACCTCAGCGACTTCAAGGGGAAGACGGTTGTCATCGCCTTCTTCTTCAAGGCGCGGACCAAGGGTTGAACGATCCAGATGCATGCGTACCGTGATCAGTACGCACAGCTGTTCAACGACGGGCAGGACGTTGTCCTGATCGCTATCAGCGCCGATCCGGCCGAAGCGCTCGCGGCCTGGGCAAGGGATGACCAGTTCCCGTTCCTCATGGTCAGCGACCCCGATACCGAGGTGGGGAAGGCCTACGGCGCCCTCGCGAGCCGGGCCGGGATGACCAACCGCAACCTGTTCGTTGTTGGGCCGGACGGAAAGATCGCCTACGCCGCGGTCCCGTTCCGTGAGATCGATCCAACGGCGTACACAGAGCTCGGCGAGGTGATCGACAAGCTGGCGCCTGAGGAGGAGTGAGGACTGAGGAGTGAGGAATGACGAGTAGAGCGTAGGGCGGGGAGGCGCGCCGCCGGTTGTTCGCGCCTCACCACCCTCGCTCACCGCTGCAGCGCTTTCTCCAGCGCCGCCTCGATGTCCTGGTCCTCGCCTAATCCGGTGTACACCACCTTGCCCTCGGCATCCAGCACCACGACGTAGGATGTCGATGGCGTCATGAACGCGCGAACTGCACGGCCGTCACGATCCCACAGTATGCGGCCGGGCATCTCGTGGCTCTCTGCGTGACGGCTCACCCGCCGCACGCTCTGATTCACCGCCACGGCGATGACCAGAAACTCGACGTCCTCGCCGTATTTCGCATACGCGGCTTGCAGGGTCGGCTCGAGCGCCTCGCAGACCGGGCACCACGTCGCCCAGAACTCCAACAGCACCGGCTTGCCGCCGCCGAAGTAGTCGCCGAGGTCGACGGGGTTTCCTTCCAGGTCCTCGATCTGCACGGACTCGGGCGTCGAACCGACCGCGATACCGATCTGATTCTGCGCCTGCAGCAATTCGACGCCGGCCGAGCCTAACAGGGAAGCGGTCAGCAATACCGCGGTCAGCCATCTTTTCATCACATCACGTATCCTGCTTGAACGAAGTAGTACTCGGCAACGGCGATCATGATCACGCCCGCGGCTCTCTTCACCCAGACCATCCAGGCACCCGAACGGGGCAGCGCGGCGAGCGCGCCCGAGGACAGGCCCACGACCACGAGCAGGGCGGTCATGCCGAGAGAGAACACGAACAAGTAGACGAACCCGAGCACGGCACTCCCGGTTCCTGCCACCCAGGTGAGCACGGCGGCGAACGCAGGTGCGCCGCAGGGCGCGGCAACGATCCCGGAAGTCGCGCCCAGGAGAAAGACGGTGGGCAACGAGCCGCCCTGCAGCCGGGAAACCCAGCCCATCAGCCGTTTCGGAGCCGAGATCGGGATCACGTCGAACATGGCGAGCCCGAAGATGAGCAGCAGGTTGCCAATGGCGAGGCGCGCCCAGGGGCTGGCGCTTATGGTGCCGAAGAGCTGTCCGGTAAGCGCCGCGATCACGCCGAGGATCGCGTAGAACGTCGCCAGGCCGGTGACGTAGGTGAGCGTGAGTACGACGGTGCGGCGGCGCGAGGCTTGCGCCCCAGCGGTACCGCTGATCACACCGACGGTGATTGGGATCATCGGGTAGATGCAAGGCGTGAGGCTGGTCAGAAGACCGGCGCCGAAGAGAAGGCCGATGGCCACCAGCGGCCGGCTTTGCAGCGACTCGCCGAGGCCTTGAGCGACAGATGCGGTGGCGAGGAGCAGGGCGCTCATCGTGGGCGGGCCGGTGTTGGAGTGTCGGTATCGTGAGCATGGAGCTCGCGGACGCCTTTGGGGCTGGGTGACTTGGGAATCTCTGGGGTCGTCATAGTATCTTGGTAGTGCCCGAGTAGGGGTGAACTGATAGTCGTCATGTAGGTAACGCAAGAGGGGGAGGCGGGGTTCGGTGAGGGGGCGCGGGTCACGCCCCTTCGGTCTTACTCGCAATCGTACTGGTACTCGTACTCGTGAGGTTGACAGGTGCGGCAGCGCGGAGTAGAATGCTCCATATATGGAGGTGCATATGGAGCTTTCTAAGAAAACCACCATCCTCTTCTCACCCCAGCTTCATCTGCGCCTCACTCGCCTCGCCAAGCAGAGGCAAGTCAGCCTCGGCGAGTTGGTGCGACATGCTTGTAAGAAACAATACGGGTTCCTGCCCAACGAGCGCCGCCTCGACGCCGTCCGCCGCCTCGCCGCACTCGCCCTGCCGCTTGACGACGCCCGCACGATGAGAGAACAGGCCGTTCTCAGAGCCGATCAGTTTCTGCCGTGATCCTGGTCGATTCCAACATCCTGATGTGCGCCGCCGGCGTGGCGCACCCGCACAAACAGCTCAGCCTCCAATTCCTCGAGCGCGTGGCGGAGGGGGAGATCGAAGGCGTTCTGGACGCTGAGGTGCTGCAGGAGATCTTGCACCGCTACAGCGCCATCGGCCGCTCCAGTGACGGCCGCCTGGTGTATGATCTGGCGCGGCAGATCTTTCCTCCCGTGATAGCGATCACCTCGGATGTGCTCGATCGCGCCCGCGCGCTGCTCGACGAGTACGAGGGGCTGATGGCTCGACATGCGCTGCACGCCGCAGTGGTCGAGCTCCACTCGCTCGAGGCCATCTGCAGCTACGATTGCGACTTCGACCGGGTTCGTACGATCAGGCGTCTGGAACCCGGCTGCTGAGGCGAGGAGCCGAGGTGTTCTGCGACCGAGAGAGCCGCGCCCTGTGCGATCCGGGGTCACTTGACCACTGCGAAACTGCCGGGCAAGTTTCAGCGTTGTGGCGATGACAGATTCCAAGTCCAGCGGCCGCAAGCTGCTGAAGTCGTTCCAGACGGGCGAAGCCCGGGCTTTGGCCCGGGCCATTTCGTGGGTGGAGAACGCCCGGCCCGGCTTCGAGCAGCTGCTGAGCGCTCTGCACGACAGAGTCGGTCGGGCTCATCGTATCGGGATCACCGGGCCTCCCGGGGCGGGGAAGTCGACGCTGATCCACGCGCTGGCCGGCGCGGTCAGAAAGACCGGCCAGCGCATCGGCGTGGTGGCGGTCGATCCGACATCGCCCTTCACCGGCGGCGCGCTGCTGGGCGATCGTATCCGCATGACCGGTGTGGCTGGCGATGACGGTGTCTTCATCCGCTCCATGGCAAGCCGCGGGTCGCTTGGCGGCCTGGCGACGACCACCCGCGAGGTTGCCGACCTCATGGACGCCTTCGGCTTCGAGCGCGTCGTGGTGGAGACGGTTGGGGTCGGGCAGTCGGAGCTGGAGATCGCCGAGGCCGCGGACACCACTGTGGTGGTGCTGACTCCGGAATCGGGTGATTCGATTCAGGCGATGAAGGCCGGGCTGATGGAGATCGCCGACATCTTCGTCGTCAACAAGGCCGACCGGCCGGGAGCGACGCGGGCGGCGGGCGAGCTCAAGACGATCCTGCGCCTGCGTCAGGGACAGCTGTTCGACCGGGTGCCGGCGCACCACGGAGTGGATCTGACACGGCTGGCTGAGCGGCGCGTGGAAGGGCGGCGCGAGGGCGCGGGTGGCCCGCAGCCCGCGCAGCGGCAGGCGGCGGACGTGAAGCGGTGGGAGATCCCGGTCCTGCTCACGACGGCGCACACCGGTGACGGGGTCTTGGAGCTCCTCAGCACGATCGACGCGCACCTCGAGTGGCTGCGCGAAAACGGCGAGCTGGAGAAGCGGCGCCGCAAGCGGCTGCTCGAGCGCGTCCGCGCGGTGGTCGATCGCGGACTCAGAACCCACGTCTGGTTGGAGGGTGACGGCGAAGCGATCTTAAAGGCGGCGCAGGCGGATCTGGAATCGGGGCGCCGGACGCCGTACGATGTGGCAGGGGAGATACTGGCAAAGTTGGGTGGTGGGGCGGGTGACTAGTGATTGGTGGCATCACGCTGGGGTGAAGAGTATGGCCGAAGGCATGAAGAGAAGCTCACTGGAAAGGCTGGCCTCGGAGAACGAGCGCTTGAAGGGCGAGATCGAACAGCTGCGGCGCGAACGGGCGGCGTGGGTGGGCAAGTATGGTTTGATGCCGAAGCGCGACGAGGTCACATTCGATTCGCTTTCGGGTCGCGAGCTGGCGCCGCTCTACACGCCGCTGGACACCGGGGTGTACGACGCTGAATACCTGGAGAAGCTTGGTTTTCCCGGCGAGTACCCCTTCACCCGCGGTCCCTACACGACCATGTACCGAACGCGGCTCTGGACCATGCGCCAGTTCTCCGGGTTCGGGACCTCCGAGGAGACAAACCAGCGCTACAAGTACCTGCTGGATCACGGCCAGACCGGCCTGTCTGTCGCCTTCGACTTCCCGACGCTGATGGGCTACGACTCCGACGACTCGCACTCCGAGGGCGAAGTCGGCGTCTGTGGCGTGGCGATCTCGAGCCTGGCCGACATGGAAACGTTGTTCGACGGGATCCCGCTGAAGGACGTTTCCGTGTCGATGACCATCAACGGGCCGGCGATGATGCTCTACTGCTTCCTGCTGGCCGCGGCGGAGAAGCAGGGAGCGGATCTGAAGGAGTTTAGAGGCACGATCCAGAACGACATCCTCAAGGAGTACATGGCGCAGCACGCCTGGATCTTCCCGCCGGAGCCGGCGCTCAAGATCATCGGCGACATCTTCGAGTGGTCGTCGGCGAATGCGCCGAAGTTCAACACGATCTCGATCAGCGGCTACCATATCCGCGAGGCCGGCGCGACGGCGGTCCAGGAGCTCGCCTACACGCTGAAGAACGCTCTCACCTACGTGGAGACCGGCATCAAGCGCGGCCTCGACGTCGACGAGTTCGCGCCCCGGCTTTCCTTCTTCTGGGACGTGCACAACGACTTCTTCGAGGAGATCGCCAAGTTCCGCGCGGCCCGCCGCATCTGGGCGCGCCACATCAAGGAGGTCTACGGGGCGAAGGATCCGGAGAGCTGGCGGCTACGCACGCACGCGCAGACGGCGGGCGTTTCGCTGACGGCGCAGCAGCCGGAGAACAACATCGCACGGGTCGCCTACCAGGGGTTGGCCGCGGTGCTCGGCGGCACCCAGTCGCTGCACACGAACGCGCTGGATGAGACGCTTGCGTTGCCCACGGAGAAGGCGGTGCGGATCGCGCTGCGCACCCAGCAGATCCTGGCCTATGAGACGGGCGTGGCCAACACCATCGACCCGCTGGCCGGTTCCTACTACGTGGAGTGGCTCACCGACGGGATGGAAGAGGACGCCGAGCGCATCTTCAGCGAGATCGACGAGATGGGCGGCGTGGTGAAGGGGATCGAGGAAGGCTACTACCAGGGTCGGATCGCCCTGTCGGCGGAGGGATTCCAGCAGGAGGTCGAGTCGAAGCGGCGGATCGTTGTTGGGGTCAACGATTTCACCGGCGGCAACGAGGACGTGTCCATCGAGCTGCTGAGAATCGGCCCCGAGATCGAGCAGAAGCAGCGCGCGCGCCTGGCGGACCTGCGGGCGCGGCGCGATTCGCGCGAGGTGGAGCGCAGGTTGAAGCGCATTGCGGAGGCGGCGCGGAACGACGAGAACCTGATGGAGCCGACGCTGGATGCCGTGCGCGCGTATGCGACGCTCGGCGAGATACGTCACGCGCTGGAGCGGATATATGGTCGGTTCAGGGAACCGGTATTCTTCTAGAAGGTACTAATCACTAATCACTGATCACTACTCCCGTGGCTCCTGAAATCAGATTCAACGCACTGACCGGCGTCCGGGTGATCGTCGCTCCCGGCAGGGCCGGACGTCCCAATCTGCCCGACCACTCGGGTACGCTGGAGAGCCTGCCGCACTACGACCCGGCCTGCCCCTTCTGTCCGGGCAATGAGAAGCAGTCGGCGACGGAGCTGTTCCGGATCCCGGAAGGGCGGCAGGACTGGAGAGTGCGGGTTGTGGCGAACAAGTACCCGGCGCTCGTGAGAGAGGCAGCGCCAAGGGATCAGACGTCGGGCCACTACCAGTATGCCGAGGCGGCGCTGGGCCGGCACGAGGTCATCGTGGAACACACCCGTCACGATGCGGCCTTCACCGAGTTCAGCGATCAGGAGATCCTGGACGTGATGCAGGGGTACCGGGCGCGCTTCGCCGCCGCGGCCGACGACGAGAGGATCAGGCACGTGGTCATCTTTCGGAACCAGGGGAAGATGGCCAACGCCACGATCATGCACCCGCACGCTCAGCTCGCCGCTCTTTCCTTCGTGCCGTCGCATGTGAAGCGGGTGCTCGAGCGGTCGCTGGAGCATCGCGGCGCGGGCGGACACGCCCTGCTGTTCGACATCGTTCAGGAAGAGGTCGAGAACGGTGCCCGGCTGGTGGCGGTGACGAAACGCTTCGCGGCCTTCGTGCCTTTCGCGCCCATGCACGACTACGAGGTCTGGGTCGCTCCCCGCTTCGTTCCGCCCCGGTTCGACCAGGCGGACGATGAGACGCTGATGGAGTTCGGCCAGCTGCTGAAGGGAACTCTGACAGCGCTGGATAAGGCGCTGGATGGTCCCGACTACAACTACGTCCTCCACACGCCGCCTCTTCTCGGCACCGAGTCCGCGCTCCCCTGGTACGTCCAGGTCATCCCGCGGCGGACGCTGGCGGCGGGCTTCGAGCTGGGTGTGGGCGTGCAGATCATCGTGACGGCACCTGAAGCTGCTGCGGCGCGTTTGAGGGATGGGCTGACTTAGGTTGCCCGGGTCCGAGGGCGCGGGTATTATCCGATCGCGAGCCTCAATCGAAACACTTTCCCGAAACGCTATGACAGAACGCAAGATACGCGTGCTGGTGGGCAAGCCCGGCCTCGATGGACACGACCGTGGCGCGAAGGTCGTCGCTGCGGCGCTCCGCGATGCTGGCATGGAGGTTATCTACACCGGACTTCACCAGACGCCTGAGGAGATTGTGCGGGCGGCGATCCAAGAAGATGTCGATGTGGTGGCGCTCTCGATCCTCTCAGGTGCTCACATGACCCTGTTTCCGCGCGTGATGAACCTGCTGCGGGAAGAGGGTGCCGATCGCGTGCTGGTGACGGGCGGCGGCATCATCCCCACGGAAGACATGCAGAAACTGCAGGAGATCGGGGTGGGCCGGCTCTTCGGTCCGGGGACGTCCACGACGGAAGCCGTCGACTACATCCGCGACTGGTTCGAAGCGAACCGATCCGGCGACGAGTGATGCCCATCGCCTCTTACTCTTACTCTTACTCGCACTCTTACTCGCACTCGTACTCGTACTCGTACTCGTACTCGAAGATCACGAGTACGAGTAGGATAACATAGAGACAGGGTCGTGAAGGCAAAGAAAAAGTCCAGGATGAGGCATCTGGCGCAGCAGCTTCAGCTCCTCGAGGCCGAGCTGAGGATGGGCGGTGGCCCGAAGAAGGTCGAGAAGCAGCACGGCGAAGGCAAGCTGACGGCCCGCGAGCGCCTGGACCTGCTCTTCGACAAAGACTCCCACTTCCAGGAAGTCGGACTCCTCATCGCCTACGATCAGTACGACGGCAAGGCTCCGGGCGTTGGGGTGGTCACGGGCTACGGCCGCGTCAGCGGTCGCGAGGTCGTGGTGGTCGCCAACGATGCCACGGTCAAGGCGGGGTCCTGGTGGCCTGAAACCATACCGAAGATGCTGCGTGCCCAGGAGATCGCGATGCGCTGCCGCATCCCGATCATCTACCTGGTGGACTCCTCGGGCATCAATCTTCTTTACCAGGGCGGCGTTTTCCCCGGCCAGTACGGCGCCGCGCGCATCTTCTACTACAACTCGCTGATGCGACGTTACATGAGAGTGCCGCAGATCTCCGCCGTCATGGGGCACTGTATCGCCGGCGGCGCCTATCTGCCCGCGCTCTCCGACGTGATCTTCATGGTCAAGGGCACCAGCTTCATGGGGCTGGGCGGCCCCAATCTGGTGAAGGGCGCGACGGGGCAGACGGTGGACGCCGAGACGCTGGGCGGTGCGGACACCCATACGAAGATCTCGGGTGTGGCCCACTACGAGCCCGAGAACGACGAGGAGTGCATCGGGCAGATCCGCGAGTACATCGCCGATCTCCCACAGTCCCAGGGCATCCCGATCAAGATAGCGGAACCGCGGCCGCCGGTTCGGCCGCCGGAAGACATCTACGAGCTTCTCCCCGACGACCACCGCGGTGGCTACGACATGCGCGCGGTGCTGCAGTGCATCGTCGATGAAGGTGAGTTCCGTGAGTTCCAACCCGAGCTCGCCGCCGAGATGATCTGCGTCGATGCGCGCATAAACGGAATACCGGTGGGCATCCTGGCTAACGACCGGGGCATCTTCAGCGACAGGAAGGGCGGGTCGCCACGCTTTGGCGGCATCGTCTACACGGAAAGCGCCGAGAAGTGCGCCTACTACATTGAGACCTGCGACCGGCACCGCCGGCCGCTGCTCTACGTTCAAGACGTCTCGGGCTTCATGGTGGGTACTGAGGCGGAGCACTCGGGCATCATCCGGGCGGGCGCGCGGATGGTTGAGGCCATGTCGGTGGCGACGGCGCCGAAGATCGTCCTCACCGTCAATCACGCCAGCGGGGCCGGCTACTACGCGATGGCGGGGCAGGGCTTCGATCCCGACTTCATCTTCTCCTGGCCCACCGGTCGCATGGGCGTGATGGAAGGCGAGTCAGCCGCTCAGGCGGTGCACGGCCGTGCCATCGACGAGGCTAAGGAAGCGGGTCGCGAACTGGACCCGGAAACACAGAAGGCGGTGCAGAAGACGATAGATACCTACGAGCACCAGCTCGATGCCCGTTTCGCCGCCGCACGCGGCTACGTAGACGCCGTGATCGTTCCCGAGAAAACCCGCGACGCGCTGACGCTGGCGCTGCGGGCCGCCATCCAGAACCCCGGCCCCCACATCGGCCCCTTCGCGCTACCCGGGTCGTTGGAAACTCTCCTGAAGTGAGCGCCGGGGCGACGAGCGTTCGCATCGCCTCTGGGCAGGGCTTCTGGGGCGACTGGCTCGAGGCGCCGGTACGGCAGGTTGAAGCTGGCCCCATCGATTACCTTGTGATGGACTACCTCGCCGAAGTCACCATGTCCATCCTCCAGAAGCAGCGGAACCGCAACCCGTCACAGGGCTACGCACGGGATTTCGTGCCGTTGATGGGCCGCATACTGCCGACGTGCATCGAGCGCGGCATTCGCGTGATCGCCAACGCCGGCGGCGTGAACCCGTTGGCCTGCGCCGAGTCCGTTCGGGAGCTGGCGCGCCAGGTGGGGCTTGCGGGACGGGCGCGCATCGGGGTCATCACCGGAGATGACCTTATGGAGCGGCTCGACGACCTCCTCGCCGAGGGTATCGAGCTCCGTAATATGGACACCGACGAGCCGCTGGAATCGGTCCGTGAGTTGATTCAGTCGGCCAACGCGTATATCGGCGCCGCTCCGATGATCGAGGCGCTGCGGCAAGGGGCCGACGTGGTGGTCGCCGGCCGCACCACCGACACCGCGCTCACCTACGCGCCGATGATGTTCGAGCATGGCTGGGCAGCTGACGATTGGGACAAGATCGCAGCCGGCGTCGTGGCCGGCCACATCAACGAGTGCGGGGCGCAGGCGACGGGTGGCAACACGGGCGTCGACTGGGAGTCCATCGATTACAGCGATATCGGATACCCGATCATCGAATCGCGCGCTGACGGCGAATTCGTAGTCACCAAGCATGATGGTCTGGGCGGTCGGGTGACGGTCGCCACGGTGACGGAGCAGCTGGTCTACGAGATGGGCGATCCGTCCGAGTACATCACGCCCGATTGTGTTGCCGATTTCCGTACCATACAGCTGGAGCAGGAGGGGGAGGATCGCGTCCGTGTGTTCGGCGCGGGTGGTGGTCCGGCCACCGACATGCTCAAGGTCTCCATCTCTTATCGCGCGGGCTACAAGACCACCGGCAGGATGGTGTACTCCTGGCCGGATGCGTACGCGAAAGCGCAGGCCGCCGACCGGACTATCCGCGCTCGCCTCGATCGCGTGGGGCTGCGCTTCGACGAGATCTACACCGAGCACCTCGGCGCCGGCGCCTGCCACGGGCCGCTGGCCGGGGCGGTTCCACGCGACTTGCCTGAAGTGGAGCTGCGCATCGGCGTGAGGCACTCGACTAACCGTCACGCCGTGGAGCGCTTCGCCCGGGAGATCGCCTCGCTGATCCTGGCTGGTCCGCCTACCGCCACCGGCTTCGGCGGCGGCCGGCCCCGGGTCCAGGAGATGGTCGCGTACTGGCCGGCGTTGATCCCGAAGACGCACGTCCACCCAGAGGTCCAGGTGGAGGTGGCGTGATGCGGGTGAAGCTCCTGCAGATCGCTCACGCCCGCTCCGGCGATAAGGGCGACACGGCGAACATCGGTCTGATCGCCTTGAGGCCAGAGTTCTATCCTATTCTTGTTAAAGAAGTTACGTGCGAGCGTGTCAAGGAGCACTTCAAGGGGATCTGCAAGGGCCCGGTGGAGTGCTTCGAACTGCCGAACCTGAACGCCCTCAACTTCCTGCTCCACAGCTCGCTGGGCGGCGGCGGCACCCTATCGCTGCGGACCGATGCCCAAGCCAAGACCTTCGGTGCGGCGCTGCTCCGCATGGAGATCGAGCTCCCGGACGATCTTGCCGGCCTGATCGACTAGAGACGGTGAAGAGCTGAGCGAGCCACGAAACCCAGGCAGGCAGGTAGGCAGATAGTTCGGGTTCGCAGCAGATGGGACTCCTCGCTCGAGTGCTCTCCACCGTTCACACGCGATGGCAGGTGCGGCCGCAACGAAGCACGTGTCTTTTCGTGCGTCGATCTTATTCGCCGGCACCGCCGTAGCCAGAGGAGGCTGGCGCAAGTAGCTTGAGGTCACAAGCAGCCGCATGGTAGCATGGCCAACGAAATCGGGGCACCGAATGAACGGAGAGGAAGGCTACGAAGCGATCAACGTGCTGGTGGATGGCTCTACGGGTGTCGCGATCATCAGCCTCGACCGGCCGGAGGTGCGGAACGCGCTGAACCCCGTACTCGTCGATGAGCTGGCGGATGCGGTGGCGTGGGCGGACGCGGACGAGCGGGTGGGCGCGATCATGCTGAGGGGTGAGGGAGATGACTTCTGCGCGGGAGCGGACCTGCAGTCGCTCTCGGACATGATGGACGCGAGCGTCGGGGAGCAGGTGGCGGATGCGGATGCGCTCGGCGACCTCTTTCTCATTTTTCGCAGGATATCGACGCCGATCGTCGCCGCCGTGCAGGGTCATGCGATCGCTGGCGGCTGCGGTCTGGCATCGGCCTGCGACATCGTGTTGGCATCGGATGACGCGCACTTCGGATACCCGGAGGTGAAGATCGGCTTCGTGCCGGCGATGGTGATCGCGATGCTCCGTCGTGCGGTGGGTGAAAAGCGCGCTTTCGACCTGGTGACTACGGGGCGGATCGTTGACGCAAGGACCGCGGAATCCTACGGTCTCGTGCAGCACGTCTATCCGGCCGCTGAGTTCGAGCAACGCGCCCGCGAGTTCGTGGAGGAGCTGGCGCAGCGCAGTTTCAGCGCCCTGGCTCTCTCGAAACGCCTTCTTTACCAGACCGAGCGGCATTCCTTCGAGGCGGCGATCCGCGCGGGCGCCGACATCAACGTGCTGGCGCGGATGACCGAAGATTACCGGGAAGGCGTCAAAGGGTTCCTGGCGTCGAAGCGCAAGAAAGGAAAGAGCTGATTCTTCTCCGTCTCAAACTCGCGTTGCTGCTG
>JAZGAL010000016.1:0-21875 GCA_036475815.1 Gemmatimonadota bacterium
ATCCCACGGAAGTCACGGCCACGCTGACGACCGCGCGCCAGGTCTTCGGCGGACGGCGGCTCGTCGTGGCCTTCCAGCCGCATCTCTACAGCCGCACCCGCGCCTTCGCGGCGGAGTTCGGCCGCGCGCTCTCGGCCGCCGACGTCGTGTTCGTAACCGGCATCTACGCGGCGCGGGAGGAGCCGCTGCCCGGGGTGTCCGCAAAGCCGGTCATCGAGGCGGCGCGCGAAGTACTGGACGCCGCGCGCGTGCACTATGTGGAGGACCTCGAGGCCCTCACCGCCGCGCTGAGAGATGAGCTTCGGGCGGGAGACGTGCTCCTCACGCTGGGTGCCGGCGACATCTCCGGCGTTGCCCACCGACTGGTCCACGAGCTCAGGCGGAGCGATGTGGATGCGTAACGTGCCGCTGGCGGAGCTCACGCGCTGGAAGATCGGCGGTTCGGCGCCCGACTTCGCCAGGGCTTCGTCCCGCGAGGAGCTGCGGGAGTTGCTGGACGAGGTCGCCGGCCGGCGTGTCCAGGTGCTCGGTCTGGGGGCGAACCTGCTGATCGCGGACGAAGGCCCGGGCGGGCCCGTGTTGGTGCTCGAGGGTGAGTTCAAGGAGTACGAGCTGCGGGATGGGACGATCCGTTTCGGGGCCGCGGCACCGATAAGCGGCGTGGTGCAGGCCGCCCGCCGCGGCGCTCGGTCCGGTCTCTGGATACTGGAGGCGGTACCCGGCACCATGGGCGGCGCATTGCGCATGAACGCGGGAACCGCCGATGAGGGGATCTGGGACCGCGTGCTCTGGGCCGACGCGATGTGGCCGGGCGGAAAGATCCAGCGGGTCAAGAGGGAGGACGTGCGGCCCCGGTATCGCGGCATCGATCTCGATGTCGAAGCGATCTTTCTGGAGGCGGAGATCGCAGCGCCTCCCGGCGACCCGGCGCGGATCGAAGAGGAGCACAACCGTCGGCGCGAGGCGAAGCTCGGCGCACAGGTCTACGACCAGCCGACCTGCGGCTCTACTTGGAAGAATCCGCAGCCGCCGGCGCCCCCGGCCTGGCAGCTCGTCGACCGCGTCGGGATGCGAGGAGAGCGGCGCGGTGGTGCGCAGGTTTCGCCCAAGCACGCGAACTTCATCGTCAACACGGGCGGTGCCAGGGCGCAGGATGTCGTCGATCTCATGATAGAGATACGTCGTCGCGTGCTCGCCGAGACCGGGATCGCCCTCGAGCCTGAGATCCAGTACTGGGGGTTTCCGGACGAGGTTCTCCGCGAGCTGGGGGTGATCGCATGAAGGGGCGGAGCGCTTTGCCGCGGGTCGCTTTCCTGCTGGGACTCATGGTCGTGGCTGGGGGGCTCGCCGGCGCCGTCTGGGGACGGGCGCTGCTGGCCAAGGTGAAGTACTTCAACGTGCGTCAGGTGGAGGTGATCGGCGCGCGCTGGGCGGCACCCGACTCGTTGCTGCAGATCGCGGCGATCGGTGGCGATCGCTCGGTGTGGGAGGACTACAGCGATGTCGAGCGCAGGCTCGTCGCGCATCCTCTGATCGAGGAGGCCCGGGTGAGACGCTCGGGGCTGCACGGACTGCGGGTGGTGGTACGGGAGGTGGAGCCGCTCGCGCTTGTGGGTGTCCCCCAGCTCCGTGCGGTTCGTAGTGACGGCACGCTGTTGCCCATCGATCCCACCAAGGCGTCCATCGACCTTCCGTTGCTGACCGCCGGCGCGGAGATCGCGGACGACTCGACCATGCTGAAAGAGGGGCCGGCGCTTCAGGCGCTGAGGATGTTCGCCGAATTGCACGCTCTCGATCCCGGCCTGACGGCGCTCGTCTCCGATTTCGAGCTGAGCGAGAATCGAGAGCTTCTGGTGAATCTGGTGATGTCTCAACCCGCGCGGAGTCTCGTGTTGCCTGCCGATATCGACGAGGTGCTGGTGAAGCGTGTCCGAGCTACGCTGTCGGACCTGCGGAGTCGCGGCGTCGATGCGGCGGTCGTCGAGGCGCGCTATGCGGATCAAATTGTGGTGCGGAGAAAGCAGGGATGATCTCTACATCGTATCTCATCGGTGCGCTGGACGTAGGGTCTACGAAGACATGCGCGGTTCTGGGTGAGCTGGTCCTCGATAACGACGGCTTGCCCCAGTTGAAGATCCTCGGCGTCGGGCAGGTGAAGCCCAACGGCGTTCGCCGCGATGCGGTGAGCAATCTCGACGAGACGACGGAGGAGATCCGCCACGCGTTGAAGCAGGCGGAGCTCATGGCCGGCGTCCAGCCTCGCGGCCTGTATGTCGGGATTTCCGCCGAATACGTGCAGACCAGCACATCCAACGGCGTCGTGGCCATCGGGAATGAGGAGATTGACGACGCCGACGTCGAGCGCGTCCATGAAGTGGCTCGTGCGATCGTCGTACCGCCCGATCGTGAACTGCTGCACGTGATCCCGCAGGACTACTCGGTGGACCACCGGAGTGGAATCCAGCGTCCGGTTGGGATGCTGGGGACGAGGCTGGAAGCCGACGTCTTCATCGTGCTGGCGGCCGGGGCGGCCGCACGCAACCTGCGCAAGGCGGTATCGCGCGCCGGATACGAGACAGCCCAGCTGGTGTTGAACCCGCTGGCCGCTGGTTTTAGCGTTCTCACGCCGGAGGAGCGCGAGGTTGGCACCGCTGTCGTCTCCATCGGCGGCCGTACCACGGAGATTGCGATTTTCCACGAGGGCAAGATCCGGCATGTCGCGGTCGTGCCCTGCGGGGGGGTGAGCTTCACCAACGACCTGGTGAAGGGACTGGGGATACCCTACGCGGAGGCCGAGAGAGTCAAGGAACGTAGCGGCATCGCTTCCACGCGTATGGTCGATTCCGAGCAGACCATCGAGATCCCCGGTCCCGCTCCCGGCAGCCAGAAGCATATTCCACGCGAGCTGCTGGCACACATCATCGAGCAGCGCATGGACGAAGTGCTCACGCTGGCGCATCACGAGATCGAGCGGGCGGGCTACTCGCACCGGCTCGGCGGCGGCGTGGTGCTGACCGGCGGTGGAGGCAGTCTCGAGGGCACGCTCGATGTGGCGCAGTCGATATTCGCGCTGCCCGTTCGCTGTGGGGCGCCCGGTGCCGGGCTCAATGGGCTGGCCGACTCGGTCCGTCGCCCGAAATTCGCGACAGCAACGGGCCTGATGCTTTTCGGGGCGGAGCGAATCCGAGAGGACCTCGGGGTTGGGCGGCGCCCGGCGCTGCGGGCCCTGGCCAGGGTCGGGGGATGGCTGAAGGAGTTTTTCTAGCAACACTTTACTCATAGATCAGTGAGCGAGAACGATGTCAGAGAAGGAGGGGATGAAGATGATTCGTTTCGAATTAGCTGAGACGCCAGGTAGCAGTGCGATGATGCGCGTCATCGGGATCGGCGGCGGCGGAAACAACGCCGTCAATCGCATGATCGAGGAGGATCTGCCCGGCGTCGAGTTCGTCGCCGTGAATACCGACAGCCAGGTGCTGAGCAACTGCCGGGCTCCGGTCAAGCTCCAGATCGGCAAGAAGCTGACGCGCGGCCTCGGTGCGGGAGCCCGGCCGGAGATCGGGCGCCAGGCCATCGAGGAGAACAAGGACGATGTCGTGGAAATTCTGCGTGGTGCGGACCTGGTCTTCGTTACGGCGGGCCTCGGCGGCGGGACCGGCACCGGAGCGGCACCCGTGGTGGGGCAGCTCGCCCGTGAGCTGGGTGCCCTGAGCATCGCCATCGTGACCAAGCCCTTCGAGTTCGAGGGCAAGAAGCGCATGCACCAGGCGGACATAGGACTGGCCGAGCTGCGCCGGACGGTCGATACCGTTATCGTGGTGCCGAATCAGCGGCTGCTCTCCGTGGTGGGCAAGGGCACCACGTTCCGTGACGCGCTGAAGAAGGCGGACGAAGTGCTGCTGCAGGCTACGCGCGGGATCTCCGACTTGATCAGCGTGACCGGCGATGTGAACGTTGACTTCGCCGACGTGCGCACGGTCATGGCCAACCGCGGGCCGGCGCTCATGGGCACCGGGTGTGGCCAGGGCGAGAACCGTGCTCAGGAGGCCGCTCAGGAGGCGATCTCCTCGCCGCTGCTCGATGATATCTCGATCTCGGGCGCGAAGGCCGTGCTCCTCAACATCACCGGTGGCATGGATCTCACCATCGACGAGGTCACTACGGTCAGCTCGATGATTCACGAAGCGGCCGGCGATGAGGCGGAGATCATCTTCGGGACCGTGCACGATCCTAATCTCGAGCACGAGATCCACGTGACGGTCATCGCCACTGGCTTCGAGACGGCCGATCAGGCCGGAGCGGCGAAGATCATCCGACCGAACTTCGGCGCCCGCAGGGTGAGCGGCCCGGTCCGCGTGCCGGCGCACGATCACAACGGCGTGCCCGTGGACGTCACCGATCCGAGGGAGCTCGAGATCCCGACGTTCATCCGCCGGCAGATGGACTGACTGGAAGGGAGTGGCGAAGCTGTGAAGCCGAAGCCGGTCCCGCTTTATACAACATCCCCTCCTGTGAAGCGGAATGGGTAGAAGCCTTCTCATCTTCGCGCTCCTGGTTACGGGCGGTCTGACCCTGCTCCTGGGCCGCTCGGCGAGCTCGCAGCGCAGGCCGCCCGAGTTGCAAGCGATCGTGGTATCGGTTGACGAAACCGACGCCCTGATCGGAGCGGATACCCTGCGACGCGGGGAAGTGCTGGCACAGGTTCTGGCCCGGCAATCGCTGACGCCGGGTCAGATCGCCGAGGTGGTAGATGTGCTCCGGCATTACGCCAATCCCCGCCTGTTCCGCGCCGGTGTCGCGGTCGAGGTACAGCGCACGGCCTGGGACAGCCTCGTGGGCGTCACGGTTCAGGTCGATCCCGACCGGCTGGTTCGGCTGTACCGGGATGGATCGGTGTGGTTGGCGGAAGAGAGCGATCTGCCGATAGGGGTGGACACGCTGCTGCTGGCCGGCACCATCAGCAGCAGTCTCTACTACTCGGTCATGGCGCTGCCGGACAGGTCGCTGGGACAGGCGGAGCGCATCGAACGGGTGATGTGGGGCATCTATCGCCCGTTCCAGTGGAGCATCGATTTCGGCCTCGACCTGCGGAAGGGCGACAGCTACCGGGCGGTCTATGAGCGGCACTCGCGCCCCGATGGCTCGGTGAAGAGCGCCCGGGTTCTCGCGGCCGAGTTCACCAATCGAGGCAGAACCTACACGGCGTTCTGGCTCGATTCACGCCGGGAATACTTCGACGCGGAAGGCCAGTCGATGAAGATGGTCTTTCTCAAGGCACCCGTCGACTTCCGGCGAATCTCTTCCCGGTTCGCCAGGCGGCGCTACCACCCCAAGCTGGGCATCTATCGCGCTCACCTGGGGACCGACTACGCGGCGGCTACCGGCACGCGCGTCTATTCCACAGCGGATGGGACCGTGACCCGCGCCGGCTGGTGGGGAGGTTACGGCCGCATGGTCGAAATCCGGCACGTCAACGGTTACCGCACCCGCTACGCTCACCTCAGCTTCGTCGCGAAGGGCATCAAGCCCGGCGTACGTGTTCGCCAGGGGAAGTTGATCGGGCATGTGGGGTCGTCAGGCCTGGCCACCGGTCCGCACCTGCATTATGAGCTGCTGCAGAACGGAAAGGCCGTCAATCATCGCAAGATCAACCTGCCTTCGGGACAGCCCGTTGCCGCTGGAGAACTCGCCGAATTCCGGCGCGAGCGCGACAAACTCCTCGCTCTCTTGAGCCGTGCAGATCCGACAGCTACGAAGCGGGCCGACTGAAGGGAAGGCGGAGAGCTCCGGCTTAGTGCGGCGTCTGCTCTCGAGCTGGTCGCTCTGGGTCGGAACGGCGCTGCTGGCGTTGGTCATCATCTTCGTGCCCTGGCAGCAGGAGTTCCTCTGGCGCAGCGGCGATGCCGTGTTCCCGGTCCGCGCGCTTCACTACCGATTCTTCTGGAGCCCGCCGGCGGAAGCGTCCCTCGATGTCGGCCGCGTGATATCGGAGATCCTAGTGCTCGCCGTCTTGGTCTACGTGGCCATGCGCTTCGAGTGGTCCCTTCGCAAGCCGCGCTGGCGATCTCCCGGGAAGTCGGAAGCCTACTCTCACGCGGACTGGACCAACGAGATACGCGAGCGCGACGGCGGCGGTCCCAATCCGTGCCCGGCCTGCAGCCGCATCGGCTTCTACGGGCCTCGCAGCGACGAGTCCGGCCGCCACTATCGCCTGTGCAACTTCTGCGGCTTCATGCAGAACGTCGGGGAAGCGGCGCTAGGTCTCCGGCCCTGTGTGCACACCTGCGGCCGGGTATCGCAGATCGCCGGTGCGCCCTACCTAACCTGGATAAGACCCGAGCTCACCTCCTACACCTGCGAGTTCTGCGGCGAGGAGACGGACCTGGCCGAGAGCCTCTCCTCCAGTCCCGCCCTCGACCCGCACCACCCCTGGTGGGCCGTCCCCCAGGACTTCTCGCGCGCGCAGTACGTGCGCTTCTGGCTGAACAACGGCGCGCCGGGGCAGGTGTACCTCTAAGTGGCGGGGGTCTTCCTTCGCGTGGTCTCGGCCAAACAAGTAACCCCCCTCTTCGCGACCGCTAACCGTGCGTTTGCACCTTCGTCGCCGCAGGCGGTTGTCCAGCCAGGCGCCGGTGCTAGAGCCGGACGGTCTCGTCTTGAAGCATCCAGGCGAAGCGGCCTCCCCGCCGCTGCAGCGCCTCCCATTCCTTTCCGGTATAGATGATGATCTCGGCAGGGACCGGCAGCCGAGTGAGATCCCAGCCTATGGGCCGCCGCTCGAAGGGCTCCGCGCACTCCCGTACGATCGCGACGAGGTCCAGGTCGCTCCCCACACCCGCATCGCCCCGGGCGTACGATCCGAAATAACCCAAACGCACCAATTCCGGGCGCTGCCGTCGCACACGGCGCGCCCAGGCACGCACCGCCCGCTCGACGCGGAGTGCGTCAGGCCATCTCAGCACGGACGAAGTCAAGGATCTCACCGGCATACTGAATCGCCTCAACGCTTCTCGGCGCACTGGTGCGCTGCGAAGCACGCCCATTCGTGTCGGCCGTCACGTTTGGATGCCTTCGCCTGCTGGAGATCCCTCTCCGCCTGGGCCAGCCAGTCGCGTGCGCGGTTCGGCATGAGTCAGCCTCAGACCAACGCTAGAGCGGCGTGGACCCCGGAGCAAGGGCGCTTCTGGCTGAACAAAGGCGCGCCGGGGTAGGTGTACCTCTAAGCTCGCGGAGTCCCGGCGGTCGCGCGGCTCTTTCCGGTGGTCTTTCCTACGGATTCTCAGATCTGAGATGCGGTCTCAGATTTGAGAATCTGCGGGAATTGACGCTTGGGCCCCAGGCGCGGCGGGCCCGCTAGCCCGCATGCCGAAACGGGCTCCGCTTTGGTGCACGTCTTCATCAATACTCGGGGAAGAGTAATGAACGCTGAGCTGAAGACGAGCTCGGGCGTCAAGGTAATTGACCAGATTGCCCTGGCCATGGCCTGGGAGATGGAGTTCTTCCCGGCACTGAATGACCGTCTTCCCGTGCCGGTGTGGGTGAGCTTGCCGATCAGTATCAGCCAGTGACAGTGGCTAGACAATCCGCGCAGTTTCATTCAGTTTGCAAAGTATATGCGATTCGCTCAGCTCGGGATCGAGGTGAAAGGCGCGGGTGAAGACTGCGACAGCATCGTCGCTCAATTCGAGTTTCCTCAGCCTCCCTTCGGTCGGAGACGCGAGTTCCACTGAGACTTACTGAGGAGCACTTGACAAGAGCGGCCACATACAAGGTTGCTCAGATGGCAGACTTCGATGTATAGTGGTGAGCCGAAGGAGGATAGGGAATGAAGCTCCGAGTTGTCCTTGAGCCCAGCAGTGACGGCGGTTACACTGCCCTCGTTCCTGCCTTGCCGGGTTGCGTCAGTGAAGGCAACACCCGGGAGGAGGCGCTTGAGAACATAGAGGAGGCGGTTAGGCTGTACTTGGAACCAGTCGAAGACGACGAAGGCTTCGCGCCAGATGCTGAGGTGGTCGAGCTGGCTGTATGACGAAGGTTCCGAGCCTGAATTACGATGTTGTAGTTCGGGCTCTCCGACGAGATGGTTGGGTGGTGGTGCGGCAACGAGGGAGTCATATTCGACTTCATAAGCCGCTGCCTGACGAAACTCTGAAGCTGATCGTTCCAGCCCACAAGCCCATCAAGCGCTCCACGCTGTCCCACATACTGAAACAAGCCCGGCTCTCAGTTGACGAGTTCATAGAGTTGCTCTGAGCAACCTAAGACGACCTTATGAAGGAGTGGAGCCTACCAGGTGGGTGCAGATTGTCGTGAGAGGCTACCATGTCGAGGGCGGCAAGAAGTGAACCGCGTCCAGGGCTCTTCTCTCGGCAGTTCCCGGTCGTGCCGAAGACCGACTATCAGCTGACGGGATGGGATGTCTTACTTGACGTAGGTAAATGAGCCTCGCGCCCGTCACCTTGCGCCTTATCACCGCCCCTTCCATCCTCAGGACGTGTTTGTTCTATCACTTACTGTGCCGCTAGATCGGGAATGCGGTGAGTCCGCTTAAGTGGGCACTGCTGGTCGCCGGTGCCGGCGCGATCATCGGCTACGTCGTCTGGTGGTATCGCACCCACGAAGATCCCGTCAGGGGGCGTAGCTGGGCGGCGGCGCTGCGGGCGGCGGCGCTGCTGCTGGCCTGGTTGATCCTGCTGAACCCGTCGTTGCCCGCCGGGGACCGGAGGCGCGGCGAAACCGTGATCGCTCTTCTCGACGCCTCCTACAGCATGTCGCGGCCCGCTGACGCGGGGGGCGGCACGATCTGGAGCGCTGCAGTCGATTCCGTCGGCCGCTTCGACCGTGCCTGGCTGTTCGGAGGACCGGTAGCTCGCTATCTGTCCACCGACTCGTTGCCCGGGGAGCCACTGTACGGAGAGACGCGGCTGGCCCCGGCGATTCGTTCCGCGGCGGCGACCGGTGCGTGGCGGGTCGTGGTCTATACGGACGGCGCGCTTGCAGACGCGGTCGAGTCATTCGATGTCGCGCAACGGCACGGCGTCTCGCTGTCGTTGCTGAAGTTGGGGTCGGCGTACCCGGAGCTGGGGATCGCCGGGGTGAGCGCTTCCGCCTGGGTGCAGGCCGGTGACACGGCGGAAGTCCGGGTGGAGATCGTCGCCTCGGGTGTGGAGCTGGACAGCGTGCGAGTGGAGGTGGTGGATGAAGACGATCGGGTTCGCGCGGCCGGCTGGGCGGAGATCCCGGCAGCCGGACGCTACTCCCCGCTCAGTCTGAGATTCCCGGTGGGCGGCCGCGCCGGCTACCGCCGCTTCAGCGTACGCCTGGCCGCCGCCGCGCCGGACCCGGAGCGGCGCGACGACCGGCGAGCCTTCTATATACGGGTCAGCGAGCAACCCCTCGGCCCGGTTCTGATCTCTCTGCGCCCCGATTGGGAGCCCTCGTTCCTGGTCCCCAACCTCGATCGCCTGACAGACGCTCCAACGGCCGCGTACCTCTGGCTTGCTGACAGCCTGGTGACGATGACGGAGGGCTATCGGCCGGTGGCGCTCTCGACAGTGCAGCGCCGCGCCCGTGAAGCTCCGCTTCTGGTCTTGCATGGGTACGGTGCCGAGTCACCTGCGTGGGCGCGGGCGCTGGCGCAGGATGCATCGCGCCTGCTAGTACTACCCGCGGGCCGTCGCGGTTTCGAGCTGCCCGGCTGGAACATCCGGGTCGGCGTTCCAGCCACGGGGGAATGGTATGCGTCGGCTCAGCTTCCACAGTCGCCGCTAGCCCTGGACCTCGGCGGTACCCCGGTGGATGAGCTGCCGCCCCTGTTGAACGTGCGCTCGATCGAAACAGAGCGGGCCTGGGAGCCCCTCGTCGTGCAGCGGCTGAGAAGAGGTGAACCGCTGCCGGCGGTTGTGGTAGGGAGGGTGGGAAGTCGACGTTGGGCGGTGGCCGCCGCCGAGGGATACTGGCGCTGGGCGTTCCGGCAGGGCCCGGGCCGCCAGCTCTACAGGGCCCTGTGGACCGGCGTGACGGGCTGGCTGATGGCCGGGCGGGCGCGCAGCGACGCGGGACTGCAGCCGCGCCAGCGCGTCGTGGCCCGGGGTGAGCCGTTGCGCTGGCTGGCGCCGGACGACGCCGACTCGCTTTCCGTAGAGCTGGCCGAGGAGGGTTCGGATGTGACGTGGCAGGGAGTGGCGGCCGCCGGGGACTCACTCACCGCACCGCTGCCACCGGGTCGCTACCGCTACCTGGCTCGGGCCTTTCGCGACGGGCGCGTAGCGGCTTCGGCCGAAGGACCGGTAGAAGTGGAGGAGTTCTCTCCGGAGCTCTTGCCTCCCTCCGGCGTCTCGCTGGGGGAGATGGTCACAGCGAGCCGGGGTGAGCCGCGACGCGGCGGCACCGGTCGATCTCGTCCCCTGGCCGCGCTCGGCTGGCCGTACCTTATCCTCATCGCGCTGTTCTGCGCCGAGTGGACGGTGCGGCGGCTGGGTGGATTGCGCTAGCTATGGCTGCCCGCAACCTGGATCGGCCCGTCCAGTACCTGAAGGGCGTCGGGCCGCGGCGTGCCGAGGCGCTGGGAAAGCTCGGAATACGGACCGTGCGGGATCTGCTGCGCCACGCGCCGCATCGATACCTGGACGCCACGACGGTGACGCCGATCGTGAAGCTCGCGCCGGGGATGGATGCCAGCGCCATAGGCGAGGTCGTATCGAAGGGCGTCATCCCGACCCGGCGGGGCCTGCGGCTCTTCCAGGCGGTGATCCGCGATTCCAGCGGCCTCATCGAGTGCTCGTGGCCGGGCCAGCCGTTCCTCGACCGCACGATCCGCAAAGGCGACACACTGCTGGTCGTGGGTCCGGTTCGGTTCTTCCACGGCCGACAGATCCAGCCGCGTGAGTTCACCATCCTGGCGCGGGCCGGGGACACCGCCACGGAGGAAGGAAAGGTGTTCCCGGTGTATCCGGCCACGGCGAACCTCACCCACCGCCAGATCCGGGGCATCGTCCAGCAGAACCTGGACGCCCTGCTCGCCGATGTGGAGGAAGAGGAGGAAGTCATCCCGGAAGCGATCCGCCGGCAACTCAACCTGCCCAGCACGCGCCAGGCCCTGGAGTGGCTCCACCGGCCGCCCACCCTCGGGCATGCCGAGGAGGCCCGCCGCTGCCTCGCCTTCGAGGAGCTCTTCATCCTGCAGCTCCTGTACGCCCGCGCCCGCTATGAGAACCGAGAGAAGCGTCAGGGCATCGCCTTCGAGCGGAAGAACACGCTGGTGCGCCCCTTCGCCGACTCGCTCCCCTTCGAGTTGACGGACGCCCAGAAGAGGGTGCTTTCCGAGATCTCGAGCGACATGACGCAACCGCGCCCGATGAACCGGCTGCTGCAGGGTGATGTCGGCAGCGGCAAGACCGTGGTCGCCCTGTTCGCCATGCTGCGTGCCATCGAGAACGGCTGCCAGGCGGCGCTCATGGCTCCCACCGAGCTCCTGGCGGAGCAGCACTACAACACCCTCACCGGCATGCTCGCGGCTGTGCCGGTCAAGGTGGAGCAGCTTCGCGGCAGCTTGGGCGCCGCCGCGCGACGAGAGTGTGTGGAGCGGATCCGATCCGGCGCGGCGGAGCTGATCGTCGGAACGCATGCCCTCATCCAGGAAGACGTGGAATTCCGCCGGCTGGGGCTCGCCATTATAGACGAGCAGCATCGCTTCGGCGTGCGACAGCGAATGCAGCTTCGTCAGGCCGGTGTAACGCCCGATGTGCTGGTCATGTCCGCCACGCCGATACCGCGCTCTCTGGCTCTGACCTTCTACGGCGATCTCGACATCTCGGTGCTCGACCAGCTGCCGCCCGGCAGGCGGCCGGTGCAGACGGTACTGCGAAGTGATTCGGCGAGGCTGCGAGTCTTCGAGTTCGTGCGCGATGAAGTCTCGGCGGGCCGGCAGGCGTATGTGGTCTATCCGGTGATCGAGGAGTCGGAGGTGCTGGACGTTCGCTCGGCAATCGAAGGGTACGAGCATTTGTCAGGCGATGTCCTCTCCGAGCTGCGCGTCGCCCTCATCCACGGCCGCATGCCCGGTAACCAGAAAGACGACGTGATGCGACGCTTCGTGGCCGGCGAAGTCGATGTGCTCGTCTCCACGACCGTGATCGAAGTCGGAATCGATGTTTCGAACGCCACGGTGATGGTCATCGAAGGTGCCGAGCGGTTCGGCCTGTCACAGCTGCACCAGCTCCGCGGCCGCGTGGGGCGGGGAGCCGAGCAGAGCTACTGCATCGTCTTGCACAGTGGGCGGGCGGCGCCCGAAAGGCTCACCGTCTTCGCCTCCACCAATGACGGGTTCGAGATCGCCCGCGCCGATCTGCGCCTGAGAGGGTACGGCGATTTCTTCGGCGCTCGCCAGCACGGTCTGCCCGAGTTCGTCTTCGCCGATCTGGACAGGGATGAGTTCCTGCTCCACCAGGCACGTGACGCAGCGGCCCGGATCATCGCCGCCGACCCAACCCTCGAGCGTCGCGAGCACCGCGCGTTGGGTTACGCCTTGCGGACGCAGTATCGGGAGCGATTGCGCCTGTACGATGTGGGGTAGTTCGGTGTGCGGTGTGCGGTGTTCAGTGGGGTTCCGGAGACTGCTAACTGCTCACCCTTGAGCGGAAGCGACGAACCCATTACATGGCAAAGAGTTAGAGCGCTTACGGGAAGTAATATCGAAGCACCACCTCCCCGGGCACCGCGCTCAACTGCAGCGCTTTCTCCTCATCGTCCGGGTCGTACGGCTTGTTCTCCGGCCCGCCCTTCCTTTGGAAATCGACGATGAACAGCACCACGCTGATGCCGAAGGTGACTTCCGCAGCGAGGAAAGCCGCGCGAGCCTGCTGATCCTTCTTCACGACGTCCTGGTACATCTGCTCGAGGATCTGATCTGTGTAAGAGCCGTCGGGGTTGCGGGATCGACAGTTGTCGGCGTCGGCTCCGCAGAGAAGGTCCAGCCTCAGGAAAATCTCGTCTGCGTCTTGGCTGACGACGGCGCCGGCGGCACCAAACCCGATCGCTGCGGCCAGGGTCACCCACTTGGTGAACCCCACCCAGCTACCGTACTTGGGCAGCGGCAGGCTGGCCGCCGCAGGATCGGCGGACGTAGCCGATGACAATAGCATCGGGTCGAGGACGGGATCGTAATGGGGAGCGAGCGCGGCCCGGCTGGTGGCTTGGGGGTCTGCAGCGGTGACGCTCTGGGCCCGGGCCGGCTGAACGGCGACCGCCGACAGGAGAAGCAGCGCGGCGATGCTGAGCTGCTTCATCGCAGCTCCACGACCTTGCCGCGTGATCCCGAACCTAGCCGTGCCTTCCCTCTGGTGTACATCGACACAACGATTCGTCCTTCGTGAATGACGACCGGCAGCTCTATCGATCCTTCCAGTTGTACATCCCAGATAGGCTCACCGTTCCGCGAGAAGAAGTGGAGGCGGCCCCCAACGGTGCCGAGCAGAACCCCATTCCGCACAACAGTCGGCGGGGCAAGCACGGTTCCGCTGGCCTTTCCGATGATCTCGGCCGAGCCCCTCCTGGTGTCAAACCTGACCAGCTCCCCTGTGCGAGTGGTGGCGTACCCGATGGAGTCCGCCAACACCGGACCCGCCATGAAATTGCCGAAGCCGGAAGCCTGCCAGAGGAACTCCAGGTCGGGGACGCTCCAGGCCACCAGCGACCCGAGCTCCGTGGCCAGGTAGAGCGCCTCACCGTCGCTGGCCGCTTCGCCGACGAAGATCTCCGCGCTGTGGGCCGCAGCGTGACGTTCGGCGTTGGTGCGGTCGAGCAGGAAGATGCTGTCGTAGGCCACGTAGACCACCCAGCCGTCGAGGACCAGCGGCCCGGCGCTGGCGGCGCGGGGGAAGGAAGCGCGCCAGATGGGTTCCTTCGCGCCCGGCTTGATGGCGAAGAGCGAGCCATCGTCGGTAGCCGCGTACAGCGTGTCCCCGGCCAGCGAGATGGGTTTGCTGATGGAGGGCAGCTTGTATTCCCAGGTGTTGTCACCCTCTATGACATCGAGGGTGACGAGCTGGCCCTTGCCTTCGGTGCCGGCGTAGATCACGTCCCCGATCACCAGCAGCGAGACCGGCGGGCCGTCGAGCTTCTTGCGCCAGAAGGTCGAGCCGTCCAGGCGACTGAGGGCGTGGACGTTGCGGTCCGCACTGGCGGCGACGATGACCTTGTCGGTCACCACCGGCATGCCCCGCAGTGCCGGCCCCACCGACCTGGACCAGAGGACGTTGGGCGGCGCGCTGGAGATTTGTTGGTGGAGGAAAGGCGCGCGGGAGATGTCCCCCATGTAGGTGGGCCAATAAACGCCTGCATCCGCTGGGGCAGGGCGGGGCGCCTGGGTGCAGCCTGACAGCAGCGCCAGCGCGGCCGCTCCAAGCTGCGCGAGGAGCCTGTGGGTGCCGCGGCGCAAATTGACACTCCAGCGGCGGGCCTCTACTTTCGCCGCCCGAGCGATTGCAGCGGGCACGGCGCCGCAAGGTGCGCCGGTCGTGCGATCTAGGCGGTCTGGAATTGTTGCTCTCGCCACTTACTCAGGCTCCGTTCGATGCCAGAAAACGTCTATGTCAGCGAGCTCGCCGCCCACGTCGGTGAAGATGTTACCGTCCAGGGCTGGCTTCACAATAAACGCTCCAGCGGCAAGATTGCGTTCCTCATCGTACGCGACGGGACCGGGCTTGTGCAAGCTGTGCTGAGCGCCGGCGACGTATCCCCCGAGGTATGGGCGCATCTGGACGAGCTCGAGTACGAGGCGAGCCTGCGGGTCACCGGGACGGTGCGGGAGGACCGGCGCGCGCCAGGCGGCTACGAGCTGTCGGCCAGCGATCTCGAGGTCGTGGGAGTCTCGAGCGAGGACTACCCCATTCAGCTCAAAGAGCACGGGATCGACTTCCTGCTCGAGCACCGACACCTCTGGCTGAGGACGCCCAGGCAGGTGGCCATCATGCGGGTGCGGAATGAAGTCGTGAAGGCGATCCGCGATTTCTTGTACGACCGCGACTTCGTCAACGTCGACACCCCCATTCTCTCCGGCGCGATCGGCGAATCGGCAGGCACGCTCTTCGAGACGGACTACTTCGATCTGGGGACCGCCTACCTGGCCCAGACCGGGCAGCTCTACAACGAGGCCGCGACGGCGGCGCTGGGCAGAGTCTACTGCTTCGGGCCCACTTTCCGGGCGGAGAAATCGAAGACGCGGCGCCACCTGACCGAGTTCTGGATGCTCGAGCCCGAGGTCGCCTGGTGCGACAGCGAGTGCAACATGCGCCTGCAGGAAGACCTGGTCAGCTACCTGGTGGCCAGGGCGCTGGAGCGCTGCCGGCCCCAGTTGGAGGAGGTGTTGGAGCGCGATACTTCGCCGCTCGAAGCGGTGGTGCCGCCGTTCCCACGCCTATCCTATAACGAAGCGATCGAGAAGCTTCACTCCCTCGGCTCGTCGATTGCGTGGGGCGACGATCTGGGCGCCGAGGATGAGACGCTGGTCGCCCAGGACTTCGACCGACCCGTCTTCATCTACAACTACCCCAGGCAGGCCAAGGCCTTCTACATGAAGGAGAATCCCGACGATCCGCGCACGGTCCTCTGCAACGACCTCATCGCCCCGGAAGGCTACGGCGAGATCATCGGTGGCAGCCAGCGCGAGGACGACTACGATAGGCTGCTGGCGCGGATCCGCGAGGAGAGGCTACCGGAGGAAACGTACCGCTGGTACCTGGACCTGCGTCGCTACGGCACGTACCCGCATAGCGGCTTCGGGCTAGGGCTGGAACGCACGGTGGGCTGGATCTGCGGCGTGTCTCATATTCGGGAGTGCATCGCGTTTCCGCGCACGCTCAACCGGCTGTATCCGTAGGCGCCCTGCCACTCTCCTTAATCTCATCCCACAGCTCATCCAGCTCGGCCAAGCTCGCTTCCCCAAGCTCAAGTCCTCGCTCGCCGGCCAGTTCCGTGAGCCGGGCGAAGCGCTGCTCGAACTTTAGATTGGCGCGCCGCAGCGCCGTCGCGGCGTGCAGCTGCGAGAGGCGCGCGACATTGACCACCGCGAAGAGCAGATCGCCCAGTTCCTGCTCCAGCTCGTCCTGCTCGCCCGATTCCAGGTGTGCTGCGACCTCGTCCACCTCCTCGTGCACCTTCGCGAAGGCTTCCCTGGCGTGGTCCCAATCGAAGCCGACGCCGGCGGCGCGATCCTGGACGCGCTGCGCCCGGGAGAGCGGATCGAGTCGCCGGGCGAGCCCTTCGAACACGTCGTCGCCCTCCCGCTCGTTTGCCTTCTCGGCCTCCCAGTGCGGGCGTTCCTCGGCATCTCCGTAGAGATGCGGATGCCGGCGGCGCATCTTCTCCTCCAGCGTGCTCACCACGTCCCCGGCCGTGAAGGCGCCGCGCTCCTCCGCCAGCACGATCTGGAAGGCGACGTTCAGCAGCAGGTCGCCGATCTCGCTGCGCAATTTGTCATCGCCGGCGTCTTCCAGGATCGCGTCCGCCAGCTCCAGCGACTCCTCCAGCAGGTAGGCCGTGAGCGATACGGGCGTCTGGGCGGCATCCCAGGGGCAGCCCGCGCGCAGGAAGCGGACCAGCTCGAGGGCACGGTCGAGGGTGCCGGGCGCCTCGGCACCGCCCGCCGCCGGAACTTCTTTCATGTAAGCCATTTCTTGATTTGGTGGTGCCGGCCGGGTATACTCTCACGGCCATACGCTTCTATGGATACACACGATATGAGCATAGCGCGCGCCTGGGTCGACGTGGACCTCGGTGCGCTGGCTGCAAACTACGACACCCTCGTGGCGCGGGCCAAGCCGCGGGTGGGCGTGCTGCCTGTGGTCAAGGCGGACGCCTACGGGCTCGGCATGTGCCCTGTGGTGCGGGCCCTGGAGCCCAAGCAGCCGTGGGGCTACGGCGTCGCGGCGCTGTCGGAGGCCATCGAGCTGCTGGAGAAGGGGATCCGGCGGCCGGTGATCCACTTCTTCTGCACTCCGGACGAACTCGAGCTGGCCGGCGAGATCGGGGTCATCCCGGCCATCGGTGACCTGGAAGCGTTGCAGCGTTACGCGGGCATCGCCCGCCGCCTGGAGCGCCGCTTGCCCTTCCACCTGGAGATCGATACCGGGATCGGGCGCTGCGGTTTCCGCTGGGACCAGCCCGGAGCGTGGCTGCCGCGCGTTCTAGAGGCCTGCGAGAAGGAGTTGGAATGGGAAGGGACCTTCACCCACTACCAATCGGCCGATGCCGAGGACGAAGGCCCCACCCGGGAGCAGTGGGAGCGATTCCAGAACTGCGTCGGCGAGTTCCCTGAGGGTGTAGGCGGCCTGCTGCACACCGCGGCGAGCGTGGTGGCGGTTCGCTGGCCGGAGTACTCCGCCGACCTCATACGGCCGGGCCTCTTCCTGTACGGCGCGACTGCCGGCGGCGAGCCGATTCAGCCGCAGCCGGTGGTCCAGGTGCGGGCCCGGGTGATGTCGGTTCGCGAGATAGCGGAAGGCTGGACGGCGAGCTATGGGGCGACGTACCGGGCCGAACAGCCGTCTCGCTGGGCCACGCTGGCTGTTGGCTACGGCGACGGCCTTCGCCGTGAGCTCTCGAACAACGGCTATGTGCGGTTCGGGGAACGCGAGGTACCGATCATTGGGCGCGTGTGTATGGATGTGACGGTGGTGGATGTGACCGGGCTCGCCGACGTCGGGCCGGGCTCCGTGGCCACGGTCATCGGCGGTCCTTACGGTGTGGCGACGAGCCTGAGCGCGGTGGCGGAACGCTGTGGCACGATCACGTATGAGATCCTGACCGGCCTGACGCGGCGCTTGCCGCGCCGTTACGTCGGCGCAGACGGAGAGTTGATTGGGGAACGTTTATGACCCAAGGCGTGTCAGAGAAGGTGGATTTCACGGGTTTGCTCGCCGGCATCGCGGGCTCGGCAGTGGCCGTGCTCAGCCAGGTCGAAGTGCTGCTGGAGCCGGGGACGGAAGCTCCCTCGCCGGAGGAAACCCGCAAACGCGTGTCCGACGGCCTGGCGGGCGCCCGGCAACTGATCGACACCCTGGCAGTGCTGGAGGAGAAGACGAAAGGCAACCTCACGCCGGAAGAGCAGGAACTGCTCGAGACGGCTCTAGGGGAACTGCGCATTCGGTTCGTCAGCTTATCGAGCCGGCAGGTGCCGGAAGAGAAGTAGAGAGGAAGGGGAGCCGGGTGACGGGAAAGCTTCGCATTCTGGCGTACACCGCTCTCGCATGCTCGTTCTTGGCGTGCGCGAGAGACGAGCTGCTCGATGTGGATCCGGAAGAGGCGCCGGGCTTCGCGGTCCCTACGTTCGAGACGCTTCTGAGTCCGGAAGACGTCGACCAGTGGATCGACTCGGTCTTTGGTGGTTTCAGCAGCGCGTCGGCTTCGACCTTCATGTTAGCGGTGGACGGGTCGCCCGATCTCACCAGTCGGGCGATGCTCATCTTCAATGCCCCGATACAGGACAGCATCTTCTTTATCGACACCGTATCAGCCGCACTCAGCTTCGATTCACTGCGGTTGATCATCAGCGTTGACACCGCCCGAAGCGCCATCTCCCCCGCGGGGACGACACTTCAGCTCTGGTCAATCGACCAGGGATGGGATCCCCGCTCGGCTAACTGGGACTTCGCTGTGGACAGCCCGGGCGTCGCTATACTGTGGACGGGCGGTCCAGGTGGCTCGCTCAAAGAAGTGTTGAGCGAGGTGATGCTGACGGAGGAGCCGGACAGCATCGTGTTCGATCTCACAGCCTATTCGGATTCTCTGCTCCTCAATTGGAACGACACGACCCAGTTGAACACCGGACTGGCGATAGTCGTCGCCGATTCGGGCAGCCTGGAGATGGGTATACCAAGGCTGCAGTACAACGTGATACCCGAGTTGGACCCGGACACGGCCATTCAGATTCGCTGCCCGTCGCTCACGAACATCGTTCGTTGCTTGCCGGCCACCACGTACATCTTCGACGGTTCAGCTCTGCCTCCTCCGGCGGGCGTGTTGCGGATTGGTGGCGTGAACGGCTGGCGGTCGTTCACGAGACTGTTCCTGCCCGATTCCGTCCCCGTGGAAGGATCCTCTCTGAAGTTCCCGCTGCGAGGCGCGACCATCAGCAGAGCCGAGTTCGTAATCGCCAGCCTCCCCGCGCCCGCACCGCCGTTCGCTGCTGAAGCCGGCTACGACGCATCGGCGTTCGAGCTGGCCGGCGATTACACGGTGCTCGGCGCCAAGACGCCGGTGGGCGCCCGAGTTAGCGGCAGCTCGTTCCGCATCGAGCCGGACTTGCTGGAGGCCGGCTCGTCGGTGGCGATCGATCTGACGGCTCAGATCCAGAGGTGGGCTGATATTCCGTTCGATTCGATCGTGCCTCCTATCACGTTCGTGATCCGGCCCTTTCCCGAGGGCACCACCTTCGGGTTCTGGGACTTCGGTGCGGAGGATGGCGACCCCGCCTTCGTCCCGATTCTCAGGATCATTTTCACCCCGCAGTTGGAGTTCCCGTTCCCGTGACCCGTTGGCCCCTGCTGGTCCTGATGCTTGCCGCGAGCGTGCTGGTTCCAGCGCGCGCTTCGGCCCAGGTGAATCTGTTGGGCGCAACAGGGTTGGGTCGTCGTGTCCGACCCCTCGATGCCCGGGCACGCGGCATGGGAGACGTCGGCGTGGCGCTACACGGCGGCAATCTGTCGGCGATCAACCCGGCAGCCGCGGCTCGGTTTGCCTCCTCCGGCATCTGGGCTACCTACATGCCGGAGAAGCGAACCGTCAAGGGAGAGTTGGCGAACGGGGACTTTACTACAGAGGACGTTCCGGTGGTTCGGTTGGTCTTCCCGTGGGGCGGGCGTTGGGCGGCGGCAGTCTCGGCGGGCGCCTACTTCGACCAGGACTGGGGCGTTCAGTTCATCGACACGTTGAACCTGTCGAGCGGCGACTTTCCGTTCAGGGAGAAGCGCACCTCGGACGGCGGCGTGACGCAGTTCCGGCTCGATATGGCCGGTGTAGTGGCGGAGGGGTTGAGCCTCGGCGGGTCGTTCCTGTTCTACTCGGGCCAGGCGCGTCGCAAGGTTCAGAGGGCCTTCGAGATAGACTCCGGGCTCTTACCCTACAATGCTGAAACGGCCATCAACTACCTGGGGTGGGGTCTCGCGGTGGGTGCGGAGTGGCAGCCGATCCCCGAGATGATCTTGGGACTCACCGGTAGCTGGGGTCCCGGCCTCGACATCGAGAACGATACGACGGGCCAGAAGCTCGAGGTCGGCCTTCCGCTCACGCTCGACGTGGGCGGTTCCTGGCAGCTCACGCCCGACTTCCTTCTCGCGCTCGCCTTCGGCTGGGAGGGTTGGTCGAAGGTCGCCGATGACCTGCCGAACGCAGAGGCCTCCGATGCATGGACGTTCGGGGGCGGGCTCGAGCTGGCCGCTCTGAAAGGTGAGACTTCGCGCCTCCTGGTACGAGGTGGGGCCCACGCGACCCGACTGCCCTTCGAACTGAGAGGCGGTGCCCTCTGGGAGAAGGGGCTGAGCCTCGGAGCGGGCGTGCTGTTGCGTGAGGGGCGCGCCAGGATAGACACCGCCGTCGAGTTCGGGAAACGCGGCAACATCGATGTGAACGACGTCGAGGAATCGTACGTGCGGGTCAGTTTGGGATTGGCCGTCTTCACGCGCTGATGTGGCAGGCAAGTGAGAAGGGCTTCCGCCCGAGACGAATCTACTTCCATACCTTCGGCTGCCGTGCCAACCAGTACGACACCGAACTGATGCGCCAGCTTCTGGAGCTGCGCGGCTGCGAGGTGGTGAACGACCCGGCGCGGGCAGACGCTGTGGTGGTCAACAGCTGCACCGTCACCCAGAACGCCGACTCGGAGCTGCGCCGCTACGTGCGCGCGGTCAGCAGGCGCACCGGCGGTCGGGTGCCTGTAGTCGTGGCGGGCTGCGCGACCGCCGTGGCCTCCGAGACGATCGGTGGCCTCGAGGGTGTCAGCGCCGTCGTGCCCGGGCAGGATCCCGAAGCGGTGGCGAACACGTTGGGCGTCCTCCCGCGGCGCGCTTCGGAGGCGGGCGCCAGCGTTCTGCAGCGCAGCGAGCGCGGGACACGCGCCTGGCTGAAGGTTCAGGACGGCTGCGACCTGAACTGCTCCTACTGCGTGATCCGTGTAGCCAGGGGCACCAGCCGTTCACGAGTCCCCGCAGAGATCGTCGAAGAGGCCCGGCTGTTGGCTCGACACCATCCCGAGATCTCGCTCACCGGCATACACATCGGGCTTTACGGCAAAGACCTCGGGCCGCGGACGTCGTTCTCCGCGCTGCTCGAGACGCTGGTCGAGAATGTGCCGGGCGTTCGCTTCCGTATCGGTTCACTGGAGTGCAGCCAGCTGGACGATCGGGTGATCGAGCTGATGGAAGACTCCGGTGGCCGACTGGCGCCGCACCTGCACGTTCCGTTGCAAAGCGGCAGCGACCGCGTGTTGCGGATGATGAGGCGGGCTTACATGAGCGCCCGCTACCGTTCCCGCGTCGAGCGTCTCAGCGAGCGTGTCTGGCCCCTGGGTCTCGGGACCGATGTGATCGTCGGGTTCCCCGGCGAGACGGAGGAAGACCACCGCGAGACGGTCAAGATCATCGCGGAGCTGCCCTTCACCTACGTGCACGTCTTCCCTTACTCGAATCGCAGCGGCACCGATGCGGGGCGGTTGCCCAATCCGCTGCCGCCGCAGGTGAAGGCGGCACGCTCGCTAGAGATCCGCGAGCTGGTTCGCCGCAAGGCCGAGGAGTACCGGCGCCGTCGAATCGGCACGCTGGCTCACGTCGTACTGGAGGGAGACGGCCGGCTCACCGCGGTGACCGGCGACTACCTGAAGATGC
>JAZGAL010000017.1:0-13106 GCA_036475815.1 Gemmatimonadota bacterium
GGTTTCGAGTCCATTGCGCGCTCGTCACTCCGCTTCGATTTCGATTTCGATTTCGATTTCGATTTCGATTTCGATTTCGATTTCGATGAAATGATCGGTCACCTCTAGCTAGACGCCTATATACCTACCTGCATGGAGAGCGGGCGCCAGGGTCCCGACGGATCGGAGCCCCGCGCCCGCGCTAGTGGTGTGCCGGAATCGAAGCTACTGCTGGGACTGAGCGGAATCGGCCGGCGCCGCCCAGCGACACCGCCGCATACCCATTTGCCGACCCCGCATCTGTCGAGACCCGCGCATGCGCTGCTGCCGGAACAGACGGGCGCCCTCCTGCCAGGTGTCGAACGTCTCACGCTGCGTCGCGCTGAGAACGTCCCACGACTGGCGCTCGACGTTCACAATACCCTGGGCCATCCCGGTGCGCAGCCTGGATCCCTCGTCGATCGCCTTGCTCACAGCGTCCCAATCACGCGCGGCCCGCGCCTTCTGGAGCGACTCGCGCAGCGTCTGCAAATTCTCCATCTGCGCCTGCATGAGCGCGTGGTGGCCCTCATGGATCTTCTCGAGGCGGCTGACCTGATCGTCCGTCAGCTCCAGCTCGCTCTTCAGGCCCAGTAGCATGCGGGGTCCGACATGGTCGGCTCCCATGATACCGCCCATCATGCCACGCATACCCTGCCTGCCCATGCCCTGCATCCCCATGCCGCTTCCCATCCTCATGCCATGGCCCCTGCGTGCGCCGGGCTGCGCCTGCTTCGCCTGGGCCGTATCCTGCGGCGCCAACACGGACGCATCCGCCTCGGCGAAGGTCGGGGCGGCGGCGGCGGCCAAGAGGATCGGCAGCGCCAGGATCGTTCCCACTGCTGCAATCTTCGTCTTCATCACCCAAAGCTCCATGTGAGTAGCGTTGCCACGGTGCCATTCTCGAGTGCTCACATAAGAGACACCTAGCTGGCCAAGAACGTTAGCCGCGAAGCGTGTCTCCGTCCACGGGTCCGGTTGGCCAGTCGCCGCATAGTGCCTTGCCGCTCGGACAGGGGCGCCCTAATGTAGCTCTTCATGGAAAGCCCGGAACGGACCTCCGGCGGCTCGAAAGCCGGTTTCTGGAACAGACGCCTGGGACTGGATGCGCTCCGCTACCGCATCCCCGACGCAGCCGCTACGCTGCGCTACAGCCTGGGCGTCTTCACGTTCGCCAGCTTCGTCGTACTGGTCCTCACCGGGCTCTGGATGGCGCAGTTTTACAACCCGAACCCTGCCGGTGCCCACGACAGCGTCCTGTACATCATCACCCGCGCCCCCTTCGGCGATATCGCCCGCAACCTCCACTACTGGTCGGCGAGCGCGATGGTCGTCTCGATCGTGGCCCACATCGCCTGGGTTCTCTACACGCGCGCCTACCGGGCGCCGCGGGAAATCACGTGGTACGCCGGCGTGGGCCTGGCGGCCCTGGTCTTCCTGATGGTGGTAACGGGTGCGATCCTCAGGTACGACCAGGAGGGTTACGAGGCGCTCGCCCACTTCATGGCCGGGAGCGAGATGGCGGGAGCGTTGGGCAGCTTCTTCGCACCGGACTTCACTCTCAGCACCCCCGTGCTGTCCAGAATCTTCTCGCTGCACACGAGCCTTCTGCCCCTGGGCATCGCGGCACTGGTTGGCCTCCACTTCTGGCTGGTGCGCACGCTGGGAATGAGCGCAGCCGGTCCCAAGAACCGGCTCTTCATCGACTACCTGCCGATGATCACGGGCGCCTGCCTGATCCTGCTGGCGGCGCTGATCGCGCTGGCGGTGCTGGCGCCTGAAGGGCTCGGCTACTCGCCCGTGCCGGGCTACGAGATCACCAAGCCGTACTGGCCCGTCCTTTGGATCTACGCGCTGGAGAGCAGCTTCGGCATGTCGGCCCTGATCTGGGCGCCGCTTGTCGTCTTCGTCTTCCTAGCAGCGGTACCGCTGGTGGACCGCGGTGCACGTGATAGCGGCGCGCGCATCGTTCGGATCGCCGGCGCTATCCTGCTCATCGTCCTGCTGGCCCTGGGGCTCTGGGCCGCTTTGAGCCCGCCCCAGCAACACCTGGGTATGTAGCACGAAGCGAGCCGATAATATGCGCACGAATATTTTCCGCCTCTTTGTCTTGGCCCTGACCACGAGCCTGGCCCACGCGTCCGCCGGACCTGCAGAGGCGCATGAGGAGGGTGTGTTGACCGTCGCCAGCCCCAGCGCCGCGGCGGGCAGCGCCCTTGCGGTAAGCGGTGAGCACTTCAGTGGCAGCACCTCTTTCAGGCTGCTGCTCAAGGGTGCCCTGCGGGAATACGAGCTCGGCACGATCGATTCCGACACCGCGGGCGCTTTCACTCGGGAGATCGTGATTCCAGCGGACGTGCGGCCGGGTGCGTACCGGCTGGTGGCGGTGGCGCCCGATGGTGATGAGGCCGCCGAGGTGGATCTCGAAGTTGAAGAGGAATCCGGGGGCGACGCCGCCGGGAGCGGCGCCAGGTCCATGACGCAGCCCCGGGCCGATGAGCTGAGCATCGAGCGGAGCTACTCGGGTATCGAGTGGTTTCTACTGGGCGTGCTGTTCGGCGGCGCTCTCGCCGGAGGGATTGCGCTCTACCGCAGACCGAAGACCGCAGCTTGAGAAGGGGGACTGCCGGAGTCCCCCCTCGAGCCGTTCGTCAGTGGTCAGCGGATTGCCCGGGCCCTGAGATAGCCGGTGATGCTGTCGAGCTCGCTATTGCTCAGAGGCGGCACATCGCTGATGGCCATGTTGGCCTGCATCTGACCTACGACACGATCCCACCCAGACTCCGTGTGGGCCCGCGGCGACGGCGTCTCGTGACAGACCGAACACCTGGTTATGAAGAGCTCACGGCCCGGACCTTCGGTCAGCTCGTCAGGCTGGGCCACGGACAGCGCGTACTTCTGGAGATAGGCGACCAAGGTATCGACGTCCGCGTCGGACGGGATCTCCGGGTTCTGATACCCTGACATCACAGTCTCGCCGACAATGCCAGTCGTCAGCGGGCCGCCTAATCGGTTGTCGAGCTGCGCCATCCGCAACAGGTTCCGTCGCACGAGCACCGGCCACTCGACCGCGCTGTGCATCTGCGGCGTAGGCAACCAGTGACACTGGTTGCAATAGACCTGCAGCAGCCCCGCGCCCCGGGAGCCCGGCTCCGGGAGCTCTTCCGGCTTGAAGTCTCTGGGGGGCAGGCCGACGCCGATCGAGCTGATCATCCGCCATCGCTGACCCCGCTCGAGCCCCGCCGTGAGCGGGCCACCGAGCTCGGCGAGCACGCTGTCGATCACCGCTACATCCAGCTGCTGCTCGGGCTCCGGCTGCTCGCATCCCGCCGAAACAGCGGCGACGAGAACGAACGCGAGGATGCCAGCCGCTCGCACCCAGCGGCGTCGATGCGGCGTGTGCCCATCGCTAACGCTGTTAGCCCAGGCTCTCCTGTACATTCTCTCTCCCTTCTAAGCTGCCTTCGCACGTCCCCGAAGTCTGGCCACACCCGCGGCCGTATAGTCTGCGATAGCGATGGCCGAGGCCACGCCTACCGCCACCATGAACAGACCCGCCCGCTCCGGTGCCAGGAGCAGGACGAAGAGGGTCACGATTTGCAGGAACGTAACCAGCTTTCCAGTGGGGCGGGGCCGGATCTCGACATCGATTCTCAGCAGCTTCGCGATCAAGTACCCGAAGCCCACATACAGATCGCGTGACACCAGGATCAGAAACTCCCGCCACCCCAGATACGGCCCCGACAGAAACGCCGCCAGGGCGATCGTAACGAACAGTTTGTCAAACAGCGGGTCGAGCATCGCACCGGTCGTGCTCTCCACCCCCAGCCGCCGGGCGAGCCAGCCGTCCAATGCGTCCGTCAACGCGCCGGCGAACAGCAGGATCCCCCGCCAGAGCAGTGATTCGACGGCGAAGAAGGCGGCGGCGATGGGTAGCCGCAAAGCCGAGAGAAAACTCGGTACCATCGCGAGCCTGGAACGGCGTGCTGCGTCGGCCTGAACATCGGTCACGCCCGGCAACTCCTGCCCTTATCAAGAGAATCGGGTTCGGCTTGGTCGCCACTACTATACCCAACCACTACGCCCGCCGCGAGGTCCGGCCCGCACCTCCAGCAGGCTCAAGCGCCGGCATGCCGGCGGCGCCGCCGTGCCCGGGGGAAGCGCTGCAGGACAGAGCGAAGCGAGTTGGGCTCGAGCCCGAACACCTCACGCAGCACGTTCTTATCGCCCGGTACTATGCTCTCCTCGAAGAGCATGGCCAGTTCGTCGGAAGTGACAGGCGTCGGCAGCCGCCAGTTCGATGCGAGATTGACGAGCGGCTTGACCAGCGAGACCGGGACGTGGAACCTCAAGCGACGCAGCCCGAATTCCTCACACACGATTTCGAGCATGCGATTGTAGGTCAGTTTGTGCGGGCCGCCGATCTCGAAGCACTCATCTTCTACGTCGTCTCGCTCGGCCGCTTGCACGAACGCCGCCGCCACGTCCTCTACGTCCACGGGCTGCAGGCGGTAGCGGCCATCTCCGATCACCGGTGTGACAGGAGACATGCGCAGCACGCGCAATAGCAGGTCGACAAACTCTCCATTTGGTCCGACGATGATCGATGGGCGGAAGATCACGTGCGTGATATCGGACCTGCGCACCACTTCCTCCGCCTCGAACTTCGTCCTCTGGTATGCCGTCCCTTCCGGGCGCGCGCCGAGCGCGCTCATGTGCACGAACTTTCGCACCTGCGCCTGCCGGGCCGCTTCAACGACCCGCATCGTGCCGAGCGTGTGAACCTTCTCGAAGGTCACGGACGGCGGCTTCTCCCTGATGATGCCCACCAGGTGAATTGCCGTCTCACACCCGGCGACCGCATCGCCCAGCGCTTTCTCCTGCGTAACATCACCACGCACGAGATCGATGCCCAGGTCCCGCAGCCCCCGCAGCCCCCGCAGCCGCCCCGCAGTCGCCGGCTCCCTGACCAGCGCGCGCACCTGATGTCCGCGCTCGACGAGCCGACGGGCCACGTAACCGCCAACGAACCCGGTGCCGCCCGTAAGAAAAACCGACAGCCGCCGCTCTGCTTCCATCAGCCGATCATTTCCCCCGGCGCTCCGCCCGCTGCAGCGCGGCCCGAGCGCTCTCCAACCGCGAAATGTCCTCCCCGCGTTCAAGGGCGCGTCTCAACAGCTGGCGAGCATTGGCGTAGGTGATTCGCTGAACAGCCTCGCTCGGACTCAACCAGCAACACGCCTGTATCCCCTCTCCGTACTGAGGGTGCGCCGACTCACCAGGGTCCGCCTCCAGCAGGAAGTAGTCGCAGTACTTGTGGACAAGAGCGTTGCCCACACGGAAATACCAGTCGGTCGTGCCCACCGGGCCGATAACCCGCAGTCGGCTGAGGCCGGTCTCTTCACTGCACTCGCGGATCGCAGCTTGCTCCGGAGTCTCGTTCGCCTCCAGGTGCCCCTTCGGAAAGCCCCAGTTGCCATAGCTGTCCCGGATGAGCAGCACCTCGAGCCCACCGCCGGATGTGCGACGGCAGATCACGCCTCCGGAGCTCAGCTCGATTTGGGCGCTCCTCATCACAGGCCCTAGACCTCCAGAAACCTGAGAGCCGCCACCTGCTCGATCTCTCCAAGCTCGGCCGCTCGCCGGTAGAACTCCTGCAACCCGGACGCCAACTCATCGTCCCAGCCGTACGACAGGCTCTGCCAGTAGACCACCAGCTCCTCCTTCGACCAGCCGTACTCACCGGCATAGCGGGCTGCCAGCTGCGGCAGGCGACCGAGCGACCAGTCGCGTGATGCGACAAGCTCTCCTGCCAGCTCTTTCAGCTCGTCGTCGCGTTCCGACGGGGCCACCGTTTGCCAGAGCGCGAAGACGAAGGGCAGGCCGGTCCATTCACGCCAGAGCAACGCAAGATCGTAGGCATGCATGTCCGCTCGACAGCGTTGACGATAGGCGATATCGCCGATATAAAGAGCGGCGTCCGCCCCCAGCGCGAACGGATCCTGCAACTCCTGGTCGAACCAGTGGAAATCGGGCCGGATGCCGAGCCGCTGTCGGGTGATTATCTTGAGCAAGGTCACCGAAGTGGCCGACGCCGTAGGCAGGGCCACGCTCGACCCACTGGTCAGGTCTTCGATCGGCTTGCGGGTGATGAACTGGATCGTCTGGACCGGCCCGAACGCCGATATCGAGAGGCCCGGCAGTATCCGATAACGATCGGCACGGCGGGCGTACTCGATGCTGGACGACGGGGCCACATCGATCTCCCCGCGTTCCAGCCGGGTATTGAGCCAGGCGGGTACGCCGTGGACCAGAGCCACCGAGGGCGGCGGACCCTGCTCGAGGAAGCGTCCATGAACCGGAACGCAGTTGCTGTAGCTGATGTGTCCGAGCTTGAGCATGGCTGGGCAAGCTAAGACCAGGCGGGTACCGCCTGCAACGCCGTGCTGCCAACGCACGAGGGATCGGGTATGAGCCTCCACCCTCACATACTCTGGTCGCAGCTGAGGATCGGCCTGGCGGTCAGCCTGGCCGTCACAGCCAGCGCCGTCCTGGTCTTTTTCATCGACGACGTGCGCGACGCGGTCGAAGACCGCTATCCCCTGTATTTCCATACCTTTACGACTCAGCCCCTGCGCCCGCGCGCCTCCGTGTGGCTGGCGGGGCAACGGGTGGGGTACGTCCGTGCCCTGAGACTCGAGCCGCCCACCCGTGACAGAGGCGAGCTGCTCCAGGTCGAGCTCAGCGTCAGCGCGACCGTTCAGCCGTTCATCACCGAGGGGGCGGCCGCCCAGGTGATCAGCTCGAGCCTGCTGGGGGAGGCAGTCGTCAACATCCTCCCTGCCAGCGAGCCGGGAGCGCCGTTACAGAGTGGAGACGAGCTACCGACGGTCCAGGAGCTGGACCCCTTTCAGGTGTCACGCAATCTCCAGATCATCTCCGATTCGGTCTCCCCCGTCGCCGACCGCTGGCGTCAGGTATTCGAGCAGCTGCACAGCGGTCGAGGTACTCTGCCGCTGCTGCTGCAGCGGAGGGAGTCCATGCTGGATATGCACAGCCAGCTCAGGGAGCTCGCGGCAGTCTTCGATACGATCCGAATGGCCGCTGATGGTTTCTCGACCCTGCTGGCGGACGCGGAGACCCGCGCGGCACTGAGCCGAATCGGGCCCCGCTTCGAACGTCTGGGCGAACGGTGGGCCGGCAGCGCGGGGAGCGTGAGCCGCTTCGCCAGTGATACCGTCCTGGAGGCTCGTTTGGACATCCTGGCCGGGCGAATCGGCCGAATCGCCCACCGCCTCGACACGGGCCGGGGCACCCTGGGCCGGTTGTCAAACGATCGAGCGCTGGCCGACGAGCTGGCGAAGACGCGAGAGGCGTTGCGGGAGCTACGGGCGGATCTCAAAGGCCGGGGCGGAAACCGCCCGTAGCCGCCCCGGCGTCAGCGACGCCGGCGCTTGCGGGCCTTGCCCAGGGCCCCGGGCTTGGGGAGCGACCCGTCGATGATAAACGTGATATCGCCCTTCCCGTCCGCTGCCCGCGAAGTCACGACGATCTGTTCGATCTGGCCCGCCTTGTCCGAGACGGTGACCTCGAAATCGACCTTGCCGTCCTTCGAAGTCACTCGCGTCCGCACGCTGCTGCCTGGGGAGCGCTCGGCGCACACCGCGGGATTGCGAAACAGCGTCTTGGTCGACTGGCGACTGCCTCCCGATAAGGTGCGGGAGATCTTGATCTGTCGCAGCCAGTCTGGCTGGTAGCTCACCTTGTACTTGGCACCGTGCTGATCGGTGCCTTCTCCCTCGCGGTTATGCCGGGCCATGCAGACTCAATTCCCTCCAATGCGAGTGCGTGGCTGCGCAAAGATTTTTCGGAAAAGGAACAACAATCTCTCCTACGAAGGCGCGCCCGTCAAGAGATCTCCCGGCCGACGTCAATACAACCGGAAAGGCATCGGGACGAAGCAGAGCGCGAAAATGATCGCCGCCACCATCGTGACCGCCAGGCGGCCGGCGGTCAAACCCGACTCAGGGTTGAAGAGCGGCGGATGCCAGATCCGGCCCCGCCCGATCGCGAATATCAGGACCGCCCAGAACCACCAGCCCGCCCAAAGGTAGCCGAGCGGCAGGAGCGTGAGGAAGAAAAGCCACGCCAACGGCTTCTGGCGGGAGCCCAGCGCCGCGTACAGGATGTGACCACCGTCAAGCTGCGAAATCGGCAAGAGGTTGAGCGCAGTGACGAACAGGCCCAGCCAGCCAGCGAAGGCGACGGGGTGCAGAACCAGAACCTGGCTTGATCCCGCGAAGCCGAGCACGAGCCGGGCCATCCCGGACATCGCCAGCGAACCGCCCAACCAGAACTGCTCGGAGCCGAAACGCACGAGGAAGGAGCTGGGCATCGGCGACGTCGCGGGGCTGATCTGGCTGTTGAAGAGCCCCCACCAGAGCAACGGGAGAGAGGCCAGGAAGCTCGCCAGCGGTCCGGCAACTCCCACATCGAGGAGCGCGTTGCGGCTCATCACCGGCGAGCGCAGTCGGATGAAGGCCCCCAGCGTGCCGATGATCGAAAAGTACGGAGGGAACGGTATGAAGTACGGCGGCGTTACACTAATAGAGTGGTGCTTTGCCGCGACGTAGTGGCCGGCCTCATGCAGAGCCAGGATCAACACCAGAGCCAAGCCAAACGGTAGCCCTGGAACAAGCGCTCCCACATCGATCGCCACGGGCACCGGAAGCCACCAGGTGCCGAACACTGGCAGGACGGCGAACCGGATGGGCGCGTAGCCGGCGAGCAAGCTTCCTGCCACCGTGGTGGAGAAGATCGTCAGTAGCAGGAGTACGGCGTGCAGCCACCAGCGTTCCCGGTGCGCAGACGGCTGAAACAGGAGAAGCTCCCAGCCCTGAGCTGCTCGACGCGCGCTGGACGATCCGGGCCAGCGGTCAAGGAAGTCACGAACGGTGGGTGAGTCAGGATCGAAGCCGGGGAAAAGCCTCCCGGTGATAACACGGCCGCCGAGGACCGAGTCCACGCGGTAGGCCACGAAGATCGTGTAGAGATCGGCTAGCCCTTGACCAACCGCAGCGCGGTTGTTAAGATTTTGTGTCACCAGCCTGACGTCCGCGCTGCGCGCCGCGCGTTCTCACTGCACTTCAGCACAAGTATGCACCAGGTAGAAGCAAAGACCTAAGATTAAGGCGCCTAACAAGTTATCGCTTCTGAGCGTGCCCGGCCGCTGGCGGGCTGACCCAGGCTGCCCAAACCCTGTCGAAAAACTTTCCCTATTCAACAGCACAACTGAGCTGGTAGAAACAAATGAGTACGACTTCCCTTGATATCGCAGAGCTAAAGGCCAAATCCGCCCAGGACCTCCACGAGATGGCGGAGGAGCTGAACATCCAGAACTACTCCTCCCTCCGCAAGCAAGACCTGATCTTCCGGATCGAACAGAACCTGCTCGACTCCGACGTGATTCTCCGGGCCGAAGGCGTGCTCGAGATCCTTCCGGAAGGCTACGGCTTCCTGCGGAGCCAGGACTGGAACTACCTAGACGGGCCGGATGACATATACGTGTCACCGTCACAGATCAAGAGGTTCGATCTGCGCACCGGCGACACCGTGCTGGGTCAGGTTCGCCCCCCGAAGGAGGGCGAGCGCTACCTGGCGCTGCTCAAGGTGGAGGAGGTCAACGGGGAAGACCCCGAGAACTCGAAGCATCGAATCAGCTTCGACAACCTGCGGCCCCGCTATCCGGAAGAGCGAATCCGTCTCGAGCGCGACGACGGCGACATCTCGAACCGGGTACTAGACATGATCACCCCGACCGGTAAGGGACAGCGCGGCCTGATCGTATCGCCGCCTAAAGCCGGTAAGACCATCCTCCTCCAGAAGATGGCCAACGCCATCACCGAGAATCATCCGGAGATCCACCTCATCGTTCTGCTCATTGACGAGCGGCCGGAAGAGGTGACCGACATGGAGGAGCACGTCGGGGCGGAGGTGATATCCTCAACCTTCGACGAGCCAGCGGATCGCCACACTCAGGTCGCCGAGATGGTGATCGAGAAGGCCAAGCGTCTGGTCGAGCACAACAGGGACGTTGTGATCCTGCTCGACTCCATTACACGGCTGGCGCGCGCCTACAACGTCGTGGTGCCCCACTCCGGCAAGATCCTCTCGGGCGGTGTGGACGCCAACGCCCTTCACAAACCCAAACGCTTCTTCGGCTCCGCCCGGAACCTGGAAGAAGGCGGCAGCCTCACGATCATCGCCACGGCGCTGATCGAGACGGGCTCACGCATGGACGAGGTCATCTTCGAGGAGTTCAAGGGCACGGGCAACATGGAGATCGTCCTCGATCGTCATATCGCCGACAAGCGGATCTTCCCGGCCATCGACATCAACCGCTCCGGCACTCGGCGCGAGGAGCTCTTGCTGCCGGAGAAAGAGCTTAACCGGATGTACCTGCTCAGGAATTTCCTGGCCGACATGCCGCCTGCCGAGTCCATCGAGTTCCTTCTCCAGCGGATGAAGCGCACCAGCAACAACGAGGAGTTCCTGGATAGTATGCAGGAGGGGTAGGGAGGAGGAGAGTAAGTAGTAAGTAGTGTTCTGTTGTTCTACCGCTCGACTAGCCGGCGTCCCCAAGGAAGCTGAGAAGGCAGTGGCAGGCGTTGCTGCGCTTGAGGGAAGACGGGCATGGCCTTAAGTTGCTTACGTCTTCGGTGTATGTTCGCACCTGCCTACTCAGGGGAAGAGGAGAGGGGCTGTGGTCAAGGTCGAGAACCCGCGCCGCGAGCGCATCATTCAGCGCTACCTGGAAGAAGAGCTTCGCGAGTCGTTTATCGACTATTCGATGAGCGTCATAGTACAGCGTGCGCTGCCCGATGCACGCGACGGCCTCAAGCCTGTCCAACGCCGCATCCTCTACGCGATGCACGAACTCGGTCTGAGCCCGCAGAAATCACACAAGAAGAGCGCGATGGTAGTCGGCGATGTCCTGGGCAAGTATCACCCGCACGGCGACGTGACCGTCTACGAGACGCTGGTGCGAATGGCCCAGCCGTTCTCCATGCGTTACCCCCTCATCGATGGCCAGGGCAATTTCGGGTCGATCGATGGTGACGGCGCAGCAGCTTATCGTTACACCGAGGCGCGGCTGGCACCCATAGCCACCGACCTGCTCCGCGACATAGAGAAGGACACGGTGAATTTCCGGCCGAACTTCGACGGGCGGCTGGCCGAGCCTGAAGTCCTGCCCGCCTCGTTTCCACAGCTGCTTGTGAGCGGCACCGACGGTATCGCCGTCGGTATGGCCACGAAGATGCCACCGCACAATCTGCGAGAGATCGCCGCGGCAGCGGCTCAGCTCCTCGCCCGCCCCAACACGTCGATGAAGAAGCTGCTCGAGCTCGTTCACGGCCCCGACTTCCCTACGGGCGCATACATCTGGGGGCGGGAAGGCATCGAGGAGGCATACCGGACAGGGCGCGGTCGCGTCGTGATACGTGCCCGGGCCCACGTGGAGCGAGGAGCCTACGGGAAACCGTCCCTGGTGATCAGCGAGATTCCCTACCAGGTGAGCAAGCAGCGCGTTATTGAAGCGATCGTGCAGCTGACGAAGAAGGGGCAACTGGACGGCCTAACCGACTTACGGGACGAGAGCGACCGTGACGGCGTACGCATCGTTCTGGAGTTGAAGCGTGACGCCAACCCGCGGAAGCTCCTCGAGAAGCTCTTTCGCAAGACTCAGCTGCAATGCACGTTCGGCGTCATCGCTCTCGCCCTGGTCGACGGGATCCCGCGACAACTGAACCTGAAGGAGGCGCTCGAGGTCTGGATCGGCCACCGCCTGGCCGTGATCGTCCGTCGCGCCCGGTACAGCCTGACGCAGGCAGAGGATCGCGCTCACATCCTGGAGGGATTGATCAAGGCCCTCGACCACATCGATCAGGTGGTGGAGATCATCAAGTCGAGCCGCACACCGGAGACCGCGGCGAAGAAGCTCCGCTCCGCTCTCAGGATCACGGCCCGGCAGGCCGCTGCCATCCTGGCGATGCGGCTGAGCCGGCTCACCGGGTTGGAGAGCCGCAACCTGCGCGAGGAACTTGCGGCGGTGAGCAAGCGGATCAAGACGCTCAAGCTGGTTCTCTCCGACGAAAAGCGCCGTCGCGACCTCGTACGACGCGAGCTCACCGCGATCGCCGAACGCTACGGAGACGCCCGGCGCACCGAAATCCTCTCCGCTGAGGGCCGTTTCCCGCTGCCCAGCGGCGACTCGGCGCAGGAGATGCACGTGTTCCTGACGCACCGCGGTCACCTCAAGACGCTCCCCGCCCGCAGCGCGAACAACGATGGTGGTCTGGCAGCGGCGGAACCGCTGGAATCCCAAGGCGGGGACTTCGTCACGCGCCGCTGGCTGTGTAAATCGGATGAGCAGCTTCTCGCTTTCAGCCAGGATGGCCAGGTCCACTCGGCGCGTATCAGCGACCTCCCACAAGGAACCCGGTCGTCGCGCGGTAGGAGCGTCGGCGACCTGCTGGAGCTGGATATGGAAGTGGCCGCAGTGCACACGGTGCGTGACTTCGCCGACGATCGCTTCGTCGTCATGGCCACGCGCAAGGGACGGGTGAAGCGGACCTCGCTCTCGGAGTACCGCAACATCCGTAGCGGTGGCATCATCGCGGCCGGCGTGGAGAAAGGTGACGAGATCGTCGATGTCCATATCAGCAGCGGGGGCGACCAACTCGTCCTCGTCACACAGAAGGGGCAGATCATACGCTTCGACGAAGCGGCCGTCAGACCGACGGGAAGATCCGCCTCGGGCGTGAAAGGGATTGAGCTGGCCCGGGGCGACAAAGTCGTCGCCTTCGTCGTGCCGCGGCGCAACTCGCTGCTTCTGGGCGTGACGTCCGAGGGCTATACGAGAACGATGGAAGTCGGCGAGCTCAGAGTCCAGGCACGCGGCGGCAAGGGCGTCCGCCTGTTTCCCGGACGCCTGAAGACGGGCAGCGTCATAGGCTTCCTCGACCTGCTCCCCGGCGACATGGTGGTGGCGTTCACCGCCTCGGGTGACACCGTGACCATCGATCACG
>JAZGAL010000018.1:0-6675 GCA_036475815.1 Gemmatimonadota bacterium
TCCGGGCCAGGCCCCGCTCGCCCTCCCGCTGCTCGAACACGCCTTCCTCATAGAGCAGGAACTCGAAGTCGCCGAACTCCCGCTCCAGTTCTCCTCTCTCCAGCGCGAACGCCCGGCGGATGTCGCCGCCTAAGATCTCGATCTCGTCCACGTTGAAGGTCTCGATGAGCAGCAGGCCGCCCTGTTTCAGCGCGGCACGGAACTCCGGAAACAGCGAGCGCAAGAGGAAGCGGCTGTTGACGATGACGTCGAAGGTCGCCGGCGGCAGCGCGAACCGCTCCAGGTCGGCGTGTATCGGCTGGATGTCGAGGTGCTCTTCCTGCGAACGGTGTACGAGGCGCTGCAGTCCCTCTGAAGAGATGTCGACGGCGATGACGGTGAACCCTCGGCGTGCCAGGTAGAGAGAGTTGCGGCCGGCCCCGCAGGCCACATCAAGGACCAGGCCCGGCGGTTTCAGCCAGGCCTGCGCGTCCTCGAGGATGGTCGCCGGCTCGTCGATATCGGCCCAATCGCCGATCCTGTATCGCTCGTCCCAGCGAGCCCGGTCGTCTTCCGACATCGGCTGTCGCCTGCGGCCTGACCTCCGTTAGAGAGCTTCCGTCTTCCGCGGCCCGGTGGGCATCTTCAGCGGAAGTACATCCCGGAAGGTCCAGCCGCCCCGCTCACCGAAACCGCGTGAGCGGCGAGCGAAATCGAACACCTTCCCGTCCTCCAGTTCGGTCTCCTCTCTTATCAGCGTAACCGCGGCCCCTTCCATTCGGCTGGGATCGAGGTCCAGGGCTTCGCAGGCGCGGGTCAGAGCGCTGGTGAAATCCGGCGCCACTACCTTCGCGTGAAACTGTTCCGCCGTGCCCATGTACTCCCGGCCTCTGAGTATGACGCGGAACAGGCTGCGGCTCTTTATCTTGCCTTTAGGTTTTTTCTTCATGTATTAGTCATCTTCGCCGGGTCGAGTACCCTGTCAGCCTCCTCGGCGTCCATCAGACCCTCTTCGATCACCAGATCGCGTATGGTCTTGCCTTTGGCCAGAGCGTCCTTGGCGATCTTCGCCGACTTGTCGTAGCCGATGATGGGTGCCAATGCCGTCGCCAGGGCGGGGCTCAGTTCCGCGTACTGGCGGCAGCGTTCCCGGTCGGCCTCGATCCCCGTGATGCAGCGCTCCACGAAGATATGGCTAACGTTCGCTAAGATATCTATCGACTGCAGCAAGTTATAGGTCATGACCGGGATCATGACGTTGAGCTCGAAGTTGTCCGACTGCCCTCCGATCGTGATCGTCGTGTCGTTGCCCATGACCTGGACCGCTACCTGACGCACCGCCTCGGGCATCACGGGGTTCACCTTGCCCGGCATGATCGACGAGCCCGGCTGGGTCACGGGGATCGAGATCTCCGACAGCCCGGTGCGCGGGCCCGTGGCGAGCCAGCGGATGTCGTTGGCGATCTTGCTCATGCTCACAGCCACCGTCTTCAGCGCGCCGCTCGCTTCCACCAGCGCATCGCGGGCAGCCTGCGCCTCGAAGTGGTTGGGCGCCTCCACGAACTCGTGGTTGAACAACTGCGACAGCCCGCTGCATACGCGGCCGGCGAACTCGGGGTCGGCGTTCAGCCCCGTCCCCACGGCGGTCCCGCCGATGGCGAGCTCCGAGAGGTGCGGGAGCGTATTCTCGACGCGGCGGATCCCGTGCTCGATCTGACTCGCGTAACCGCCGAACTCCTGGCCTAGCATCACCGGCGTCGCGTCCTGCAGGTGCGTGCGCCCCGTCTTGACCACGTCGGAGAATTCCCTGGCCTTGGCGTCCAGCGCCTCATGTAACTTCCGCAAGGCCGGCAGCAGGTCATCGATGGCGGCCGTGGCCGAGGCCACGTGTGACGCGGTCGGGATCACGTCGTTGCTCGACTGCCCCATGTTCACATGGTCGTTGGGGTGCACCTCCTTCGACCCGATCGCGCCGCCGAGGATCTGCGTCGCCCGGTTCGCGATCACCTCGTTCGCGTTCATGTTGGTGGACGTGCCTGAACCGGTCTGAAAGATGTCGACCACGAACTGGTCGTCCAGCTCTCCCTCCATCACCTCGCGGCCAGCCTGCTCGATGGCCGTCCCGATGCGCTCATCCAGCAGCCCGAGCGCCATGTTGACCTGGGCCGCGGTCATTTTGATGGCGCCAAGCGCGCGGATGAAACGGCGTGGGAAGCGTAGCCCGCTCACCGGGAAGTTCTCTACCGCGCGCTGCGTCGAGGCCCCATAGAGGGCGCCGGCGGGGACCTTCATCTCGCCCAGCGTGTCTCGCTCGATCCTATAATCGCTCGTAGCCATCTCCAGCTCCGTTTCTAGCTACGGGGTTTGGCACGAGGCATATCAGCTCTCAATCTGAACAAAACAAGATAGGCGGCTGGGGCCGGGCCGGACAGGCCGGGCGGGCCGCTTTTGAACGCGCCGGCGGGCGGCTATACTCCTGTCGTGCTCGAGACGCTGATCCAGCTACAGATGGATGAGGGAGAGAAATGAGTCGCTACATACGTCTGTGCTTTCTGGCCATGGCCCTGCCGCTGGCCGGCCAGGGCTGTGGAGGGGGGGCCGAGGAGGGAGCGATGACGGGTGATGCAGCGATCGAGGCCCGGATGCAGAAGTACGCCCGCACGCCCATGGAGATGGACCTGCGAGGCTACAGCGAGCGCGAGCAGGCTCTGCTCAAAGAGCTGCTGGCGGCCGCTGGGGTCGCCGACGAGATCTTCTGGCGGCAGACCTCGCACATAGCGGCCCCCATGCGGGCCGAGATCGAAGCTTCCTATCCAGAGGACGATGCCGTCCGCCGTTTCTTCATGATGCAGGCGGGGCCGTACGATCGCCTGGATCACGATGCGACCTTCATGGACGCGCCGCCGAAGTATCCAGGTGCCGGGTTCTATCCGGAGGGCCTGACGGCGGAGGAGCTCGAGGACTGGATCGACGCGCATCCCGAGGACCGCGAGGCGTTCCTGTCGCCCTACACCGTGATTCGCCGGGAGGGCGATGGCCTGGTGGCCGTGCCCTATCACGTAGTGTATGCGGATCTCGTCCAGGAGATGGCGGAAGCCCTTCGCAGGGCGGCGGGTCTGTCGGATGACGAGAGCTTCGCCCGCTACCTGCGACTCAAGGCGGATGCCGTGCTGAGCGACGACTACTACGATGCGGACACCGCCTGGATCAAGATGACGGGCAACCGGTTCGACATCACGATCGGCCCCTTCGAGGTCTACGAGGACGGGGTGATGAACGTCAAGGCGGCCTACGAGGCGAGCGTGGAGATCGTCGATCAAGAGGAAAGTGCCAAGCTCGAGGTCTACAAGGGAAACCTCGGCGATCTCGAGGCCAACCTGCCGTACGACGATCGCTACAAGCCGGAAGGTGCCGGGCTCACCGCCAACTTCATCATCGTCCGCGATATCTACCGGGGCGGTGACCTTCGGGTCGGCTACCAGCCGGTTGCGGCCAACCTGCCCAACGATCCCAGGGTCCAGAACGAGGTAGGCACGAAGAAGACTTTCTGGAAGAACTTCTTCGAGGCGCGGGTGGACAAGGTCATCCTGCCGATCAGTGCGGAGCTTGTGGCCGAGGACCAGGTGGAGTACGTGACAGCGCAGGGCTTCTTCGATGCCGTGTTGTTGCATGAGCTGGCGCACGGACTGGGCCCACGCTACGCGGAGACCCCGGCGGGCCAGGTGCCGGTCAACCAGGCCCTCACCACGCACTACTCCTGGATCGAGGAAGCGAAGGCCTCGATCGCCGGCCTCGAGAGCCTCGGCTACCTGATCGAGGTAGGCGCCATCGATCCCTCCATGCAGCGGCAGCACTACACGTCATACCTGGGTAGCATCTTCCGGACCATCCGTTTCGGGACCGGAGAGGCGCACGGGCTCGCGTCGCTGGTGGAGCTCAACTTCTTCCTGGAGAACGGAGGCATCGTTCACGACCCGGATAGCGGACGCTACGCCGTGGACTACGAGAAGCTTCCCGGCCAGATCACAGAGCTTGCCGAGGAGCTGCTGACCATAGAGGCGACGGGCGACTTCGCGCGCGCCCAGGCGCTGCGTGACCGTTACGGCACGATGCGGCCTGACGTGCAAGCGGCGCTGGAGCGCGTGAAGGATGTGCCGATCGACCCGGTGCCGGTCTACGAGAACATCTGGTAGGTGGTTAGATGGCGCTCATGCGAAAACGTGGATACTTCATAGCGGCCGTCGGCCTTCTTCTCGCCGCAGGCCACGCGGCGGCTCAGGGCAGGGCCTCCGCCGAGCTCGAGCAGCTGTTCGATGACCAGTGGGAGTTCAGACTGAAGCAGGACCCGCTCTTCGCTACCTCGGTAGGCGACCGCCGCTACAACGACAAACTGCCGTCCGTCAGCGAGGGCGACTACGAGCGCCGCCTGGCGAAAAATCGCTCGTTCCTCGAGCGCGTGAAGTCGATCGATCGGGAAGCTCTGACTCCGCAGGAAGGAGTCAGCGCCGCCATCTTCGAGCGGCTTATAAGTGATCAGATCCTGGAGTACACGTTCAGGAGCTACCTCATCCCGATCACGAACCGCGAGGGATTCCACGTCTTCTTCCCGCAGCTCCCAGAGCAGGTGCCGCTGAACACCGTTGAGGACTACGAGAACTACATCGCCCGGCTGAAGGGGTTCAAGAAATACGCGGAGCAGCACATCGAGTTGATGGAGATAGGCATCCGCGAGGGGTTCACGTTGCCCAGGGTGGTGCTGGAAGACTATCAGGTCGCCATCGAGCCGCATATCGTGGAGGACCCTAGCGAGAGCCTGCTGTACGCGCCTTTCGAGAGATTCCCCGACACGTTCTCGGAACGGGAACGAGTGCGGCTCGCGGAACAAGGCGCCGAAGCGATAGCCCGCTCGATCGTTCCCGGCTACCGGGCGTTCCTCACCTTCATGACCGACGAGTACTACCCGGCGGCGCGGGAAACCATCGCGGCGGTCGCGCTCCCGAACGGGAAAGCGTTCTACGAGTACCGCGTGCGTCGCTTCACCACCCTCGACCTCAGCCCGCCGGAGGTCCACTCCATCGGGCTGGCCGAGGTGAGGCGCATCCGTGCCGAGATGGAGGAGATCATCGAAGAGGTCGACTTCTTCGGCGGCTTCGACGATTTCATCGAGTTTCTGCGTAGCGACCCGCAGTTCTACGTTGACGATCCCGAGGAACTGCTCGCCAGGTCGAGCCTGGTGCTCAAGCGGATGGATGGCCGGTTGCCGAAGCTCTTCAAGACGCTTCCACGCTTGCCGTACGGTATTCGGCCGATCCCCGACTACATCGCCCCGAAGACGACGACCGCCTACTACAGTCCCGGTGTCGCCGACGGCACGCGCGCAGGCTTCTACAACGTGAACACCTACGACTTGCCCAGCCGGCCGTTGTACGAGATCGAGGCGCTCTCCTTCCACGAGGCGGTGCCCGGCCATCACCTGCAGATCGCGCTACAGCAGGAGATCGAGGGTCTTCCGAACTTTCGGCGCTTCGCCGGCGTCACCGCGTTCGTGGAGGGCTGGGCGCTCTACTCGGAGCGCTTGGGCCTGGAGGTCGGCTTCTACCAGGATCCGTACAGCGACTTCGGGCGGCTCAGCTACGAGATGTGGCGCGCTTGCCGGCTCGTGGTGGACCCGGGCATCCACTACCTGGGTTGGACGCGGCAGCATGCGATCGATTTCATGGCGGCGAACTCCGCGCTCAGCCTGCACAACATTACCGCCGAAGTCGACCGCTACATCGCCTGGCCGGGCCAGGCCGTCGCCTACAAGATCGGCGAGCTGAAGATCCGCATGCTGCGGGAGGAGGCCGAGAGCGAGCTGGGCGACCGCTTCGACCTGCGCGAGTTCCACGACGTGGTGCTGATGGGTGGGGCCGTGCCGCTGGGTGTCCTGGAGAAGAACGTGCGGGAATATATCAGGCGGAAATCAACCGACTAGGCGGCGAATCAAAGAGGTCATCCGGCGGCTGTCCGCCGCCGCCATCGCGTGATTGCTTGGAAGAGCGGCCCCCTCTCAGTGTCGCGCGTAGATTCGCGTGGTGCCGCTCTCGTCGAACGAGATGACCACGTACGATTCCTTCGCAGCGCCCAGCTGCTCCATGCCGGGCGAGCCGGCGGGCATGCCGCGGACGGCGAGGCCCGCAACCGCCGGCCGCTCTTCGAGCAGTCGCAGGATGTCTTCCGCCGGGACGTGGCCTTCCACCACATAGCCCTCGACAAGCGCGGTGTGGCACGCGGCGAGCCGGTTGCTAACGCCGTTCCGCGCCCTCACGGCGGCCAACTTGGCCTGGCTCACGTTGACTTCCTTGACCGCGAATCCGTTGTCTTGTAGGTGAACCACCCACTGATCGCAGCAGCCTCAAGTAGGCGTCTTGTAGACGGTGACCCTGGAGCCCTCAGTCCCCGATGTGCGCCGGTTCTGCAACGCGTACAGGCCGGCGGCGGTGGCGACGACGACCAGGGTGACAACGGTCAACTTCCCTCGCATGCTCGATTTCATGCTCACCTTTCCCATCGTTGGGGTCACAAACGAGGCCAGTCTGCTAAGCCGCTAACCTGCGAGTCGAGCGCGTCGACCGCAATCTCACATGCCGTGACCGCCGTGCCCGCCGTGCCCATCGCCTCCGTGGTGGTCGCGATAGTCGAGGCCGTCATCGTCCA
>JAZGAL010000019.1:0-5372 GCA_036475815.1 Gemmatimonadota bacterium
GAGCTGAACGAAGCGCTCCGCTTCTCCGACCGGCAGCGGTTCACGGCGTGGGTCGAGGGCAAGACCGCGTCGTTCCCGGACGCCTATCGGAAGATCAAGGCGGTGAACGTCGGGCTGTTGTCGGTCGGCGAGCAGGAGGCGGAGACGCTGGAGGTTGGCAAGAACGAGTGCGCGCTTGGGGGAGTTTAGGCGAGTCTTTTCGGGTCTGGCCTCGTCGCGTTGGACTCTTTCACTCGGCAGCTCGAACGAGCTCCGCAAGCTCCCTGGTCGTGGCGTTCCCTACCAACTGGCGATCACCCACCTCCACAACCGGGACGGACTTGATCCGCTTCGCTTTCAGCAAGCCGGGACGAAGCGTGACATCGATGTGCTCGAGCTCAAAGCCCATCTCATCCCGCAGAGCTTCGAGACGCTGCTGCACGATCGGACAGAACGGACAGCCCAAAGAACCGTACATGGTTACTTGGACAGAGTGGCGGCCGGTCACCTCAGCCGCAACGTCGTCCACCCGACCATAGCCCAGATAGTGCGAGATTCCGGGAAAGACACGCACATATGCCCAGAGCACCAGCGGCACAAAAACGACCCAGGCGAGGGCCACGATGTACTCACCGCCCAAGGCCAGGTAGACGAACCCCGCACCATAAAACGCCCAGGTCAAGTACAGAAACGCCATCGGGCACTGTTGCGGCAACATCGGTTTCATGGGCAAATCTCCGAGTAGTTAAGGGGCCCTCACAGGCCTTCCAGGAGAGCCCGGAAGCGGGGGTGGTCGCGCAGCGAGTCGAGATCGGGATCGTTCGCGATCCAATTTCTGGCTCCGAATCCGACTTGGATCGCGCACTCCAGCTTGTCGATCGCTTTCTCTGTCTGTCCCTCGAGAGCGTACAGGCAGGCCACGTTGTAGCAGACTCCGGCGTCTTCAGGGTCGATCGCGATGGCCCGTTCCGCCCACTCGAGGCCCTCTTGCCGCTGACCCAAGCGGCAGAGCGAGACGGCGCGCATCGTCGCGGCGCGCGGGTCGTCCGGGTTGAGCTCTAGGTGATGCCCGACCACCTCCAGGGCTCGCCGGTAGGCGGCTCTGGCTTCGGCCTCACGCCCCAGTGCGGCGTGGGATTGGGCCGCGAAGAACGCGGCCGGGTAGTCCGCGCGCACACTGGACGCCTCCTCGAACAGCCGTGCCGCCTTCTCGAGATCACCCTGCGTGAAACACTGGCGCGCGTAGAAATAGCGAGCCTCGAACTGTTGCGGGTCCAGTTCGATCGCGGTCTCGAATTCGTGCTTGGCCTCTTCGTCACGCTGCATCTGCCAGAGAGCGAATCCCCGCGCCGCATGCGCTTCCGGCAGGTTAGGGTCGAGCTCTAGCGCCTTGCTGCTCGCGGCGTCCGCCTGTTCCAGCGAGGACTCGCTGGCCGGGTAGTACATACGGAGAAGCGAACTGCAGTCGGCGATACCGGCCCAGGCGAGGGCGTAGTCCGGGTCGATCTCGATAGCGCGAGTGAACATCTCGCGCGCGAATCGCAGGCTCCTCTTCAGGTTCGTATGGAAGAACTGTCGTCCGCGCAAGTAGTACTCGTAGGCCTCGACGTCGGCTGGCGGCACTTTGGCAATGGCGCGCTTCTCATCCTCGCTCAGTATCACCCGCAGCGCCCGGGCGATGTTCTCGGCGATCTCGTCCTGGATCGCGAAGACGTCCGCCATCTCCCGGTCGTATCGCTCCGACCAGAGGTGGTAGCCATCGGCGACGCTGACGAGCTGGGCCGTGATCCGTAGCCTGTCGCCGGATTTGCGGACGCTTCCTTCCAGCACGCAGGCCACGTTCAGCTGTTCGCCGATGGTGCGCACGTCCAGCTTCTTACCCTTGTAGGCGAAGGCGGAGGTGCGCGAGACGACGGCGAGTCCGCCGATCTTCGCGAGGGCGTTGATGATCTCCTCGGTGATGCCGTCGCTGAGGTATTCGTTCTCCGCACTGGCGCTCATGTTGTCGAAGGGGAGAACGGCTATGGACCGAGCGGTCGACTCGTCCCCTTCAGGCGCCTCGGCAACAAGGGCATCTGCGAAGTCAGTCACCGTGGGGAATCGGTCCACTGGCTCCTTGGAAAGAGCCTTCGTTATGGCAGTCACCACGTTCGCGGGAATGTCGGGCCGGACGGTGGTGAGCGGTGGCACAGGGTCCATTAGATGGCGCGCGATAATAGCGCGGGCGTTAGGCCCCACAAATGGAGGGTTCCCGGCCAACATCTCGTACAGCACGCAGGCGAGCGAGTAGAGGTCGCTGCGTTCGTCAATATCGCTCTCGCCGCTCGCCTGTTCGGGACTCATGTAGACCGGCGTTCCAACGGCCAGCCCCGTCTCGGTGACATGCGTCGCGCCCGCCGCGCAGATGGCCCGGGCGATGCCGAAGTCGGCGACGACGGCATGCCCCTCCTCCAGCAGAATGTTCCCCGGCTTGATGTCACGGTGCACGATGTTGCGCGTGTGTGCGGAGCCGAGCGCATCGGCCACCTCGCGCGCGATCTGCACGGCGTCCTTGACCGAGAGCTGTTTCTCGCGGGTGAGCCGGTCCCGAAGCGACTCACCCTCCACGTAGGGCATCACGTAGTAGAGGAAGCCGCCGATCTCTCCGGAATCATACAGCGGGAGTATGTGGGGATGTGTGAGTCCGGCGACGATCTTGATCTCGCGCAGGAAGCGCTCCGCGCCCATCGTGGCGACCAGCTCGGGGTTGAGGACCTTGAGCGCGACCTGGCGGTGGTGCTTCAAGTCCTCGGCCAGGTAGATGGTCGACGTCGCGCCGCTGCCGAGGTCGTGCTTTATCGCGTAGCGGTCGGCGAGTGCTGTCTTCAGGTCTTCTAGCTGATGAGCCATGATCCAGGCTTCTAAGAAGCTTGGTTGGGTCTCCCGATCACCGGTTGGGAAGCGTTACGGCGACCAGGCTAAGCGGGGCCACTGCGAGGACGTCAGTTCTTGAGAAGATGGGGGCATTGTTAGCGGTTGGCAAACGCTCATAGCGCGCTAACGTCAGCGCCTGCTATGTCGCCGTGCTCTTGCAGGCCTCGATCAGTACCGAGCCGGACGTGAACCTCTCGGTCACCCCGCGAACTTGGGGCAGGGTGTCTTGCGATAGAAGCTGAAATCCCGCCTCCTCCAGCTGAGCTTGGATGTCGGCCGCGGTCAAGAAGTTGAATTCCGGGTCTATCAACGAGCCCTGAAACGCCCAGTGCAAGCGTGACGGAGGGGCCACACCGTCTGCGGGTGCCAGCTGGTCGACGATCACGAAGCGCCCACCAGGTTTCAAAGCAGTCCATACCTTGCGGAACAACGGTTCGCTGTAAACATCAACATCGCATTCGAGGACCATGTCAAACCCTGACGGCAGTTCGTCTCGGAGAAAATCAGTTGGATGATAGGAGATCCGATCCTCGAGAGACTGCTCGGCAGCGATCTCACGCCCCGCTGCGCAGACGTTGGCGATATCCACGACAACAGCGGTGAGATGAGGGTGCCGGCGCAGCAAGGCCAGTGACACGACTCCGGAGCCACCTCCCAGGTCCATGAGTCGATCCACCGCGCTCAGATCCAGAGACCTGGCCAGTTCATCGGCCAAGGGTTGGTGGAGCTCGTGGAGCATGCGGGTGAACTGACGCGCGGCCTCGGGATTCTCAATCATCTCGGCATGGTACATCGGGGACGTCAGTCCCAGGGTTGCCCAAGCTGAACCAGGCTCGCGAATGTGCAGGGGAAGATCGCGAAGGCCCGGAAACCGTTGTCGTGCCTGGTTCGCCAGCAGCGACCAGGAATCCTGACTGTACGCGTCCAGGATGGCCGTCCGTGCCGTGCGGGACGGTGCATAACCATCGGAGACTTGCTCGATGAGACCTGCCCTGCTCAAGAGCTGCAGCCAGTAGCGACAGCGTTTGGTGGGGATCCCAAGCGCTGCTTCCACACCAGCCGCATCCAGTGGCTGCTGTTCGAGCAGCCAGAAGAGGCCGAGTTCGATGGCCGCGCCCAACGCGGCCGAGGTGAAATATGCGTCCAGGAGGTCAAGGACATCGTCTGTCGTGGCTGGTTTCACTTGGTCCTCCGTCTCTAGCTGCGGTGCATTAGGCGGCTGTCCTCCCCACTGTCGTCATCGTTCACGTTCGCCGCCACGGAGTCGGGTTTCGTCAGGCTCCCCGTCCAAGAATCCCACCGATGCCAGAAACCGATCCGCCTTCACCATGGCGTCAACGCGAGCCTCCGGATTATCACGGGTGAAGAGATGCCCTAGGCCCTCATAGACGTGGAGGTCGCATCGATTACCCGCCCGTTTCATCCTCTCGCAAAACAGTTGCGCTCCAGCGAGAGGGGTCACCGTGTCCTCACTGCCCTGGAAGATGATCGTGGGAGGAAGGTCTGGCCGCGCATGCTCAGCCGGCGAAGCCTCAATAGCCTCGGCGCGCTCGCCCAACAGCTTCGCGAACCACTGGTCACCAGTGACCGCAACCGCAGGATACCACAGGACCAGCGCGTTGGGCGCCGCCTGGACGAGATCCTCTCCTGGAGGATCGTCGAAGATCGCTGCGGAGGCTGCCAGATGTCCGCCTGCGGACCATCCGGCCGCAGCAACGCGGTTCGGGTCGATGCCAAGCTCATCTGCGTTTCGTCGCATCCATCGGATAACGGACCGCGCGTCGGCCATAGCCTCCAGTGGGGTGACTTCTTGTTGATCCGCCAGTCGATATTGCGCTCCAACCGCAACCATCCCGCGCGCGGCAAAGTAGCGGCACATGGAGAACGTCCACTCCGGTGAACCTACGTTCCAACCACCTCCGTGGAAGATCACGATGGCAGATCGTTTCACCCCCGCATCGCCGTTGCCCGGCGAGAACACGTGTGCTTTCAGGTCCACGCCTCCGATGGTCTTGTAGATGTACGCGACGTGGTCCTGTGAGGAAGGAGCGGACTGGACCGGATTTCGAGCGACTACAAACGCAATCAGCACGAGGTACAACATCAGAATGGAGGCTGCTCGATTCATATCACGATCCCTCTCGTCAGCATGCCACAGCCGTATGCGCGGGCTAGACGGCATCCTGCTTGGTTCTTGGCTTCGCCTCGCGAGCTGCGAGCGCAGCGCTGATACCTACCGTGACGGCCGGAATGATCAAGTACGTCAGTCCGATGTCCGCCACATACTCGCCGATAGTCATCTTCATTGGGCCGCCGAACAGCATAAGCGGAGCGTCGATGAGCACGCTGATTCCCAACCAGATCAGCCCGACGAGCGCCCCCTCTCTCAGCCAATCCTGATCGACCCGCTTGAGGTACAGGACGCCGAACGTGACGGCGGCGAGCGTGACCACGACCGGCATGATGGATTCGAAGAGCGG
>JAZGAL010000020.1:0-12689 GCA_036475815.1 Gemmatimonadota bacterium
GGCTTCCGCGCCCCCCCCCCCCCGCGGCGCGCGGCGGGGGGGGGGGGGGGGGGGGGGGGGGGGGCGGTCTCCCGTGGGGGCTTGACGACCGAGGGCGAAGCGATGAGTCTCAGATGGCCAAGATCCAACCATTGAGAAGTTGAGTTGATATGGTATCGAGAAAGAAAAAGCCGAAACAAGAAAATACGTCTGGCCAGAAGGCGGTGGCCGACACTAGCGCGCCGGAACAAGCTGAGCAGACGCTGGCGCCCACGGCCGAGGAGATCATCGAAGCGCTCAGTACCGAGCTCGAGGAGTTGGAGGACCGGCGTCTGAGGCTGGTCGCCGAATTCGACAACTTCCGCAAGCGCACAAGCCGGGAACGCGCCCAGCAGGAAGTGCGGGCTCAGGCCGAGCTCGTGAAGCCGCTGCTGGAGTCGCTGGACGACCTGTCGCGCGTCTGCGAGCTCGGGTCGAACGACCACGATGCCGCCGCCATCCTGGAGGGTGTGCGGCTGGTGGAGGTCAAGCTGCGGCGGGCGCTCGAGCAGTTCGGCCTCAAGGAGATCGAGGCCGTGGGCCAGCCGTTCGATCCGGAATTCCACGAGGCCATGGTAACGGTCTCCACCGATCAGCCGGAGGAGAACGAGCTGGTCTCTCAGGAGCTGGCGAAGGGATATCTGTTCAAGGACAGCCTGCTGAGGCCGGCGTTGGTTGAGGTGAAGATGTACAGGCCGGCACCGGCCGGTGGTGCGGGCGAAGTCGAGAGCGAGTCCTGAGTTATGCCGGGCGCGACCACTAAGGATTACTACCAGATTCTCGGGGTCTCCGAGGACGCGTCCGCTGCTGCGGTCAAGAAGGCCTACCGTAAGCTGGCCAAGCGGTACCACCCGGACGCTAACCCCGACGACCCGGGTGCGGGCGAGCGATTCAAGGAGGTGTCCGGGGCCTATTCGGTGCTCTCGGATCCGGAGAGGCGCAAGCAATACGACCGTATGCGCAAGTTCACGCCCTTCGAGGGCTTCGCGCATGCGCCGGGCACGGAAGGACGCGGGCGCGGTTTTTCTTTCGACGATCTGGGCGGTATCGGTGACATCTTCGGCTCCATCTTCGACTTCGGCCGTGGCCGCAAGCGCCAGGCGCAGCGGGGTCGGGACGTCGAGTACACGGTTGAAGTGTCGTTCAGGACCGCTGCCCAGGGCGGCCACGTGACGGTCAATGTGCCGGTCACCGAAGAGTGCGCGACCTGCGACGGCAGCGGAGCCCGGCCCGGCACCACCACGAATCGATGTCCCGAGTGCAACGGGACCGGGGTGAAAAGCTTCGGGCAAGGCGACTTCGCGATCAACCGGCCGTGCCCGGCCTGCTACGGCCGCGGCGAAATCGCGACCGACCCTTGTCCGAGCTGTGGCGGCCTCGGCCAGGTGACCACACAGCGGCGGGTGAACTTGCGGGTCCCGGCCGGCGTCGAGAGCGGGTCACGAGTCCGTATGTCGGGGTTGGGCGAGCGCGGACCGGGTGGGGGGCCGCCGGGCGACCTCATCATCAAGTTCGAGGTCGAGAAGGACCGCTTCTTCCGTCGCCGTGGCCTCGACATCTACTGCACGGTCCCCATCAACATCGCGCAGGCGACGCTCGGCTCCAAGCTCCGCGTTCGCACGGTGGAGGGGAAGCGCGTGGTCCTGCGGGTTCCGCCCGGTACCAGCAGCGGCACCAAGTTCAGGCTGCCCAAGATGGGCGTCGAAAAAGATGGGCGGATCGGCGATCAGTACGTGGAGGTCAAGATCGTGGTCCCCGAGAAACTGGACGAACGCGGGCAGGAGCTGATCAAGGAGTTCGCCGCGTCGGAGGGAATCAAGTACTAGGGGCTGCCCCCGGCAACGATCTTGCCTCCACCCAACAGCACATCCCCGGCATAGATCGCCGCTGACTGTCCCGGCGTGACGGCGCGGTGCGCCTCGTAGAGCCGGATCACGATCCGCTGGTCGTCCACTGCTTCGATCCGACCGGCTGCTTCGCTGCCACGGTGGCGGATCTGAACGCTCACCTCGGCTCCAGAGCCGGGCGGCTCGCCCAGCCAGTTCTGCTCAGTGACCGTCACCAGCATGGAATCGAGCGCGCTCACGGGCCCGATGACCACCGCGCGAGCCTCGGGCTCGATCCGCACCACGTACATCGGCTCGGGAAAGCCGCCCGGAAGACCCTTGCGCTGCCCGACCGTGAAGCGGCAGTAGCCGTTGTGACTCGCGACCTCCGTGCCGTCCAGCGTGAGGATGGGGCCCGGCTGAAAGGCGGCATGGTCGCCGTCCAGACGCGTAGCGAGGAAGCCGGCATAATCGCCGTCCGGCACGAAGCAGATGTCGAAGCTCTCCGGCTTGTCCGCCGTCTCGAGACCCAGCTCACGGGCGCGGCGGCGCACCTCCGGCTTGGTCAGCTCGCCCAGCGGCAGCTCCAGGCAGTCCAGCACCTCCCGGTCCATGCCCCAGAGGAAGTAGGTCTGGTCCTTGGAGCGGTCGGCGGCGCGCAGTATCTGCGCGTGCCCGTTCGATCGCACGCTCCTGGCGTAGTGCCCCGTGGCTATACGGTCGCACCCGAGCATTCGCGCGCGCCGCAGCAGGTCGCGGAACTTGGTGTGCGAGTTGCAACGCACGCAGGGATTCGGCGTACGGCCGCTGGCGTACTCAACCACAAAGTCGTCGATCACGTCATGAGTGAACTCCTGCTCGAGATCGAACACGTAGTGGGGTACGCCGAGGCGGTGCGCTACGGCGCGGGCGTCCGCGATCCCCTCGAGGCCGCAGCACGTCTTCGACGAACCGGGGGAATCCCCGTAGCAGAATGTCTTGATAGTCGCACCGATGACCTCACAGCCGCGCTCTTTGAGAAGCGCCGCGGCCAGCGATGAGTCGACACCGCCGCTCATCGCCACCAGCACGCGCCCTCTTTCGCCGCTTGTGTTTGGCACCTGCAGACGACCTCTTCCTGTCCCGCCCCTCATGAAGCGGGCTCCGCTGGAGCCGGCTGGCCCGAGAACTCGCGCACCCGCCGGACTATCCCGGGCAACGTCTCCAGCACGTACTCGATGTCCTGCGCCCGGGTTCCCCAACCCAGGCTGAAGCGGATCGTGTTGCGCGCGTAGTCGCCCTCGAGCCCCATGGCTTCCATCACATGGGACGGCTCGACGCTGCCGGTTGTGCAGGCCGAGCCGGAGGACACGCATATGCCCTCGAGATCGAGCGATGTGAGGAGCCCCTCGATGTCGACGGCCGGCAGCGAGATGTGCAGAACGTTGGGGAGCCGCTCCGCTGCGTCGGCCGCATTGACCACGATCTCCGGAAGCGTCTCCCGCAGCCCGGAGGCCAGCCTGTCCCGCAACGCCGAAAGACGCGCCGCCTCGCTCTCCAGTTCGTTCGTCGCCGCCGCTGCGGCGGCCGCGAACCCTGCGAGCCCGGCCACGTTCTCGGTCCCCGAACGCAAGCCGCCTTCCTGACCTCCGCCGTAGATCAGGGGCTCCAGTTCCACGCCCTCGCGGATGAACAGCGCCCCGGTGCCCTTGGGCCCCCCGATCTTGTGGGCCGCGAGCGCGACCAGGTGTGGGCTCAGTTCATCCTGCAATGAAAGTGGCAGCTTGCCGAACGCCTGGACCGCGTCCGAGAAGAAGACGGCGCCACGCGCCCGGCACAGCTCGGCTACCCTTTCCACCGGCTGGACGGCACCGGTCTCGTTGTTGGCCCACATCACCGAGACCAGCGTGGCGCGGCCGTCGCTGGGCAGGAGCCTCCCGAGCGCTTCGATGTCCAGGACGCCGCGGCCGTCCACCGGCGCGACCCGCACATCGTAACCGCCGTACTGCAGCGCCTTCGTCGCCTGGACCACGGCCTTGTGCTCCACGCTCGAGCGGATGACGCAGCCGTCCGGACGCCGCCGCGCGAACCCCAGCACCGCCAGGTTGTCGGCCTCGCTGCCGGATCCGGTGAAGACCAGTCTCCCGTCCGCCGCTCCCAGGATGCCGGCCAGGCGGCGACGGCTATCCTCGACGACCACCCGGGCGTCGCGGCCGAGTGAGTGAATACTCGAAGGGTTGCCGAACGCCTCGTCGAGATAGGGGGCCATGGCCTCGCGCGCCTGCGGGCGCAGCGGGGTTGTGGCCGAGTAATCCAGATAGATGCGCTTCTCGCTCATCACTGGGAAAGTAAGCGCTATGACTCGATCTGGAAGGCTACGCGCTTGCCGGCCGGAGCTAGAAGCTGCTCACCGGCAATGCTACCACGTCGTCAACCTGCAGCGTCTCGCGTGTGAAGAACGGTTCACCGTAGGCGGCACGTATCAGCGATCCGTAGCGGGCATCCTGGATACGCACGAGATCGTATAGCGGGACGTCGGCGGGGAAGAGTTCGCCGAGAGCCGCCACCCCATCGAACTGCGAGCTGTAACAGCGGATCGCCTCCAGCTTGCGCTCGAAGACGCCGCTGATGTTGACAACGAAGGTCGGTTTGCGCGCATGCTCACGGTAGGCCAAGGCGTAGAGGACCTTGTTGGGACGGTGCGGCTCGCCGGAGACGGGGTAGTTCTTCAAACCCGCCAGGTAGCACGCGTCGTAGCCCAGTTCGGCTGCGACCCGGTGGTCCGGATGGCGACCCTCGAAGTAGGACAGGATCACGGTGCGCGGGCGCAGCTCGCGGATCGCCTGCGCCAACCGCTCGCGGCTCTCTTCGTCGTTGCTGATCCGGGCGTCTGGCAGACCGAGCGTGCGTCGGATCGTGAGCCCGAGGATCCCGGCGGCCCGCTCGGACTCGGACTTGCGCTGCTCGGGCGAGCCATATGAGCCCATCTCACCAGCGGTCAGGTCGAGGATGCCCGTCCTGTAGCCGGCGTCGGCTGCGCGGATCAGGGTGCCTCCGCAGAGCAGCTCGGCGTCGTCGGGGTGAGGGGCGATAGCAAGCAGGTCAACCATTTTGGCTACTCCCCGTTCCTACTCCCAGCGCAGTGCGTTCACGGGATCGAGGCGCGCCGCGCGGACGGCGGGGAAAAGCCCGAAGACGATGCCGGTGAAGCCGGCCGCGGCGATGGCCATGAATATCGACCAGATGGGTATCACGGCCGGCACCGGCGTGAAAGTGTTGAGGATCCAGGCGATCAGAGCCCCGGCGGCGAGCCCGAAGGCACCACCAACGGTGGTCAACGTGACCGCCTCCACGAGGAACTGCCAGAGGATGTCTCGTCGAGTAGCGCCCAGCGCCTTGCGGATCCCGATCTCGCGGGTACGCTCCGTCACGGAGACGACCATCACGGCGATAACTCCGATACCGCCCACCATCAGTCCGACGCTGGACAGGGCGAACATCACGGCGAACAGAACCGCGGTGAGCTGATTCCACAGATCGGTCATCGATTCCTGGGTTACGATATCGAAGTTGTTCTCCTCGCCCGGGCCCACGCCACGCAGAGCCCGCAGTCGACCGGTGACCTGATCGATCGCTCGGGTCACGCTGACCACCGGTTTCGCCACGACAGTGATCCAAACCAGCTCATCGAACGAGATCCAGCGGACGTTCTTCAGCAGGTACTTCTGGGCGGTGCCAAACGGCACGAACACGCGATTACCGCCCAGCGAGGCGAAAAGGTTGGGCGGGTGCTTGTATACGCCGATCACCTTGAAGCGCTGGCTCCCGATCCGAATGGTCTTGCCGACGGCCTCAACCGGCGCAAATAGGTCATAGGCGGCCGAGCTGTCGATCACGGCCACCGGCCGGCCGGCTTCCTCCTCGAGTTTCGTATAGAAGCGGCCGGCCACGATGTCGCCCGCGTCGGTCTGCATGAAGTCGGATGGCACCGCCATGATGGCGGCGTCCGTCTCGTTGCCCCCGGCCCTCAGTTTCTGCCGTAGCCACGACAGATCCGCGGACGCATAGGCGTTGGCCACGCTCGAGAGAGCTTCCAGCGAGCGAGCGAAGCGCGCGGCTATGGGAGGCCGGCGACGCCAGGTCGGATCGTCTTCCTCCAGGCCGGTGCTCATCTCCACGCCGTAGGCGCGGACGACGTAGAACGTGTTGGCCCCCGAGGCCTCGACGAGCACATCGAAGCTCTTGTTCACGCCCTGGATGACGGCCGCCATGGCGACGACGACCAGGACGCCGATGCCGACCCCCAGGATGGTCAGTCCGGTTCGCACCTTGCTCTGCCTGAGCGCCTGCAGCGCGATAGTGACGCCTTCCTGTAGTGCCCTGCCGGTCATGGTCGCCTCTCAGTTACTCGTATCTCAGTGCCACGATCGGCTCGAGCCTCGAGGCCCGGATCGCTGGGTAGACGCCGAAGACCAGGCCCACGAAGAGCCCGAGCGCGACACCCAGCACGATGGACCACATCGGCACCGAAGCCGGCAACGGGGTCGCCACGTCCACCAGCTTGGCCAGGGCGCTGCCCGCGACCATGCCGATCACCGCGCCGACGATGGACAGGGTGGCGGACTCGGCGAGGAACTGGCGGGTGATGTCGATCCGCCGCGCGCCCAGCGCCTTGCGAACGCCGATCTCCCGGGTTCTCTCCAGCACCGACATCAACATGATGTTCATGATCACGATGCCGCCGACCACGAGGGCGACGGCCACGAGACCGGGTCCTGCCGCCAGCAGCACTTTCTTCACGCCTTCCCAGGCGTCTAGAATCTGGCTCGCCGTCTCGACGGAGAAGTCGTTCTCCTCAGCAGGCCGCAGCTGGTGGCGCGCTCGCAGGATCTCCTCTACGGCGGACTCGCCGGCGACCAACGCCTCGCTGGTCCTGAACTTGATCTGGATGCTCTCGACCACGTTGCGGCGGCGCGAGAAGTCGGCCTGATAAGCGCCCCAGGGAACGACGACGGCGGCGTCGCGGATGATGCCGATGAAACCGCCCTGCCGCTTCAGTACGCCGGCGACTCGATAACGGAAGGGCCCCAGCCGGATATCCTGGCCAACGGGTGACTGCTCCGGGAAGAGCTTCTCGGCGATGGCATCACCGATCACGGCGACCCTTATCGCCCGGACATCGTCGATGCGAGTCAGCCCGCGGCCCTGCACGACGTCCCAGCCCTGCAGCGCCAGGTATTCGTCGGTCACGCCAATCAGCCGCACGTTCTTGCGCTTGTTCTGCCCGGCCCGCACCTCGGGCATGAAGCGGTCGGCGTTGTATGCCATGTACCAGATGCCGGGGACGTTCTCGCGCAACAGCTCGGCATCGGCGATCGTGACGTCCGGGTTGCGCGCCTGGCGCCGGCGCGTGCGATCGTCCTCTCGACCGCCCCGGCGCGTATAGATACGTTCGATCGTGAGCGTATTGATGCCGAATATCGCGCCGGCGAAGTCGTCCTGGACATAGCGGTTCATCCCTTCCACCACGGCGATGACCGAGATCAGGAAGGTGACGCCGACGATCACGCCCAGAAGCGTGAAGAAGGACTTGAGCTTCTGAGCCCATACCTGCCGCAGCGCCAGCAGGACAGCGTCGAGTACGTTCACATCACCTCAGCACCGATGGTATGCGGCTCATCGCTCTCGATCGTGCCGTCCCGCAGAGCGATCAGTCGCTCGGTGTAGGCGGCGATATGACGCTCGTGCGTGACCAGCAGGATCGTCTCGCCCCGCTCGTGCAAGGCAACCAGGATCTCCATGATCTCCCTGGACGTCGCGGAATCCAGGTTCCCGGTCGGCTCGTCGGCCAGCAGCAGCGAAGGCTGGTTGACCAGCGCTCGGGCGATAGCGACACGCTGTCGCTCGCCGCCCGATAGCTCGCTCGGCTGGTGCTTCATGCGGTCGCCCAAACCCACGGCGTCCAGCGTCTCCTTGGCGCGTTCGTGCCGCTGCCGGGCCGGGATGCCGGCATAGATCAGCGGTAGCTCGACGTTATGAAGAGCGGTCGTGCGCGACAGCAGGTTGAACGTCTGGAAGACGAAGCCGATCTGACGATTGCGGATCTCTGCGAGGTCGTTGTCGTCGAGCTGCGAGACCTCCTGGCCACTCAGCCAGTACTGGCCGGAACTGGGCGTGTCCAGGCAGCCGATCAGGTTCAGTAGGGTCGATTTTCCTGAACCCGAAGGCCCCATGATGGTTACGAACTCGTTCCTGTTGATCTGCATGTCGACGCCCCGCAGAGCGTGAATCGTCTCGGCGCCGAGCTCGTACTCCTTCTTCAGGCCTCGCGTGAGAATGACGGCGTTGTCTGGCGGCATCATCATCTATTCGATCCCTCTGGCTGGTTGCCTTTACTTCTTTTCCGGTTTCACCAGGTCTCCGTTCTCGAGCTGGCGGATGGCCTGGTAGCTGCCGGCCACGATCACCTCGCCTTCCTCCAATCCTTCCAGAACTTCGAAGTGCTCGCGTCCGGCGATGCCGACCGTTACCGGTCGGAAGCTGACCGTATTGTCTTCACCTACCACGAATACCCCTTCCTCCTCCTCAGGCTCCTCCTGCTCGACCAGCTCGATCGGCTCGCTCTCACTGTCGCTGGAAGGCTCCTCGGTCTCCTCCGGCTCCGGGGTCCGCAACGTAAGAGCGATGATCGGTATGCTCAGGATGCTGTCCCGCATCGCCGCCACGATATCGGCTGTAGCGGACAGGTCGGTTCGCAGCGATGCCGGCGGGTCGCTAAGCTGGATCACGACCTCGAAGTCGACGGACTGGTCGGAGGTCGAGCCGCTCAGACCCAGCGTGCCTCCCTGGATCGAGCTGTGGCCGATCTCGGTCACTCGCCCCGTGAACACGTCATCCGGAAACGCGTCGATCTCGATGCTGGCGCTGTCACCCAGCTCGATCTGCGGGATGTCGGTCTCGTCCACCTCCACCACCGCTTCCATCTCCGATAGGTCTGCGACCGTGAGCAGCACGGTCCCCGGGTTGTTCATCGTGCCGACGATGGCCGTTTCACCCTGCTCGACGTTGAGCCGGGTGACCAGCCCGGTCATGGGTGCGATGAGGACGGTCTTGGCCAGGCGGTCGCGCGCCTCGCGCAGATTGGCGCGCGCCTGCTCCACCATGTGCTCGGCCGCCTGATAGAGCGCTTCCTGGACCTCGAAATTCGTTTCCGCGGTCTCGAACTCCGAATCCGATATCAGTTCGGGGTTCTGCTCGTGGATCCGCAGTGTCCGGTCGAACTGGCGCCGGGCCTGATCCCTGTTCGCGCGCGCCTGTGTCGCGGAAGCCTGAGCGGAAGCCAGTGCGGCCCGGGCCCGCTGCACGGCGGCTTCGAATGTGGAGGGATCGATGATCAGCAGAGTGTCGCCCTCGCTCACCAGCTCGCCCTCGACGATGCGCAGATCGACGATCCGGCCGGAAACCTCGGCCTGTATATCGACCCTGCGGTGCGGGCGGATACGGCCGCTGGCCGTCACAACCGAGACGAGGTCTCGCCGCTGCACCTCTTCGGTGCGCACGTCCACCCCTCCGCGGCGACCCTGTCCCAGGGCCAGCACCACGAAGATGATGATGACGACGGCGACGCCGGCCCCGATGAAGATCTTTTTCTTACCCACTCTCCGACTCCCTTATCCCGGGCGTTCCTGGTTCACTGTTCAGGAGAGAGCTGCAACGGATGCCCAACCGCCGCCTCCAGCGCGGCCAGCGACTGGTGAAACCCGAAAATCGAGTTGATCTCGTCCACCTCCGCCTGCGCGCCGAACGTTTGGGAATCGAGTAGCTCGAGAAAGGTGCCGGCGCCCAGCTGGTAGCGCTCCTGGGCGAGCCTCAGCTCCTCACGCGCTCGCGCCGTGTTCTCCTGCTGCAGCAGCACGGTTTGATGCGCCGTCTCCAGGTTGTGGACTGCCTCGGTGACGTCGGCGCGAACTTGCAATTCCAGCCCCCGGACCTGGTGCTGCAGGTCGTTCCGACGCGCGACGGCCTGCTCCACCTGGAGCTGCCGGTCGAAGCCGTTGAAGAGCGGGAACGAGAAGAAGGCGGTCAGGGTCACCGGCTCGTTGACGAAATTGAACGGGAACGTGCTGTTCGCGGCCTCGATCGTCCTTGTGAGCGACACCGTGTCTTGCGGCGTGAAAGCGAACGACGAGCAGCTGCTGAATTCCGGTGGGACGGGTAGGCCGGTACCGGTATACAGCTCGTTGAACGTGTTACAGAGCCCGACTACAGCCTGCGATTGTGAGGTCGCGCTGCCCAGCGCCCGATCTACGGCGTTCTGGGAATCCGTGTCGTCCCGGGTGAAGCCGCTCCAGCCCGCGCGCAGCGAGAGGGTGGGGAAGTAGGTAGCCTTCGCCACCTTCACGGTGGAGTTGGCGGCCTTCCGATCGGCTCGCACCGCCACCAGGCTCGGATGCCGGCTCATCGCGTCGGTGATCAGGCTCCCGAGATCGAGGCGCGGCTCGAAGATCTCGAACTCGCTGACCAGCTCGATCTGGTCCGCCGGCAGATCGACGCCCAGCGCCTGGATCAAGCGGAGCTTCGAGACTCGCGCCCTGTTCACGGACAGGACGAGGTCGACCTCGGCGCGGCCGCGCGCCACGTCTGCCTGCATCGTCTCGAGACGCGTGCCGGCTCCGACCTCCTCGCGCGCTTCCGCCAGTCGAAGGTGTTCCTCGGACCGCCGCAGCTCACGTTCGGCCTGCTCGGCCTGATCCTGCAGCCTGAGAACCTCCAGGTAGGCGATGGTGACCGCGTTGTTGAGCTGGAGCTCCGCATCGTCGATCCGCCGCTCCGCGGCCGTGCGTTCCGCCTTGCGCTGGCCCGGCGCGAAGATCGTGTTGCCGTTCAGCGTGTACGACAGGCTGAACGAGTACTGCGAGAGCACCACGGATGGCTCGGGGAACCTGGCGGCGCCCACCCGCTGGATGCCCGCGTCCTGCCAGGACGTGAAGAACGACAGGTCGGCGTTCGGCAGGAACAGGTTGGCGTTCGCCGCCCGGACCGCCCAGTTCGCTGGCCCCAGGGCGTTCAGCGTCTGCAGGAACTGCGGGTTGTTGATTTTGGCGAGGTTGATCGCCTGCTCCAGCGTCAGCGGGGCCCTGTCCTGAGCGTTCAGGCTGCCCGCGGCAAGCAGGCATACGAGGAAGGCGCTATGAACCGTTCTCCACTTCATGACCCAACTCCAAGCTTGGGGTTAGTTGTGGCTCGTCGTAAACCGATAACAGCTTTCTGCTTTGGATCGCTGTAGGCTCCTTCGGCACGGAGCGCTCTGCAGGGCTCTGCTTAGCCGTACGGGGCGCTCCGGTCAAGAGTTTCGTGGGTGGGGAAGGGCTTCGACGCCATCCAGACTCTCCGCTCAGCCCGCCAGGCTGGGGAAGATCGCCGCGACGGCGGCGAACGCCAGGTAGAGGACGATCACGGTGGTGGCGGCTTTCCCTACGGAAACCTTGCCACCGGAAAGCCCCGACTCGACGGCTCCCAGTGCGGCCGAGGACCAAAGCCCGAAGATCGTGATGCCGTTCAGGAAATGCCCTATGAACGACGACGGATCTTCGGCCAGCAGCAGCCCGAAGCCCAGTCGCAGCGTGCCATCGCCCTTGGCGACCTGGAGGGCGAAGGTGATGAGGTTCCCGATCATGAGAATCCACCAGGAGTGCGCCAGGGCGCTCATATGCTGCTTGTAGGTCGCCTCCGCCTGGCCGTAGATGACGTTGAAGACGAGATAGAGCACGCCGGCTACGACGGCAGCCGCCACGAAGCTCCCCGCCAGCGCACTGCCGGCGCCAATGCCACGCATCACACTGATCGAGGGCTGAGCCTGTCCCTGGGCCTGGCCTCCCCGTGCCGTGATCATCTGCTGGAAGAGCTCCGCCGGAGTGACCAGCACCATGATTGTGCCGACGACGGCCACGATGGCCAGGGTCCAGAACCAGGGCGAACGTGTTCGCAGCGCCTCGCCAAGCTTGCCGGGAGAGCCGAAAACCATGACTACCCTTTGCACGAGATTTGGGGCCTCGGGTCCGGCGCTCACGCTCTCTGCGGTTTGACCTTCGTCATTCATGAAGTCCCCCTTGGCTGTTTGGGCGATGGATCGGTCGCGTTCGACCGGATGGCGAGAAACTCGTCCTGCGGGACATCCACCCTCATCACCCTGTCACCATCCAGCCACACGTGGTGGGACGATCCCGTCTCGGCGATGATTGCCACGTGACGCAGGATCAGCTCGCGATCGTTGATCTGTACGGGCTCTTCTCCCCAATCCTCGATCGTGACGAGTTCCTGGCTACGGTCTCTAGGAATGATTATGGTGGCTTCGACGCTGGGGTTTCCCGCCAGCAGCTTCCACGCGAAGAAATAGTGATGCGCGATGTGCCTCTCCAGGATGGCGACTCTGCCGTGCAGCAGGAATTCTTTCATCTCAGCACCCTGCGGAGATCTGACATCCAGCCGGATGCGGTCGCGCACCAGAGTCCCAACGATCGTGGTCGCCTCACTGCCGTTGATCTTCGCCTCGTAACGGCGAGGGCGGCATTCGGAGCCCAACGTCTCCAGGGCGACGCCGATGCGCTGCGTGCGGCCATCCAGCTTCAGGTTGAGCTCGGCGCCCGCTCGGAAAACAGGTCCGCCGCTGCCGCCGAGCTCCTGGCGGATGACGAACCGCTCCTCACCGATTCGAACGCCCTTCAGATAGAGGGTGAAGGTGCCTGCATCCACCACCTCGTAGCCTTCAGGCGCCGCCGGCGGCGCTGACGCGGGCGTTACCGGCAGCAGCGCGAGAGCCGCGATGCAGTGGCCGAGCTTAAGCCTCGGTCTCCAGGAAGAGCCGGG
>JAZGAL010000021.1:0-49446 GCA_036475815.1 Gemmatimonadota bacterium
TGAGCGGTGCCGACGCCCGGGCGATCCGCCTGGCCGAGGACCGTGAGGAGTTCGCTGCGGCGATGCGGCGCATCGGACTGAAGGTGCCGCACGGCGGGTTCGCGCACACGCTGGAAGAGGCGATCGCGGTCGTCGAGGGAACGGGGTTCCCAGCGATCGTGCGGCCGTCGTTCACATTGGGTGGCACGGGCGGCGGTATCGCGTACAACCGCGAAGAGTTCGAGCAGGTCGCGCGGATCGGGCTCGAAGCGTCGCCGGTGGGGGAGATCCTGATCGACAAGGGTATCATCGGCTGGAAGGAGTACGAGCTGGAAGTGATGCGGGATCACGCCGACAACGTCGTGATCGTGTGCTCCATCGAGAACTTCGACGCGATGGGCGTCCATACCGGCGACTCGATCACTGTGGCACCGGCGATGACGCTCTCGGATGCGGAGTACCAGGTGATGCGCGACGCCTCCATCGCCTGCATCCGCGAGATAGGAGTCGCCGCCGGCGGCTGCAACATCCAGTTCGCGGTGAATCCGGAGACCGGTGAGATGCTTGTCATTGAGATGAACCCGCGGGTGTCGCGCTCCTCGGCTCTGGCATCGAAAGCGACTGGCTTCCCCATCGCCCGTATCGGAACGAAAGTGGCCGTCGGGTACAGACTCGACGAGCTTCCCAACGCGATCACTCGAGAGACGCCTGCCTCTTTCGAGCCGGTCCTCGATTACGTCGTCGTCAAGGTTCCCCGCTTCGCCTTCGAGAAGTTCCCGAGCGCGGACCCGGTGCTCGGAGTGCAGATGAAAGCGGTGGGTGAGGTGATGGCGATCGGGCGGACCTTCAAGGAGGCATGGATGAAGGGGTTCCGCGCCCTCGAGAACGACCGGGCGGGTTGGGAGCGCGCTGAGAGGCTGGCAGACGACGGCCTGTCCGGCGACGATAGAGAGACCGTGTTGGCGGCGCTACGCCGGCCCACTGCGGATCGCCCTTTCCAAATCAAGCGCGCGCTTCAGTACGGCCTGAGCACGCAGGAGATCTGCGAGGCGAGCCACGTCGATCCCTGGTTCATCGAGCAGCTGAGAGAATTGGTCGATGCGGAGGCCTGGTACGCATCGCTTGACGAGCCGACGCGCGAAGCCACCTGGAAGATGAAGCGCCTGGGGTTCGGCGACCAGCTGCTCGCCCGCGTTCGAGGGGAGACGGAGACGGACGTACGCGAGCGCCGCTGGCGGTGGGGTATGCACCCATCTTACAAGATGGTGGACACGTGTGCCGGGGAGTTTCCCGCGGCCACGCCTTATCTCTACAGTACGTACGAAGAAGAGAACGAGTCCGTCCGCAGCGAGAGGCCCAAGATCATCGTGCTCGGCAGCGGCCCCAACCGGATCGGCCAGGGAGTCGAGTTCGACTACTGCTGCGTTTCCGCCGCCTTCGCGCTGGCCGAAGAGGGCTTCGAGACCATCATGGTGAACTCGAACCCCGAGACGGTGTCCACCGACTTCGATGTCAGCGACAAGCTGTACTTTGAGCCGCTGACGCTCGAGGACGTGCTCGAGATCGCGCACCTGGAACAGCCGCAGGGCATCGTGGTTCAGATGGGCGGCCAGACCCCGCTCAAGCTCGCCTCGGCTTTGCATGACCTGGGCGTACCGGTCTCGGGCACTTCCGTCGATGCGATCGACCGGGCCGAGGATCGCGAGCGCTTCGAGGCCCTGGCCCGCGAGCTGGGCATCGAGCAGCCGCCCAACGGCTTGGCCATGAACGAGGCGGAAGCCGTCGAGGTCGCGGGGCGAATCGGTTATCCCGTGCTGGTTCGTCCCAGTTACGTGCTAGGCGGCCGCGCCATGGAGATCGTCTATGATGAAGAATCGCTCAAGGATTACTTCGAGCGCGCGGTCCGTGCGTCACCCGAGCACCCGGTCCTCATCGACAGCTTTCTGGAAGATGCGTTCGAGGCCGATGTCGACGCGGTCTCCGACGGCGACGAGGTTCTGATCGGCGGCGTCATGCAACACATCGAGGATGCGGGCATCCACTCGGGTGATTCCGCCTGTGTGGTGCCGCCCTACCTGCTGCGTGACGAGCATGTCGAACAGATGAAGGAGCATACGCGGGCGCTGGCATTGGCGCTGGGTGTTGTCGGCCTGATCAACGTGCAGTTCGCCGTCAAGGACGGTGTGGTGTACGTGCTCGAGGTAAACCCGCGGGCGAGCCGGACCGTTCCCTACTTGAGCAAGGCGACGGGTGTCTCGCTGGCGCGCGTGGCTGCACGTTGCATGGTGGGTCGGCGTCTTGCCGAATTCGACTTGCAGGTGGACGGTGAGCTGCAGGGTGTGGCGGTGAAAGAGTCGGTCTTCCCCTTCGACAAGCTCCCGGGTGTGGATACGCTACTCGGTCCGGAGATGCGGTCCACCGGCGAGGTGATGGGAATCGCCGACTCTTTCGGGCTGGCCATGGCCAAGGCCCAGATCGCAGCGGGCAACCCACTGCCGCTGTCGGGTCGGATCGTGGTTACCGTTCACGATCAGGACAAGCCGAACGTCACACCCATCGTGCGTCGCTTTCACGAGATGGGTTTCGAGATCTGGGCGACGGCGGAGACGGCCCGCTATTTGAGAGCGCGTGGCATCCCGGCCACGCCGGTTCTCAAGGTGCACGAAGGGCGCCCGCATATCGTGGATTACATGATATCGGGCGATATCGCGCTGCTGATCAACACGCCGCTGGGGAAGCACGCGCAGCACGACGACTACGCCATCAGGCGCGCTGCCATCCAGCACCGGATACCGTATACTACAACGCTCTCCGCTGCTTCGGCTTTGTGCGATGCGGTAATCGCGCTGAGGCACAGGACGCTCGAGGTATTGAGCCTCCAGGAGAGAGCGCGGCGGGCGGCAGGAAAGGAATAGAGGCGCGATCGAATGCCGAAGCTCGAATAGTGTCCGATGTTCGATGTTGCTTCTGAGGAGGGATGCGTGAACGGAGCAAGTGCCAGCGCGCTTGTGGGGCGCGTTGTAGCGACTGAGCGCAAGCCGAACACGACCCATGAATTCCACTTCTGGACAGGTCGCGATGCGCCCATCGGTATAGGCTCGATCGTCAGGGTCGTGGCCGAATCGCAGACGGTCTACGGCGTGGTGGTCGAGGGGTTCAGCTACACCGATCTCATGTCGCCGCTCCACGACTACATCGGTGCCGATGCCGACCCGTCCTCGGAGTCGCGTACACCGTCGGCGCGGCCCGAGATACGCCTCTACTCCGCCGCTGTTCTACGACGCGAGCCCGAAGAGCCGGTCCAGCCCGTCCCTATGGGCGCCGTCTATCTGGCGGACAACCACGATGTCATCGTCGGTCTTCGGATGGACACCTATGCGGTGGGCGAGGCGCGCACCGGCATCCCGATCGGCCTCTATACGAGTGGAGGGCTCGAAGCGCCGGTCTACCTGGACGCCGACTTCCTGCTGGGTCCCGAGGCCGCTCACCTTAACATCACGGGTGTGAGCGGGCTGGCCACCAAGACGAGCCTGGTCGAGTTCCTGCTGGCCTCGGTCTTCGAGCATATGCCGCGTTCGAAGGGCTCGGTTGCGGCGGTCTGCTTCAACGTGAAGGGTCCGGATCTGCTGTTCATGGATCAGCCGGGCGATCTCGATGACAGCGATGCACGGATGTACGAGCAGCTCGGGATTCCGCCCAAGCCCTTCGCGAACGTCCGCTACTACGCGCCCTACAAAGCCGACGGGTGGAACCTGAACACCTTGCGGACCCATCCTGACCTGGTGGGGAGCGTGGAGCCTCTACGCTGGGGGCTGAAGGAGGTCCTGCAGTTTTCCGAGGTGCTGCTGACCCGCGACGACCTGGATGCTAAAGCCGACGCTCTGATCGATTTCATCAGGGACCGTGTATTGGACCAGCAGTTTGGACCGGACGCAGGACAACCGCTGATGCGGAACCATTGCGTTCGCACGTTCCGGGACTTGGAGGACTGGTTCGACGATGTGCTGGCGTTCTGCGAGCAGAGCGGCTCGGACCGCTGGATGACTCACCACACGGCGACCATCCGAAAGGTGCGAAACCGATTGAACGGCATCGTAAGCCGCGCCCACGGCCTGGTCGTGAACGACGATGCCGTGAGCGATCTACCGTGGGGCGCGTTCGAGGACCGGGCCGTCTATGTGATCGATGTGGCGAACGTGGAGCCTGAGGCGCAGGACTTGGTCTTCGCTCGAACGGTGTCGAAACTGCGGGAAGGTCTCGAAGCCGGCAGCCTCGGCGTGAAGCACGTTGTGGTATTCGCGGACGAGCTGAACAAGTACGCGCCGTCGGAAGGTCCCGACACGTACGTGCGCAAGATGTTACTCGACATCAGCGAACGGGGCCGTTATCTGGGCCTGGTGATGTTCGGCGCCCAGCAGTTCCGATCGCAGGTGCACCGGCGCGTCGTCGGCAACTGCGGGTCGGCCGTCTATGGCCGCATGGACATGGACGAACTGGCCACACCCGGTTACTCGGTGCTTTCACCGGCCACCAAGACGAAGCTTGCGAGTTTGCCGAAGGGTGACTTGATGGTGAGGCACCCGCATTTCACGCAACCGATCTTCGTCCGGTTCCCGAAGCCGACGGTCATGCGCGGGCGCGATGGCATAGAGTCGTTCCCGCCACGGCAGGGACTGCCTTTCGAGGACGCAATCGCCTATGGCCTGCGGCGCCTTGATGACCGCCTGCCGGTGAACCAGGTAAAAGACCTGATCGCGGGGCGCGAGCGCGCGGAAGTACTGCAAGCGTTCCATCATACACAGCGTAGCCGGCCGAAGGATGTGCTCGCGTTCTTCCGCTCGCGCCTGAAGAAGCGAGTGCCGTTGGAAGAAGTCGAGGTTGCGCGACGCCCTGTGCCCGTACCCGATGATCCCTATGGAGCCGGCGGTTAGGATAGCTCGACGACGTCTTCTCAGCTCTTGTGCAGCGTTGGCGCTTGCGGTCTGCGTCGCCTCACCGGGCTTTTCTCAGGAGCCAGGCAGCGACGCTACGGGGCCGCGCGTACTGTTGCGCATGGCCTCGGATTCCAACGTGGTCGGCCATTACAAGTTTACGGTGCTAGAGCGACAACGACTGGTGTTCGACCTAGCGGCGGACGACCCACGCGCGGCCTTGCTCGAACCGGCGACCGTACCGAAACAGACGACCACCGATGTCGCCGTCACCATCGTGTCGACCCCGGTCGCGCCGGACGAAGATCGTCGCTACCTGGCCTACTGGCTCGGTTACAAGGTCTATGGTGACGACGTACAGGGGCTGAGCTCGTTTCAATGGGATACGATCTTCCAGCAGGTCGGCCGCCGCGTTGTTCTGAGGTTCTCGCCTCGCGGTCATCCGAAGGGCGTCGAGGTCACGTCCGACGCCGTTCGCCCCGTGGCCCAGTCGCTGGCCGACGCGCTCGCGGGGCTGGCGATGGCCCTGCCGCCGGATTCCGTGAGCCGGGGGAGTCGGTGGGAAGATGACGTGGCCATAGTGTTGAAGGCTCCGGACGGCTCCGGGTTGACAGTGGTTATTCGCGTGACGTATCGGCTTAGAGAAATCCAGGTCGAACCTGAGGGTCTTGTGGCTCGCATAGAGTTCGATGGCGAGCCCGTGCACAGCAGCGCTGCCGGGGCTCGCGTTCTCGGGCGCTACTTTGGCGACAGCAGGTTCGCCGTGAACGAAGGACGTTACGAGAGAATGATGGCGCTGGCGAAACTCGAGATCGAGTGGGAGGATACGAGCGGGTTGCCGCCGAGCCGCTCGCTGGTGGAGTGGCAAGGGCAGTTCGCCCGACGTTAGGAGGTAGGATGGCCGTGCAACTGTTGGTATTCGTGCACCTGTTCGGCATGGCGCTATGGCTGGGCAGCATGTTCACCATGGGAATCTGGACGTCGCGGGCGCGAGCAACCGGTGACTGGAAGATCATTGCGTTCACTTACTCCGCCGCGCGACGCTTGTACCAACGGCTGGTTGCCGTTCCGGCCGTCGTGACAGTCGCCTCAGGCGCGATCCTCATGTTCCTGACGGACCGGCCGTGGTTCCGCCCTTTCCCGGAACACTGGGTGTTCCAGATGCAGCTGGTCGGATCGATCGTGCTCCTGGTCACTTTGCTCTATATCGTGCCCAATGCGGGAGTCCTGGCGACGCTGGCCGAGAGCTCGGTCGAGACCGGCGAAGCTGCGCCGGAGTTCAGCGCGCGTGTGAAGCGCCAGGCGATAGTCGGAAGCCTGGTCGGCCTCGCGTTGGCTTACCTGGTACTGCTGGGTGCCTATCAGTTCTAGGCCGTCGCCCCCTGCGCCCCCTGGACGAGTCAAAGGTGGAGCGCGGAGCTTGACACCTGCGGCCTGGGGGGGGCTTTGTGTCGCGCTCGCCATGGTTCCTGCCGTCGCCCAGAGCCCGGCCTATCGCTTGCGGCTTTCGGATGCGGTCGGCCAGACCAGCCGCTACCGCCTCACCTTCGAGATTCGCATGCGGGCTGAGATTTCGGACCAGGGCGAGCCCGATGCCCGTACGCGGCAATTGATGGAATCCCTGGCGGCGGGCATGGAAATGCGGACCATCGTGGAGTATGAGCAGCGGTTGATGGTGGTAGCGTCTGACGGGGAACGGGTATACCACGTTCGCTGGTACGACTACCAGTTCACCGGGGAACTGGGGGGAGAAGAGATCCCGCCGCCACCAGGCTATCTGGAATCGATGCACGACCTGCTCTCGCAGGTGGCGCGAGTTCGTACGACTCCTACCGGGCGAACGATCGATGTGACCTACTCCCACCCGCGGCTGGCCGGTTTGACCGAGGGCTTGGAGCAAGGCGGCATGCCGACCTATCTGCCGGAGCAACCTGTCGAGGTGGGCGATAGCTGGAAGGGCACGGCGGAGATTCCGGTGGGGATGGGCGCGGGTGGCGGCAGCTTGAACCTGGAGCTCGAACACACTTTGAAGGAAGTGAGGCCAGGGCCCGAGGGCTCGATAGCCGTGATCGAGCTGTCCGGATCCTATTCACAGCTCCAGGGCTTTGAGGATACCCGCTTCGGCGTGCCCTTGCACGTGCAGGCCAGCCTGACGGGTTCTTCCCTTTTCGACATCGACCGGGGCCGGTTTGTCGGAGGTCGGTACGAAATTGACATGTTCGCGCTGCATGCGGCGGAGGGTGTCGAGATCCAGCTCACCGGGCGCGCGAACGGGAACCTGGAACTGCTGAACGCAAGATGAAGCTGGTTCACACGGCCGACCTGCACCTCGGATACAGGGCTTACCACCGGACGAATCCACACGGAATCAACATCCGGGAGTCTGACGTAGCACGAGTCTTCCGCGAGCTGCTCGATCGTACGGCTGACATCGCTCCGGACTTGCTGCTTGTGGCGGGTGACGTGTTCCACACTGTGCGGCCGTCGAATGCGGCGATCGCGGACGCGTTCCGCCAGTTCTCGCGCTTTCGACTGGAGTCGCCGAACACTCATGTCGTCATAATCGCGGGCAACCACGATTCCCCTCGTGCCGCCGAGACGGGCAATATCCTGAGGCTGTTCGCCGAGATACCAGGAATCCTGGTCGTCCATCAGGAACCGAAGCGGCTCTCGTTCCCTGATCTCGATACGGCGGTGCTGTGCTTGCCTCACAACGCTCTCATCTCCGAGGAGCAACCGGTGATCGAACCGGCGCCGGACGCGAGCGTGAACATCCTGATGGCGCACGCGGCGCACGAGGACCTGAAGTTGATCAGCCGTTTCGGCGCGGCGGTGCTCAGGGGCGGCGACATCAAGCCAGAGCAGTGGAGCTATGTGGCACTCGGGCATTATCACCTGTACGAGCGGCTGGCTCCCAACATGATCTACCCCGGCGCGATCGAGCGGACGAGCATGGACATCTGGGCGGAAGCCGACCGGCCGAAGGGATTCATCGAGTTTGACTCTGCCGAAGGCCGGGCGATCTTCCACGAGCTGGAAGGCCCCCGGGCCGTCATCGACCTGCCGCCGCTGATGGGGCAGGATCTCGCGCCGCAGGAGCTCGACCTGGCGATCGAAGACGCACTGGCCGCCGTTCCAGGCGGTATCGAGGACAAGATCATCAGGCTCCGCGTCTTCAACGTACCTCGTGACGTCTACCGGGAGCTTGACCACCGGGCGATCCGCGAATACAGGACACGGGCGCTCCACTTCCACCTGGATGCGCGGCCACCGGAGGTCATACGGCGTGAAGGCCTGGCCGGCGCCTCACGCTACAGGAAGAACTGACGGCTTTCATCAAGCATCGCTGGAAGCCGGAGTCGGAGAAGGTCGACCGCGAAGCATTGATCCAGCTGGGCCTTCGCTATCTCCAGCAGGCCCAGGATTCGGAAGCCTTCGAGGACAGGGAGTGATATGCGGCTGATCCGCCTGTCCCTCAAGAATTTCCGGCAGCACGCCGACACGGTACTGGAATTCCGGCCGGGCCTCACCGGCATCATCGGGCCAAACGGCTCCGGGAAGACGACGATACTCGAGGCGATCGTCTGGGCGATCTACGGAGCCAGCGCGATCCGCGGCACGAAGGACACGCTCCGCTTCAACCGGGCGGCGGGGCGCTCCATCGTTCGGGCGGAGCTCGAGTTCGAGTTGCGGGGCGAGCGTTTCCGCGTGACCCGTACTCCTCGGGGCGCTGAGCTCTACCGTGCGGAGCAGGGAGATCCCATCGCGGCCGGTATCAACGAGGTGACCCGGCAGCTGACGCGCCGTCTGGGAATGACCCGGCAGGAATTCTTCAACACGTACTTCACCGGACAGAAGGAACTCCGGTTCCTCGCCGCGATGGGCCCGGCGGACCGCGCGCGCTTCCTGTCCCAGGTGCTGGGCTACGAGCGGCTGCGCGTGGCGCAGGGGCTGGTCCGGGAGCAACGGAAGGTGCTCAAGGGCCAGGTGGAGGAGTTACGCCGGGCGCTGGGAGACATAGAGGAGATAAAGAGGGCGAGAGAGGAAGCCGAGGCGCGACTCAAGACAGCCACCTCCGCCCTGCGTGAAGCCGAACAGCGGCAGACGGAAGCGGCCTCGCGCCTGGCCGATATCGAGCCCGCCTGGAATGAGCTGCAGGCGGCACGCGAGCGGGATCGGGAGCTGCGCGAAGAGCTGCGGGTTGCGCAAACGCGCTTGGAGGGCGTCCTGAAGGAGCGGAGCGAGGCCGAAAAGGAACTCAAGGACCTTGCGGGGGCTGCCGGGCAGCTGGAGAAACTGCGAGAGCAGGTGGCGCCGTTGGAAGGTCTGCGCGCCGAGGAGGAGCAGCTTCGTGACCTGGCGAACGCCGAGTCGCGGCGCCGGGACCTGGAGAGGCAACTGGCGGAACAACGCGTTCGCGTTGATGCGCTGGCCGGGAAGGTAGCCGAACAGGAGGAGCGGGGGCGCGCGCGCCACGAGCTCACCGGCAAGTTCGCGAAGCAGGAAGAAGAGTGTGACAGGCAAGAGGCCGTCAAAGATGAGGCGACCGCCCGATGGCAACGCGACGCCCAGGATGTCGAGGCGCGTCTTCGCATCCTGCTCGGCCAGGCCGAGGAGGTGAAGAAACAGATCGAGCAGCTCGAGTCGGAAGGGCCGGACGGCGCCTGCCCGACTTGCAAGCGTCCGTTGGGGGCTGAATACGATCGCGTTCTCAGCCTGGTTCGCGGCCAGCATGAGGAGATCATCCAGGACGGGAAGTGGCACCGCAGGCGGCAGGAACAGCTGAGGAACGAGCCGGACGACGTCATCGACGCAAAGAACGAGTTGGCAAGAGCCCGCAAGGAGCGCGAACGTCTCCGGGCCGAGCTGGCCGCTGCGGAGGCGGCCGTCTCGCAGGCCGGGGCCTTGAGAGATGAGTTGGCTGTCGAAGAGGCGGAGTCCCGCTCGATAGCCGGAGAACTGGCGGCGCTTCCCAAGGGCTACGACGCCGAGCGGCACGTCAAAGTGAAAAGTGAGCTGGAACGTCTGCGGGGATTGGAGAAGCAGATCACTCAGGTCGAGACCCGCCTGGAGCGCGAGCCGAAGCTGCGCAGCGCGGCCGCCCAGGCCGAGGAGAACGAGAGGCAGCTCCGCGGACAGATCGCCACGCTGGAAGCGACGCGCGAAGAGTTGGCGTTCTCAGAGGAACACTACCGGGCCGCCGGCGCGGAGTACGAGGGCGCGCGAGCCGCGCTGGACGCCGCGAGGCTGGAGTTGGAGCGTATCAAGGGCGAGGCCGATAGCGCGCGCCAGGCGGCGGATGCGGCGCGCCAGGCAGAGCGTGAGCACCGGCAGATCGCGCAGAGCATAGCCGATCGCGAGGCGGACCATCGCCTGCATAACGATCTCGACGCAGCGTTAGGTCAGCTGCGAGACGATCTGAACGATCGCGTGCGGCCAGAACTTTCCGAGGTCGCCAGCCTCTTTCTCGCCGAGCTGACAGATGGACGCTACAACCGTATCGAGATCAGCCGCGACCACGAGATCGTCGTCCTGGACGATGGCGAGGAGAAGCCGGTGATTTCCGGGGGCGAGGAGGATCTGGCCAACCTCGTCTTGCGGCTGGCCATCAGCCAGATGATCGCCGACCGCGCCGGACAGACCCTCTCTTTGCTCATCTTCGACGAAGTATTCGGCGGCCTTGACGAGCAGCGGCGGGAGAGCGTAGTCCGCCTGCTGCAACGGCTTCAGGATCGCTTCGAGCAGGTCATCCTTATCACCCACATCGAGTCGATCCGCGAGGGCATGGATCAGGTCACGCGGGTGACGTACGACGAGCGCACGGGGACGAGCGTGGTACGCGATGAAAGTCCCGGTGCCAGCTCCGAGGACTTGCTGGCGGAAGATCTCGCCGCGCTGGTGAGCGACTGACGGCCCGGAACCGACGTTCGCCGCTCTAGTTACTGGCCGCCGCTGTCGGGCTGCACCGTGTCGGTCGGGAGCTCGATCGGTATCGACGGGGCGTCAGCGGCGGGCGCCGCCGCCGGTGCCGGCAAGTCGATGGGTCCCAGAGCGACTTCCACGAATCGTCGCGCCTGCTCCATCGCCTGATTCGAAGCCTGCACTTGGTTCAGCACAAGGTAGGCGTTAGCCAGCGACGTGTAGGCCTGGTAGTACTGAAGCGGGATCCCGTTCGTGGACAGATCCGGCCAGAAGGTCCAGTCGGGCATGTCCCTGTAGATGTAGAAGTCGTCGAGCAATGCGGCGGTTTTCTCCACATCCAGCCAGAACGGGAGTATGCGTCCCCCGCCGAAGCGTGCCTGTAGCGGCAGCGGCAGGATCGTGGCAGACGGCTGCACATCCGTAGGCGACATCTTGTACGCCACCCCTTCCCGGATCAGCCAGGGCTGGATCGCGAATTTCTCGTAGGTGCCTGTAGTGCTGGCGAAGTAGATCGGCCGATCACCCGCCGACGTCTGCAATATGCGCAGGACCAAGATGTCGTTGCGCAACAGATAGTCTCCACTCGCGACCAGTCCTTCCACATCGTCACTGATCGGCACTGCGACGGTGTCGGTGAATAGCTGGCAACGTCCGTAGTCGTCGCGAGGGTAGCAGTCGGGAGCGCTCTCGATCTCGGCGTCACTCATCTCGAGGATCGAACGTGTCGGCAGGGGCCAATCCCGGCCGCGATAGATGTCGATCGCCTTGTCGGGCTCGAATGGCCGCTGACAGGTGATCACCGTCGCGTCGGCCAGCGGGTCGCGCTCACCGCACGGACTGGTCAGGTCCCGCAGCTGCTCGGCGTACCAGGGAGTCGCCAGGTAGGAGTAGACGATGACCGTGACGTCGCGGCGCAGCCCCTCCACTTCCTGCAGATACCAGAGCGGGAACGTGTCGTTGTCACCGTTGGTGAAGACGATGCCGTATGGATCGACGGACATCAGGAGATTGTAAGCCCAGTCCCGCGCCACATAATCTCCGGCCCGGCTTGCGTACTTGAAGTTGAGCAGAAGCGGCAGCAAAGCGAGGACGAGTATGGGACTCGCGCGTCGAAGTTGCACGAGCGACGGCCGTGCCGTCGCTCCCGCCATCGTCTGTGCCAGCCGCTGCCAGAGAGCGGCCAGCCCGATGCCGGCCCACAGCCCCCAGACGGAGAAGGAGACCATGAAGAAGTAGTCACGTTCGCGTACCTCGCGCCAGTCGCGGGGCACGGGTACCAACTCGCCCGTGCCGGGGTTCACCACCTTCGCCCCGACCGAATACCCGTACTTGAAGTTCAGGTAGATGACGAGCCCTATCCACACGGTGGCGAAGAGGACGGCGAAGTAGATCCACGAAGTACGGTCTGCCCGGTAGTGCCGCAGAATCCCGTACAAGCCGAGCAGCACGAAGAGCAATGTGAAGGGCGCGCGAATCCAGGCGAAGAACGTGTTCGAACCGTCCAGGCTCCTGGCCCATTGCCAGTCGAAGTACTGCGCGTAGTGGATGAACTGCCACCTGACGAGGGTGAGGTCGCGCGGCCGTGGCCCGCCTGGAAAAGGGATCGGGCTCGTGTCGAGCGGCGGCTTGCGGTACTGCTCGCGCCGCAGCGATGCCGCCAACGCCTGGCAGCGGTCGTTCTCCTGGTCAGGTCCGAACAGCGAAACCGGGGGGTGGAGTCGCAGAATGTCGATGGTCGCGTCGACCAGCGATTCGCATCTCGGGTCCGCCTCGCTGATGACTGGCCGGCTCTCGGCACGGATCGGGAGGAACAGCTGCACGGAAAGCCCCAGCACCCAGGCGAGCGCGGCGAAGGAATAGAGCTGCCAGCGGACCAGCGCACGCGGGTGCACCCAGATCAGGTATAGCACCATCGCGGGCGCGACGAGGAACGCCATCAAGTGGTTCCCCAACGACAGGGCCAGCAGGAAAACGATGAGTATGAGAAGATTGTCGTCCTTGCCGCGGCCGATATTGTCACGCCAGCGGAAGATTAGGAAGGTGAGCACCGCGATCGTCATCAGGCTCACCGTGTAAACCTTCTCGTTCACGACCGACTGGTTCCAGACGGTGAACGCCGTCGAGGAGATCAGGACTGTAGCCGCAGCGCCCACTCGCCGGAAAGGCTCGTCATCGGAGAAGAAGGCCAGTATGCGGTGAACGACCAGAAACCAGAAAGCGGCGGCTACGGCGCCGTTCGCCGCCGAGAACAGATTGATCTTAATCGCGACGGACAGAGGGAACGGCGCGAGAAGAACCTCCCAGGTGCGAGCCAGAAGCACGAAGACGGGGTTCCCCGGCGGGTGCGGGATACCCAGGATGTGCGCCGTAGCGATGTACTCACTGGTATCCCAGAAGGCCGTGGAGCGCGCCAGGGTGATGACATAGAGAAGGAATATGGTCAGCCCAACGGCGGCGGCCCAGCGGTACGGAGGCTGATAGTCCGCTGCTGAGGTGACCTCAGGCCTGACACGCTGCTGCGCTCCCATAACCCTCCGGACAGTCAACTGCTGATCTTCGTTTAGAACGGCGGCTCTATTAGCGGCTCTATTATAAGTTTGAGCGCTGACGGCGCCAGACCGTTGCTGCCGGGACCGGTGTTCCGCTGCCTGGGTTGCGTGTCCCGGCCTATGACGCAGATTCGAAGTCACGGAAAGCTGCAGCGATTCGAAACCGGGCTGGAGGGTCCATGAAACCCGACAGAGCGCAGGTATTGACTCAGGGTCTTGTCGCAGGGCTGCTCAGCTACGCCGCTGTGGTGCTCTTTTTCATCGTGGCGAACCTCGTCGCGGGCCGGTCCCCCTTCCACACAGCCGCAGCGTTGGGCTCGGCTCTCTTTTATGGACTCTCGGATCCGGCGCGCCTGGTCATCGAGCCGGGACCCGTACTTGCCATGAATGGTCTCCATCTTGTACTGTCTCTCGCCGTCGGGACCGTCGCCACCTGGCTGCTGTTCGAGACCGAGCGTCACCATTTCATCTGGTATTTCGTTCTCTTCATCTTTCTGGCGGGCTTTGTCTACAGCTTGCTGGCGATCGGTATCTTCGGCGCCGAGATCGCGCACGTGATCCCCTGGTGGTCTGTGCTCGCTGGGAATGTCGTCTGGATGCTGTCACTGGGTAGTTACCTGTGGTTACAGCACCGTGGTCTAGTAGCAGCGTTGAAGAGGGAGCAAGAGTCGGCAACCTAGGTGCGAGGAGGAGACTTGATGCTTCGTAAGCAGACCGTGGTGCGGGGATTCCAGGCCGGCTTGATCGGGGCGACGATCCTGGCGGCGTGGTTCTTGATCGTGGACACTATCCAGGGTCGGCCCTTCGATACGCCGGCTTTCCTGTCGGACATCATCGTCAATGTGGACGTGGATCGCTCAGTCCTCCTCATAGCCCTGTATACCGTCCTCCACTACGCCGCCTTCTGTATGGTAGGCGTCGCGATGGCTTGGCTGCTGAGCGGGCTCGAGACGTTTCCCTCGATTCTGCTCGGGCTTGTCCTGGGATTCGTTCTCTTCGACCTGGTGTTCTATTCGGGAATCGTGCTGAACGGGGCGGACATCGTCGAGGAGCTAGGTTGGCCTCAGGTACTTTCGGGGAATCTGCTTGCCGGCATCGGGGTGACCAGCTACCTGCGTCTGAAGTCGGAAGCGCCGTCGCTGGGCTGGCTGCCCGCCCTGGCCAAGAAACCGATAGTGCGGGAAGGGGTCATGGTAGGGGTGATCACGGCGGCCGCGGTGGCCGTCTGGTTTCTCCTCTTCGACATGGTTCGCGGTCAGATCTTCTTCACTCCCGGAGCGCTGGGTTCGGCTCTCTTTCTGCGCGTGAGCGGGCCTTCGCAGGTTGAAGTGACCTTCCTGACCGTAGGCGGCTATACCGTCGTTCACTTCGCCGCCTTCATCATGGTCGCCCTGGCGGCGGCTGCGATCGCCTGCCAGGCGGAAGAGACGCCGCCCTTGCTGCTGGCGGGCGTCCTGATCTTCGCGACGTTCGAGGCGTTCTTCCTGGGTCTACTCGCCATCGCCGCAGAGTGGCTGTTCGGCGCGCTCGGCTGGCTGTCGATCGGCGTTGGCAACCTGATCGCCACGGCGGTCATGGCGTACCTGATCTGGCGGGAGCACCCGAAGCTCCACGCTGCGCTTGGCAAGCAGACACTGGCCGAGGAAGACATCGAGTTGCCTTAGAGCGAGACTTGTGAGACCGCCTGACGCTTCAGATACTTCCGAGAGGGCGCGCCCTCGATCCCGCGCCGGGTAGGATCATGCAGTGGTGGTGCTCGGCTCAAACCGTCGCCTGGGATTGGAGCTGGCAGATGTATCCCGGCGTCTGGGCTTTTGTATCGCTCCTGGGCATCGCTTACTGGGTTCTCCTGCGCCGGCTCGGGGCGCGGGCTAGAGAGGGCGCGCTGTGGGAGAGCCGCCTCAGGCGCGCGACCTATTTCGCCGGCCTGCTTTGTCTGTGGGTCGCCCTGGATTGGCCGATTGGGCCCTTGGGTGCGGGGTATCTCGCGAGCGCGCACATGGTGCAGTTTCTGCTCATCGCCCTCGTCGCACCGCCGCTGTTGCTCTACGGCTTGCCCAGCGGAGCGTTCGAGCGACTGGCGAACCGCCCGGCTGTACTCGGCTTTCTGCGAGTAGTGACACATCCTCTCGTGGCGCTGGCATTCTTCAATGTCACACTCATCGCCACGCACTGGCCGTCCGTCGTCGACAGTATGATGGGGTCCCAGCTCGGCTCGTTCCTCCTGGATATGGCGTGGTGGGTGGCCGGACTGGTTCTATGGTGGCCGGTGGTGGCTCCCGTCCCGGCGCGTCCGGGCTTCGCGTATCTGTACAAGATCGGGTATCTCATCCTGGCCACGATAGTGAACACCCCGGTCTTCGCCCTCCTCACCTTCAGCGGTCTGCCGCTGTACGCGACCTACGAGCTGTCACCGCCCATCCAAGGCATATCGCCGCGTGTCGATCAGCAGCTGGCCGGCTTGATAATGAAGATAGGTGGCGGGTTGATCTTCTGGGCGGCGATAACGGTCCTCTTCTATCGCTGGTACCGAGCGGAGCACGCGGCGGGTGAGGCGTAGGTCGGGAGGGCCCCGCGTGAGTCTCAGGCCGTGCCCGACCGGCGACCGCGACATGAAGCCAAGGGTTCCGCGTCGCTGTTACGGAGGCGGAGCTTTAGCTGCCGATCTGGCCCATGCCGTGCGGGACAACGTGGAACAGTATGATGAGCGCGATCACCACGAGTACGGCCAGCGCCAGAGGAACCACAAAGACGCCGCTGAAGATGCGGCTGTCGAATCTCAGGTGCATGTAGAACATCGCGACCAGCGCGAACTTGGTGCTGGAGAGTACCAGCAGAGTCGGCACGAGGACTCCTCGCAGCGCCGGGATGTAGAAAAGGGCGACCTCTGCAGCCGTGATGACTGTCAGAATCGTCCCGATCACGACATAGGTTCTCCAGGTCGGGTGTCCCGGCGCCTCGGAACCAGCTCCCGCCGGCCGATTCACGCCCGCGCCGCCGCCTTCTACTTGACCGGTGATTCCGCTCATGCCGCCTCCATCACGGTATCAGATAGACGAGGGTGAAGATCACGATCCAGACGATGTCAACGAAGTGCCAGTACAACCCTGCTATCTCCACATTCAGCGCATCCGCCTTGCCGATCTTCCCGCGCAGCGTCAGGATCCACAACGTTAGAAGCCAGATCACACCGACCGAGACATGCGCGCCGTGGAAGCCCGTGAGGACGAAGAAGGATGAGCCGAACACGTTCGCCTTTATGGTAAGACCCTCGTGCACGAAGGCGGTGAACTCATACGCTTGGAATCCGAGAAAGATGAGCCCGCAGATGGCCGTGGCGAGGAGCCATGTGAGCGCCCCGCGGCGGTTGCCCTGCTGAACCGCGTTCAGGGCGAGGACCATGGCGAGCGAGCTGGTGAGCAGCACGAATGTGCTTACGCTGGTCACCGGGATGTTGAGCACCTCGTGCGGGTAGGGGCCCGACACGGAAGCGCCCTTGTAGACCATGTAGGTCGAGATCAGGCTGCCAAAGAACAGCGTCTCGGATCCGATGAAGGTCCAGAAGCCCAGCTTCCTGCTGTCCAGGCCGGTCGCGGTCGGTGGGTGGTGTACGCTCTCCATTTCCATCCTTATGTCGCCTCACCCCGAAACGCGGGCTGAAAGGCCCAGCTAAATACGCAGACGGCGGTGACGGCTAATCCGAGCAAAGGCACCCACCAGACTCCGGTCATCACCAGTATCCAGGTCAAAGCGATTCCGAAGGCGGTGAGGATCGGCCAGACCGAGGGTGACGGCATATGGGGCTCCTCAACCTCGGACGGAACGCGCTCTTCAGCTTCTTCAGCTTTTGCCCATAGCGGCTCGCGGCTCTTCACCACCGGGATTTCGGCAAAGTTGTAGTACGGCGGCGGCGACGGGGTGGACCATTCGAGGGTCGCCGCCTTCCATGGGTTCGCCGGCGCCGGAGATCCCTTGAAAGCGCTGCGGACCAGGTTGAGAAGGAAGAGGAGGCTGCTGAGCGCGAAGATGAAGGCCCCGATGGTGGAGGCCATGTTCCAGTCGCCGACGTTGAGCTCGGCCGGATAGGTGAACACGCGCCGGGGCATCCCGAACAATCCGCTGAAGTGCATCGGGAAGAAAGTGAGATTGAACCCGATGATGAACGTCCAGAAGTGCCATGCCCCGAGTTTTTCGCTCATGAAGCGACCGGTCATCTTGGGGAACCAGTAGTAGAATCCGGCGAACAGTCCTACCATCGCGCCACCTACGATCGTGTAGTGGAAGTGCGCGACTACGAAGTAGGAGTCGTGCTGCTGAGTGTCCACCGGCGCCGAGGCGTGCATGATCCCCGTGAGGCCGCCGATCGTGAAGATCGCCAGGAGTCCGATGGCGAACAGCATGGCCGTAGTGAAACGAATCGAGCCGCCCCACATGGTGGCCAGCCAGTTGAAGATCTTCACCCCGGTTGGGATGGCGATGATCATCGTGCTCGCCACGAAGAAGGAATCGGTGATCGGTCCCAATCCCGACGTGAACATGTGATGGCTCCACACGCCCCACCCGATGAAGCCGATCAGGATCCCCGCGTATACGACGATCGGATAGCCGAACAACGGCTTGCGCGAGAATGTGGGGATCACGTCGGAGATGATCCCGAAGGACGGGAGGATCAGGATGTAGACCTCCGGATGCCCGAAGATCCAGAACAGGTGCTGCCAGAGGATCGGATCGCCGCCCGCCACCGGCACAAAGAAGTTCGCCCCGAAAAAACGGTCGAAGGCCAGTAAGATCAAAGCCACCGCGATCACCGGGATCGCCGTCACCAGGACCCAGCTGGTCACGAAAGTCATCCACGTGAACAGCGGCATCCGCATCAGCGTCATCCCGGGAGCCCGCAAGTTGATAATCGTGGTGATGAAGTTTATTCCGCCGATTAGCGAGCTCAGCCCCACGATCGACAGGCCGACGACCCAGAAGTTCACATTCGGACCGGGGGAGAACTGAGTGGACGTCAGGTTGGAGTATCCAACCCAGCTCGTGTCTGGTGCCGCCCCGAACAAGAAGCTGGAGTTCAGAAAAAGCCCGCCGAACAGAAAGACCCAGAAAGAGAGGGCGTTGAGCCTGGGAAAGGCGACGTCGCGGGCCCCGATCTGAAGCGGCACGATGTAGTTGAAGAAAGCTACGGCCATCGGCATGGCCACCAGGAAGATCATGGTGGTGCCATGCATGGTGAACAGTTGGTTGAACGTCTCAGCGCCGACGAAGTCGTTCTCCGGCACCGCCAGCTGGATGCGTATGAGCAGGGCCTCGACGCCCCCCACGAGGAAGAAGAGCAGGGCGGCGGTGCCGTACATGAGGCCGATCCGCTTGTGATCGACCGTCGTGATCCAGTTCCATATCGTCGGGCCGAGGCCTCGCGGATCGGAGTAGAGCTCCGCGGCGGCGCTGCGTTCTTTGATGGACGCACCACCTCTGGGGCTGCCGGCCTCGGCGCGGCCACCTGTGCTAGCTCTCGTATCGGCCATCCAAGCGTTCCCTCAAACGTTGAGACAAGCCCGTATCACTTCAGATTGGAGAGATAGGCCGCCACGGCCTCGACCTGCTCTTCGGAAAGCCCGCTGGGAGGCGAGCCTCCGCCGGGTTCCGCCACGCCGGGCATCTTGACGCCGGGCTTGAACCGCGCCGGGTTGCTGATCCAAGCCGCCAGGTTCTCCGGCCTGTTCTCCAGCAGGCCGGCGCCGATTCCTGTCCGGGCGCCGAAGCGGGTCAGGTTCGGGCCAAGGGTGCCCCGGGCGCTCGTCCCCTCGATGGCGTGGCAGGCAACACAGGTGCTCTGCATGAACAGCTCGCGCCCGAGCTCAGCTAGCGTCCCGGAATCGGGAGCCGCCGGACCCTTCATGCGCAGCACCCACTCCTCGAAGTTGGCCTGCGGCTCCGCGATGACCTGCAACCCCATGAGGGCGTGAGCAGAACCGCAGAACTCCGCGCACTGTCCGGAGTAGATTCCGGCCTCGTCCACGGTGAACTTGAGCCGGTTGACCTTCGGCGGGCCTCCCTCCGGTTCCCGGACCAATGGGTTGAGGTCCCGTTTTCCACCCAGACGTGGCACCCAGAACGAGTGGATGACGTCCGCCGACCACATCCGCAGATCCACGCTGCGCCCGACCGGGATGTGGAGCTCGTTGGCCGTCACCACATTCTCCGCCGGGTAACGGAACTCCCACCACCACTGGTGACCGATAACCTCCACCACTATGGCATCTGCACCGGCTTCGGCTTGGGTACGAAAAACCGTTCTTATCGTGGGGATAGTGATGAGAATGACGATAATCGCAGCACCCACCGTCCACCCGATCTCCAGGCCCAGATGACCGCGTGTCTTCTTGGGCTCCGGCCCGCCGGGCCGTTCCCGGAAGCGGATGAGAATGTAGGCGAGCACGCCCCATACGACGATCAGGATCAGCACAGACCACCAGAATACCGTGAGATAGAGGCTCTGGATCGCCGACCCGTAGTCGCTCGTGACCGGGTCGATCGTGCTCCCTGGATGCTCCTGCCCGCACGCGGCCAGGTAGACGCTCAACGCCAGTATGAAAAGGTTAATCGGGTTGAGAAAACGTCGGCCGTGTTGCCTCAACCTATTGCCCCTGCAGATCACGTTGTCCTCGTAGTTTTCGATCTCCCTGTCGCGGCTGGCGGCAACGATACAAGATCTGCACTGATTCGCAACCGGGTGGACCGCCGGGCCGAGCTTCACTGCTGATTACTGAAATCGCGGCCGCCGTCACCGCGGTACCGGTAGCGGAAGGTGACGCAACCGGGTCGTCCGCCGGGACAGTAATAACCGAGGAACCGCAGGACTGCGTACTTGCCGTCGGCCGTGCGGATCGCGTAGGCCCGGTCGGCGGGCCGCAGCAAGTGGGAGATCCAGCTGTAGTCGTACCAATTCTCTAAGGCGCGGTTACGGGACATCTCCCCAGACCCCGCGTCCTTCACGTAACCGCTGTCCGGGAGCACGAGCGCCGAATCGATCCTGGCGGTCCCCAGGTCGATCACACCCGCCCGCCCTCGAGGGTTCGTGGCGCCGCCGTTGCTGATTATCCTGTGCCGCTGAAAGGCGATGTCCCAGTCCAGGGAGCGTCTCGACTCGATGCTGACCACCGAGCCGCGGGAGAAGTCGAAGTAGACCCAGCGGTCGTGGGACGTGGCATCCACCGTGTGGTTGCGGGGACCGACCGACCTCTCGCCGACTTCCTCCGGTGACGGCGGCGACGGCGACGGCACAAAGGTCTCGACTTGCGGCTGCACAAGGCTGCTGGCGACCACACCGGCGATCAGCACCACGAATAGAAAGCCAACGGTGCTCAGTACTATTGTGGACAGTCTGGGCATCGGCATTCGTTCTTCAGTCGCGCTCCGTTCGTAGCAGCAGATCCCCTGATCCGCTCACCCGCACATGCCACGCCGGCGGCACCCAGGTCGTAGCGCTGTACTCCGCGATAACCGATGGGCCTTCGATTCGATGCCCCGCCAGCAACGACCCGCGCTGAAAGAGCGGGACGTCGCGCCAGCCGCCCTCGACATAGACGCGAGTCGAGCGTTCCGGCTGCGGGGGTGTCTTTGCGGGCTCCAGCTCAAAGGGCCGAGGCCCCGTGACACGGGCGCACGCCGTGACTCGAAGCGTCACCGCCTCTACCACCGCGTCTTCGCGCCTGAAGCCGAAGCGCTTCTGGTGGGCCGCGTGAAAGGCCTCGAGCCACCCTATCGAAGCCGGCACGCCGAGCTCGTAACTCTGGCCCTCGTAGCGCGCATCGATCACCCGGTCGACCGAAACAGCTTCGCCGGAGAACCCTTCGGCGGAAAGCTCGGCCCGCGCTAGCTCCTCCAGTTCAGCGAAGATCGGCTCCAGCGCCGCCAGCTCCGCCTCGGGTCCGCGGCGCAGTACGCTGCGAGACGTGTCCTTTCGAACATCTGCCACCAAGATCCCATGAGCCGACAGCGTACCCGGGTCGGGCGGCACCAGCACGAGCGGCACCCCTAGTCGGGCGGCGAGCTCCGCCGCGTGCAGTGGCGCCGCGCCACCGAAGGCTACAAGAACCAGGTCCGCCGGATCGTAGCCGCGCTCCACGCTGATCAGCCGCAACGCACCCTCCATTAGAGTGTTCGCGACCTCCACGACTCCCAGCGCCGCGCTTTCGGGTGACTCGCCCAGTGCTGCGGCCAGATCGTCGAGCGGGCCCCGGATCGCTGCCCGATCGAGGATCTGACGGCCACCCAGGAACATCTCGGCCGGGATGCGGCCGAGCCAGACGTGCGCGTCGGTAACCGTGACCTCGCGACCACCTCTGCCGTAGCAGACGGGACCCGGCACGGCGCCGGCACTCTCGGGCCCCACCTTGAGGGCGCCGCCCGGATCGGGTCGCGCCATGGATCCGCCGCCCGCGCCGACCGTGTGAATGTCGATGACGGGGATCGCCACCGCCGACCCGGAGATCTCGTATTCCTTGGTGTTGATGGGGCGGCCCGGGCAGAGAGATACGTCGGTGGAGGTGCCACCCATATCGAAGGACAGGACCTGGTGAAAGCCGGCGCGCCGCGCCGCCTCGAGCGCCGCTACTACGCCACCCGCGGGCCCCGAGAGAATGGTGTGCACCGGTTCACGGGCGGCCCGCTCCACGGAGAACGCGCCGCCGCCGGACCCCATGATCCGGACTCGTGTCGCTCCGCTCTCCTGCGCGAGAGTGTGAAGGTAGCGCTGGACCAGTGGTGCCACGTAAGCGTTCACCAACGCCGTGGAGAATCGCTCATACTCCCGATACTCGGGCAGGAGGCGGCCCGAGCAGGTGATCGGAACGCCGAGACCGCTCAGCGCCTCGGCCACGGCTTCTTCGTGCGAGGGGTCGGCGTAGCTGTGCAGGAACCCGATGGCGATCGATTCCATCTCACGCAGGCGATCGGTCAGAGCTTCCAGTTCTCCAGCTACCAGCGGGCTCTCCACCGAGCCGTCCTTGAGGATGCGGCCGCTGATGCCTACGCGGTCCTCGGCGCTGACCAGGGGAGCTGGCCGCTCGCCCACGAGGGCGTAGAGTTGGGGGCGGGCCTGCCGGCCGATCTCGATGAGGTCCTCGAAGCCCCGGTTTGTGATCCAGCCCGTTCGTGCGCCTCGGCGCTCAAGCAGCGCGTTCGTCGCGACCGTCGAGCCGTGGGCGAGAATGAACGGCTCCCCTGGCTCGAGTATCTCCCCGAGTCCTTCGAGAACCGCCTGCGCCGGGTTTCCCGGGGTCGAGGCGCGCTTGTGTACGCGTATCGTCCCCTGGCGAAGGACTACGAAGTCGGTGAACGTGCCACCGGTGTCGACGGCGACGACGGTGAGTTCCACGTTGTTCATCGGCTTGACAAGCTACCCGCTTGCTGTCGCACGGGAAAGCATGCTCCGGCATCCTGGCTCTTTACTCACTCGCCGGCAGCGCTTAGGCTAGGGTCATGTTTCGGAGCCATGTCATTTCCTGGAACCTCACCAAGAAGTGCAACCTGCGCTGCGAGCACTGCTACATCAGCGCGGGGCGCATATCGAAGGCGGAGGCGCAGGACGAGCTCTCCACCGAGGAGTGCTTTCGGGTCATCGATCAGATCTGCGAGGTGAATCCGGAGGCTCTGCTGATCTTAACGGGGGGCGAGCCTCTGCTGAGGAAGGACGTTTTCGAGATCGCCTCCCACGCCGACTCGAAGGGACTGTGGGTGGTCGTGGGGACAAACGGTGTGCTGGTCACCGAAGAGTTGTGCCGACGGGTGATCGATGCGGGGATCAGGGGCGTCGCCCTCTCGCTCGACTCGCTGGATCCTGCGACGCACGACCTTTTTCGCGGTGTCCAGGGTGCTTGGGACAACACCGTGAACGGCTCCAAGGTGCTGCGCGCGGCCGGTCTCCCGTTCATCATCCAGACGACGATCGGCAAGCACAACCTCGGGTCGATCCTGGACCTGGCTCGCTTCGCCTACGAGCTCGGCGCCCGTGTGTTCAACCTCTACTTCCTCGTGCCGACCGGCCGGGGTGCGTACACCAGCGACATCACGGCCCAGGAATATGAGGATACTCTGACGCAGTTGATTGAACTGCAGAAGGAATTCGCGGGCGTGATGCTCGTGAACTCCAAGTGCGCGCCCCATTATCAGCGGCTGCTCTACCAGCACGACTCCGACTCCCCATTCCTGAAGAGCTTCGCCGGCGGCGCGGGTGGCTGCCCTGCCGGGACGCACTATCTGGGCATTCGCCCGAACGGCGACATGACGCCCTGCCCCTACCTGCCGGTCTATGGCGGTAACCTGCGGGAGAAGACGTTCAGAGAGATCTGGGAGACATCGTCGGTTTTCACCAGGATCCGTGAACGCAACTCGCTGGGCGGTCGCTGTGGCGCTTGTGAGTTCAACGAGGTATGCGGCGGTTGCCGGGCGCGAGCCTACGGAGCCACGGGTGACTACCTGGCCGAAGATGCATGGTGTGTGTACGAGCCGGGCGAGTACGGATTTCAGACGATCAGCTTCGAGGGGAAGACGACGTACGGGCTGGAGGTGGAGGGCAAGCTGCCATGGACTCCGGAGGCAAAGGGCCGGCTGGGTAACGTGCCGTCGTTCGTGCGCGGCATGCTAGCGAAGCGTGTCGAGTCGTACGCGGGCGAAATGGGTTACGAGGAGGTAACCGCGGCCGTCATGCAGGAGGTGCGTGAACGCGTGATGAGCGGCCGAGTGGGCAACGTTCCACCTTTTGTGCGGAAGATGCTGGCGGGAGAAAACCCGTCTCGCTAGGCTACCAAGCATGACTCTCGGCGCGCTGCGAAAGAGCGGCCCAGTTCCCGACCGGGCCGAATTCGGCCGACTGGCCGGAAGTGCCGATCTGGTTCCCGTCTACAGGGAGATCCCCTTCGACGATGAGACGGCGGTCACCGCCTTCAGCAAGATCGCCGATCCACCCTTCGGATTCCTGCTCGAGTCGGTGATCGGCGGCGAGAAATGGGCCCGCTACTCTTTCCTCGGTACCGGCGCAGTCGCCGCCTGGCGGCTGCGCGACCGCGAGCAGGACGTTTGGTCGCCTGAGAGCGGCTGGACACGGAGCGGTAGCACGGATGACCCGCTCGCCGCTCTGCAGGAGGTCATGCCGGGCCGACAGGTGGCGGAGCTGCCGGGTCTCCCGCGCTTCTGGGGTGGCGCCGTTGGGTATTTCGGCTACGACCTGGTACGCTTCTTCGAGAACCTGCCGAAGCCTACGGCGGCGGCGCTCGACGTACCCGATGCGCTGATCATGTTCAGCGACGTCGTGGTCGCGGTGGACAAGTTGTTCGACCGCGCCCTGGTCATCGCTGTGGCGCGGACGGGCGACGGTTCGGCGGCGGAAGCGTATGACGGAGCATTGGCGCGGATCGACTCGACGATCGACCGGCTCCGCTCGCGCCCGGCGCCGGGGCCGCTGCGGCTGGATCCCGAAGCGTCTCCTGCGCGCTGGACCTCCTCGTATGATAGACGCGACTTCGAGCGCGACGTCGATCGGATCCGCGAATACATTCGTGCGGGTGACGCGTTCCAGGTCGTACTGTCACAGCGGCTTACGGCCGAGCTCGAGGCCGAGCCGTTCCAGATCTACCGGACACTCCGAACGCTCAACCCGTCTCCCTATCTGTTCTACCTGGATCTGGACGGTCTCCAGCTCATCGGTTCGTCTCCCGAGGTGATGGTGCGGGTGGAGAACGAGCGGGTGATCGTGCGGCCGATCGCGGGCACGCGGCCGCGCGGGCTGACCGAGACCGAGGACATGGAGTTGGAAGCCGAGCTGCGCGCGGACGAGAAGGAGCGAGCTGAACACTTGATGCTCGTGGATCTCGGCCGGAACGACGTGGGTCGCGTGGCCCGCTATGGCAGCGTGAGCGTGCCCGAGTTCATGACGGTCGAGCGATACAGCCACGTGATGCACCTCGTGACCCAGGTGGAGGGGGAGCTGCAGGATGGACTCACCGCCTTCGACGCCTTCCGCGCCGCGTTCCCCGCCGGCACAGTCAGCGGTGCTCCCAAGATTCGGGCGATGGAAATCATTGACGAGCTGGAGCCGGTTCGTAGGGGGCCCTACGCGGGCGCCGTGGGCTACCTGTCCTACGACCGCAAGAACCTGGACACGGCCATCGCGATCCGCACCATCCTGGTGGAATCGGGCAGGGCTCACGTCCAGGCGGGGGCGGGGATCGTTGCCGACTCCGTTCCGAGCCGGGAATACGAGGAGACGCTGGGCAAGGCCCAGGCGCTGTTGAGCGCGTTGGCGGTCACGCGCGGTCGCTCGTAGAGGCTGCGGTACCAGGCGGCCGAGGGCAGCTGCTGTCTTGACACCATTCGGAGGCCGATCTAGGCTCCAACTATGGACTTGGGCCCCAGCCACATAGTTGAAGCATCCGGTCAGGCGGTAGACGGGCACACCGCGCTCGCGCGGAAGTATCACGGTGCCGCCGTCTTCTATTTCGGATACGGCGTCTATTACCTCGCTCGCATCATAGCACTGGGGTGGCGCAGCGACTGGAACCGCCACGGCTTCAGTCCGGCTCTCGCCTGGGCCTTCATCTTCGTAGGCATCCTCATCACCGTCGCTTTTCCCTATTTCATATGGCGCCAGGTCCGCTGGTTCGCCATCGCGCTGGCCGTCGTGGTGTTCCTCCGGTCGGTCTACTTGTTCAGCCAGGGCAACGTCGACTTCTTCCTCGCCCCCTTCCTCGTGAGCGCAGCGGCGGCGTGGATGCTGGCGCGTGCGGCCTGGGACCTCTGAGCGCCGTGAAGAAGCTCCGTACTTACTTCCAGCTCCCCGATGGCACGGCGTCCGATATCGCTGGCCAGCTAGCCGTCAAGACGAAGCGGCTTCAGCGCCGCCTGGCGGCGGTCCAGCACGTCTTCGCTGTCATGAGCGGCAAGGGCGGAGTGGGTAAGAGTGTCATCACCGCCAACCTGGCGGCGCGTCTGGCTGACGAGGGTCTCTCGGTCGGTGTGCTCGACGCCGATCTCAACGGCCCTTCCATGGCCCGGCTGCTGGCAGCGAACGGGGAGCCGCTGCGGGTGACTGAGCGCTCCGTCGAACCGGCGGTCGGATCGGCTGGTGTCAAAGTCATGTCCATGGACCTGCTGCTGGCGGGCGAGGCGACACCCGTGGAGTGGGGCGGCCCCCAATCGGAAACCTTCCTTTGGCGTGGAACGCTGGAAGCGAACACATTGAGAGAGTTCCTCTCCGACACGGCTTGGGGCAACCTCGACTACCTCATACTGGACCTTCCGCCGGGAACGGACAGGATCGCGCCGGTGCGCGACCTGCTGCCCACCCTGGGTGGTGTGATCGTCGTCACGGTGCCGTCCGAGCTGTCTCGGTTCATCGTGGGGAAATCGTTGACGTTGTCACGGGAGATGGGTATCCCCGTGCTCGGATACGTGGAGAACATGTCGGGCTATGTCTGCCCGCACTGCGGAGAGGTGGGGCGGTTGTTCGATTCGGCAAGCGTGAGTTTCGAGGATGTGCCACGACTTGCGGGCTTGCCGTTCGATCCCGAGTTCGGACGAGAGACGGAGGCCGGACGTCCTGACGTCTTGCGGCGACCGGACACCGAGGTAGGCCGCGGGATCCGTGTGATCGCCTCCGCAATCAGAGAGCACTTCGAGGGCCCAAGATCATGAAGTTCCTGTGCGTAGACTGCGACGCCCAGATGGCATCGGTGGAGAAGACGCTCCCCGGCGACGGGACTCTGGCGCTGGTGTTCCGTTGCCCGGCCTGCGAGCGCGAGATCGCCATGTTGACCAACCCCATGGAAACACAAATGGTGAACAGCCTTTGCGTGGACGTGGGTGGCCGTGCCGTGCCGGAACAGCCGTTCGAGTTGGTTCGCTCCCAGCTCAAGACCGGCGGCGAGGACGCGTTGCGGGATATGCCCGGCTCCGCGGAGCCGACCTGGAGTGAGGAAGCGGAGGCCAGGCTGGGCCGCGTGCCGGGTTTCGTTCGAGGTATGGTGCGTCGTCTCTACGGCGAGTGGGCTCGCGATCGCGGCATAGCCGAGGTTACGCTGGCGATGATGGATGAAGCTCGTTCAGATCTCGGGCTGGAGGGCATGTGAGCGAAGCGGGGGAAGTGCGGAGCGAGGGGTTCTCCGAATTGAACGGGGTGCTGGTGCGGGTGGACCACGATATCTGTGTGGGCTTCTCCGACTGCGTGGTGGCGGCGCCGGAGGTGTTTTTTCTCAACGATGATAATCTGGCGGTCGTCGTCGAGCCCGACGCGGTGGATCTCGACACCCTCAAGCAAGCCGCCGGCGTCTGCCCTGTGAGCGCGATCTTGCTGTTCGGCGAGGACGGGACGCCGCTCGATCTCGATGCTTAAGCCGGTTCGAGGGTGGCCGTTTTGTTGACAGGTGGAGAGCGGGTCGCTATACTCGCACGACTATTAACAAGAATAACGATTCTCGTTATCGTTGGATGTCTTGAGGCGGGGATATCGAATCCGCCGCCGTTTCCAGGTTCCGGGGCTACCACCGCTGTTCCGACAACCGAGTCTCTAACTATGGTATCGATCGCGGGTCGCGATCGTTCTTGGATATAGCTATGCGTTGATCCTCAAGAGCTGATCTCTTAAACCCTAGGCACCGAGGGATAAATGTACAAAGAGATCTTCGTTCCGTGTGACAACTCACAGGAGTGTAACTACGCTATCCACCGGGCCATCGAGTTCGCTCGGACATGCGGCTCGGAGATAGTGGGTAATCACGTTTACGCGGCGAAACTCCACGATGTGCGGTTCCGCCAGCTCGAGTCCGGGCTGCCCGCGCGGTTCCAGTCGAAAGACGAAATTCAGCACCAGCGAAAGATTCACGACAAACTGATCGAGAAGGGTCTGCAGCTGATCAGCGATTCCTTTCTAGACGAAATGGAGAAGCAGTGCCGGGCCGCGAGTCTGGAAATGAAGCGGCAGCTGCTGGAGGGCATCCATTTCGAGGAGGTCGCCAACGAGGTCAACTCAAACGGCTACGACCTCTGTGCCATGGGCGCTCACGGTTTGGGTCGCCAGCCACACTCGCAACTGGGCGGCGTAGTGTCGCGAGTGATGCGAAGAATCGAGAAGGACCTTCTGATCGCTCGGGCGGACGCCCCGCTCGAGGGCGGGCTGTACTTGGTGTGTGTGGACGGTAGCTCGTACAGCTACCGGTCCGCGAAGATAGCGCTGGCGCTTGCGCGCACGTTCAATGCAGAGGTTCAGTTGTGCAGCGCGTTCGACCTCGATTTCCACCACATAGCGTTCAACAACATCAAGGACGTCCTCAGCTATCAGGCGAGCCGTGTCTTCAAGTTCGAGGAGCAGGAAGAGCTCCACAACAACATCATAGACAAGGGGCTGCTCAAGCTCTGCCAGGCGAATCTCATGAGGGCGGAAAAGATGGCCGAGGAGTACCCGGACGTGTCGGTCGGCAGTCAGGTGCTCATCGGCAAGCCGTTCGAGTGCATCCTGAAATACATCGAGGAACTAGAGCCTGCCCTTCTGGTTCTGGCTCGCCACGGCGCGCACCGCATCGAGGGCACCGACATGGGCTCGCAGGTCGAGAACCTGGTCCGCATGGCACCCTGCAACATCCTGCTCACCGGCACCGTAGGCGTGAGTCCCGAGGATGTGCCGTGGATCGAAGAGGATGGCGTGCCCGGGCTCGAGTGGGACCCGCTGGCAGCGGTGCGCATCCAGCGGGTGCCTCCGTTCGCGCAAGGGATCGCACGCAACGCCGTCGAGGAGTGGGTCGAGGAGCAGGGTGGCGAGGTGGTCACCAACGATCTGCTGGACAGAGCTATCCAGTCGCTGCTCCCCACCCATATGCAGCTGGTTATGGGCATCGGCCGGGCGGAGGAGATCGCCCGCGCCGAGCTCACGGCCGAGGAGGCGCTGGCCGATCGTCCAGTTCCCATGTGTCCAATGGGCAGCGATCGGGAGGCAGCCAGGCGGCGCGCGCGCAATGGGATCACCTGGGCCTTGGATGCCTGGAATCGCCTGGAGCTCGTTCCGCTCATCGCCAGACCGTTGGCTCGATCGACCGTCGAGCGCTTCGCCAGGGATGGCGATATCGAGCATGTGACCGTGCAGGTGATGGACGGGAACAAGCAGGCCATGATCGAGGCGGACACATTTGACATCGACACGATGATGGTGATGTTCAGCGAGCTCCGCGCCCGGGAGATCCGCGCAGGTGCGGAAGGCGATTCCGCCGAGTTCACAGAATCGGCCGACGTCGGCAAATGCCCTATCCGGGAGGTCCAGGAGATGCTCGACAGGCGCGCGAGCCAGACCGGGCCAGGGAACGGAGACGGCGGCAGCGCTCAGGGCGCTGACGCGCCCCGCTCGAACGCCTGACGGTGGCGCGGGTGGACCTTCCGGGAGAGATGGCGGGGTTCGCATTGGGCGGGAGCGTGCGGCTGTGAACGCGCGCGGCCTGATCCGGACTGCGTGCCTGGCGCTGGTGGTGGCCCTGCTGCTGACGGCGGGCGCCGACCCGGCCTGGGCTCAAGCGGGGGCGGACGGCATCCGCGAGTACGGCAACTTCCCGGTTGTGGGCAGCAGGGTCGCCGTCTGGGTCGCCGCTCAGGTGCACCTGATGTTCGCCGCCTTCGTACTCGGGGTGCCGATGTTCGCGGTCGTGACCGAGGCGATCGGCATCTTCGGTAAGGACGAGCGCTACGATCGGCTCTCGAAGGAGTTCACGCGCCTCTTGCTTGTCGCGTATAGCGCGACGGCGCTCTGGGGCGCGACGCTGACCTTCCTGCTCATCACACTGTACCCTCGATTCACGATTTACCTGACTGCGATCTTCGACGTCTCGATCTGGTTCTACGTGGCGCTCTTCTTCTTCGAGTCGGCGACGCTGTACATCTACTATTATGGTTGGGAGCGATGGAAGAAGGGTGGCGCCAAGCTCTTCCACTGGTCTCTGGGCATCCTGCTGAACGTCTGGGGCACCGCGGTACTGTTCATCGCCAACAGCTGGCTCAGCTACATGATGAGCCCGCCGGCGGAAGTGACGCCCGATACCGCTCCGGCGCAGGTGCAGTTCTGGAGCGCCTTCGCCAACGCTACTTGGATGCCCATCAACATCCATCGATTGATCGCGAACGTGGTCTTCGGTGGCGCGATCGTCTCCGCGTACGCCGCCTTCCGTTTCCTCTCTGCCCGCGACCAGGAGGAACGGGCCCACTACGACTGGATGGGTTACGTCGGCAACTTCATCGCCATCGGCGCGCTGATCGTGCTGCCTTTCGCCGGCTACTGGCTGGGCCGGGAGATCTACGAGTACAACCAGGCCATGGGCATCACCATGATGGGCGGGTTCATGAGCTGGCTGTGGATCATCCAGGCGTTTTTGATCGGCGTGCTTTTCCTGGCCGGCAACTACTACCTGTGGGTGGGGATGGGCCGCATCCCGGGCGCTGAGCGCTTCACACCCTACACCAAGTGGATGCTGCTGGTCTTGATCGCTGGGGTCATCGTCTGGGCGACGCCTCACACGATGATAGCCAGCCGGGAAGAACTGGCGGCCATGGGCGGGACGCACCACCCCTTCCTGGGGGTCCTCGGCGTTATGAGCGCCAAGAACACGGCTGTGAACCTGATGATCCTGACGACGTTCCTGTCGTTCATGCTGTACCGCCGGGCCAACAAGCGGCCCGTCGTGAGCTGGGTGAAGCAGGGCACGATCGTTCAGGGCATGGCGCTGGGGCTGGCGGCGGCCGTCGTGGTCTTCTACGGAATCTATGGGTACTTCGTCACCGCCATCGTTCGGATCGGCTTCAGCGTCTATCAGGTTCTGACCGTATTGGCCGCCATGATCCTGGTGGTGGTCCTGGACATCCTCATGCTGCGAGGCGCGAAAGCGCGCGGGGCGATTCGCTGGGGTGAGATGCCCGCGCGCTCGCAATACGTGCTGATCGTGCTGGCCGTCACCTTCACCTGGCTCATGGGTCTGATGGGCTTCGCTCGTAGCGGCATCCGCCAGCACTGGCACGTCTGGGAGGTGATGCGGGATACGAGCCAGTGGGCTGCGACGCCGGCGCTCGGTTACGCGGGGATCATCATCAGTGCCTGCGTGCTGATCTTCCTCGCCATCGTTTCCTTCGTCTTCTGGATCGGCGGACTGGTGGAGAAGCCTGTCTTCGCCACGGCGAGGAGCAGCGGCGAGTCGGACTCGGGGCTGCTTCCACAGGTAGGAGGGGACTGATGAGAGCGGGTGGGCGGCGCTGACATGTTCGCGACCAACCTGAAGATCGCCATCGTCGTCGTCTTGACGCTCGCGGCGTACACGCTGTTAGCCAACATGATCCCCCAGATCGAGTCGGAGGTACCGGAGGAGTTCAATCTCTCGGGAGAGATTACGGCGGAGCGGCTGGTGGCTGCGGGTGAGCGTATCTACAACGGCGCGGGCGGTTGTACGGTGTGTCACGGACTGGGTACGCGCGCGCCCAACCTCTTGAGGTCGGAGGGGAATCTGGGCCGGATCGGAGCGCGCTGCGACCGCCGTGAGAGCGGGTTGGATTGTAAGGAGTACCTTTTCAGGTCCTTGACCGAGCCCGCAGGCTACGTGGTCGAAGGCTACAACCCGATCATGCCGGACGTGCGGCGCATCCTTTCCGAAGATCAGGTCTGGACGCTGGTGGCCTTCCTGGAGAGTCTGGGAGGGGAAGTGACGGTGACGGCCGACGATCTGACGCGGTGGGATGCCGGCGAGCAGGAAGAGGCGGCGACCGGCACATCCGGCGTCTCGTTGTCGTCTACGAGTGATCCGTTGGAGCTGATGACCGAGCTCGGGTGCTTCGCTTGTCATCAGCTGGGTGACTTGGGGAACGCCATTGGACCGCCGCTCACGGATGTGGGAGCGCGGCGCGAAGCGGAGTACATCCGCGAGTCGATCCTGCGGCCTCGTGCGGACATCAGCTCCGGTTACGAGACGTTTGCCGGTATGATGCCCGCGGATTTCGGCGACCGCGTGACCGCCGCCCAGCTGGAGGCGCTGGTCGAATTCCTCGCCGCGCAACGGTGACGTGCCGATGTCGATGAATCGGATCAGAGAATATCTGCGCCATCCTTTCTGGCAGGCTCTCCTGCTGATGTTCCTGGCCTACCTGATATTCGAGTTCGGGATCGAATACGTGCCCCCGCTGCTCGGCATCCGCAGCGCCCCGGTCCCCGACAGTGTGTTGATCCAGTATCTGCTGACCGCGCTGGTCGGCATTCTCATCTACGTAAGCGACAACGAGGCGCGTTGGGACAGGTTCAAGGAGCCGATCAAGACCTTGCTCGTCGATCCGGGCGCGCGTTGGCTTCGGGTCACGCTGATGGTGGCTTTACCGCTCTTCGTGGGCTGGTTGACCTATAGCCAGGTGAGGCCTGGCGTCGCCGCGCCCCTCCAGCTGCGCTCGATTCACCCGGCCCCCCCGACCTCCATTAGCTTCCGCGGCCGCAGGATCGAGCTGGCGGGGCTCGAGAACCCGCTGCGCGCCGATGGCTCGATCAGCGAGGACTACGAGGACGGTAAGCGGGTCTACTATCAGAATTGCCTGCCCTGTCATGGCGACTTGCTCGACGGCAGCGGCCACTACGCCCACGGGTTCAATCCCAGACCTCTGGCGTTCACGGACAACGGCACCATCCCGCAGCTCACGGAGAGCTTCGTCTTCTGGCGGATAGCCAGGGGCGGACCCGGTCTGCCGACGGAAGGGGCGCCGTGGAACTCGGCGATGCCGGCTTGGGAGACCATCCTCACGGAAAACGAGATCTGGGCGGTCACGATCTTCTTGTACGAGCAGACGGGCTGGACCCCACGAACGTGGGAAGACGCCGAGGGGGGTGGCCATGAGTAGCATCGCGGCCGCTCGCGTGATGGCGATCGGATTGACCGTCCTGGTCCTGGCGTCTGAAGCGGCGACGCAGGATCTGGAGCGTGGCCAGCGGCTGTACGATCGCTGGTGCGCCGAGTGTCACGGCGTGGACGGAAAGGGCGACGGCTCGGCAGCGGCGTACATGCTGCCTCGACCGCGAGACTTCACTATGGGTATCTACCAGATCCGGACGACGCCCAACGGTGAGCTGCCCACGGACGAGGATGTGGAAAGGATCATCAGGGTCGGCATGCCGGGCACGGCGATGCCGGGCTGGGAGTCGAAGTTCAACCAGGGGGAGATCCGCGACGTGGTGGCTTACATCAAGACCTTCTCGCGGTTCTTCGAGCAACTCGGCGAGCCGAACCCGCTCGCTTTCGGGAAACCGCCGCGTCTCACTGAAGAGGGACTGGCGGAAGGGCGCCGGTTCTACAGGGAGATCGAGTGCTTCAAGTGCCACGGCGATGCGGGCCGGGGTGACGGGCCTTCGGCGCCGACGCTCCAGGATGACCTCGACTTCCCGGCACGGCCGGCCGATCTCACCAAGAACTGGACCTTCAACGGCGGGGGCACCGTCGACGAGATCTACCGGCGGTTGCGCACAGGGCTCGACGGCTCGCCGATGCCGTCGTTCTCCGACTTGATCGACTCCGGATTCATGACGGACGAGCAGCTGTGGCACGTAGCACAATACGTTCGCAGTCTGGCACCGGATGACCCTCCGAGAGTGCGCGAGGTCATCACTGCCACGCTGGTTGAGGCTGAACTGCCTGCGTCTCCTGACGACCTGTTGTGGGATGAGATCGAGCCGCTCTACATCCCGATGGTCGGTCAGGTGATCCGGCAGACTCGCTGGTTCGCGCCCACCGTGGACGGACTGTGGGTGAGAGCGGCGCACAACGGCGAGGAACTGGCGTTGATGATCACCTGGCACGATCCGTCCCGGAGCCCCGATCCCGCCTGGCTCGAATGGCAGCAGTGGATCGCGCAGTCGGTTTATCCCTTCCGGGAGACCGGCGGAGCTGAACGATTGCCCGACCGCTTGACCGTCCAGTTTCCAATGTCGATCCCTACCGGCCGCGAGCGCCCGTATTTCCTGATGGGCGATTCCCGCCGGCCGGTTTACCTGTGGCAGTGGATCAGTGATCCCGAGGAGGCTCTAGAAGCGCGCGCCACCGGGCTTGGCAGTGCGCAGGCCTTGGCCGCGGGGAGCCGGACACTCACCTGGTCCAGCTCCTGGGACCAGGGAGAGTGGCGGGTGCAGTTCCGGCGCCGACTGGCTACGGCGGATTCCGTCAATGCACTTCAATTCCTCTTGGGAGAGGCGATTCCAATAGCCTTTTTCGCCTGGGACGGCTCCAACGGCGAGAGCGGAACGCAGATGGCTATCAGTTCGTGGTACGCAATTCATCTCCAGCAACCGGCATCGTCGACCGTCTACTTATCGCCGGTTGCGGCAATGCTGGCTACGGCCGCCCTGGGCTTCCTGGTCATCTGGCGGGCTCAGCGGCGCGAAGAAGAGGAACGGTCCTCGTAACAATCATGGATGGAGGGGCAAGATCATGCGTTACACAAAGCGCTCTGACACCTTGGGGCTTCTGCTCGCCCTGCTGGTCGCTGCGGGTTGCGGAGGCGGAGAGCAACGCGCCGCAGAAGAAGGGGCCGTCGGCGGAGAGACCGGCGCGGAAACCATGGCCTCCGTCGTGGACGAGGCCACGGCCGCCACGGTTGCGGGCAGCGTGATGTTCGTGGGAACCGCGCCCGAAGCGACGATGATCGACATGTCCGAGGAATCGGTGTGCGCGGACAAGTACGACGCACCGAAGTACAGTGAGGAAGTGGTCGTCAGCGAGAACGGCACCTTGGCCAGTGTCTTCGTCTACGTCAAAGAGGGGCTCGAGGACATGACCTTCCCGGTGCCACAGGAGCCGGTCGTCCTCGACCAGGCGGGCTGCTGGTATACCCCGCGCGTCTTCGGGCTCCAAGTCGGCCAGGAGATGGTGATCAAGAACAGCGATGGTATTCTGCACAACATCAACGCGAAGCCCTCGATCAATCGCGGCTTCAACATCAGCCAGCCGGTGGTGATGGAGACGAAGAGGACTTTCCGCTCGCCCGAAGTGATGATTCCTCTCGAGTGCGACGTGCACGGATGGATGCAGGCCTACGTCGGTGTGCTGGACCATCCGTATTACTCGGTCACCGGCGCCCATGGCAGCTTCTCGCTGGCGCCGCTGCCTCCCGGCACCTACGTGATAGAGGCGTGGCATGAGGTGTACGGCACGCAGACACAGGAAGTGACGGTGGGTGAGGGCGAAGAGCTCGAGATCGCCTTCAGCTTCGGAGAGCCCTCGGCGTAGCTCGCGCCGATAGCAAGGAGAACCCAGCGATGGACTGGCTACCCACCGCGGCGTCAACGTATGCCGCCGACCTTGACAGGATGTTCTACATCATCCTGGTGATCACAGGGATCATCTTCGTTGGCGTCGAAGGAACGCTGTTGTACTTCCTGATCAAGTATCGTGGCCGAAGAGGCCGGAAGGCGGAGTACATCGAAGGAAGTACCAGGGCCGAAGTCATATGGACCGTGACTCCAGCGGTCATCGTCCTGGGGTTGGCCATAGCCAGCCAGGGCGTTTGGCGCGACATAAAGGACCCTGACCGCTTCCCTGCCGACGCGATAGAGGTCAGCGTTCAGGCCAGCCAGTTCGAGTGGAACGTCACGTACCCGGGCGCTGATGGCGTGTTCGGCACGGATGACGACTTCACTCGTCGAAATCAGCTGCACGTTCCGGTCGGGCAGCCCGTCGTAGTGCATCTCAGCTCGGAGGACGTGATCCACTCGTTCTTCGTGCCTGCGTTCCGGATCAAACAGGATGTGGTTCCCGGGATGAACGGCCTGAGAGCCTGGTTCGAGGCGACCGAGGTGGGAGTGTTCGAGCTGGCCTGCGCCGAGCTGTGCGGGTTGGGGCACTATCGCATGCGAGCCCGGGTCTTTGTGCACCCGCAAGACGAGTACGAGCTCTGGATGGCGGAGCAGAGCTGATCGGCATGACTGGTAGAGATCGAGACCGGACTTAGAGAGGTCCTATGGCGACAGTCGAAGCGGTGGCCGGGCCGGTTGCCCACGCTCATCACGAAGAGACCGGCTTCATCCGCCGATACATATTCTCCACCGATCATAAGGTGATCGGCATCCAGTTTCTGTTCACCTGCCTGTTCTTCCTGGCGGTCGGTGGATTGCTGGCAATGATGATCCGCTGGCAGCTCGGATTCCCGGGCAAGCCGTTGCCCGGTGGCAGCGGTCTGCCTGACACGATGGCGCCGCAGGGCATCATGTTGCCGGAGTTCTACAACGCCCTGCTGACGATGCATGGTACGTTCATGGTGTTCTTCGCGATCATGCCGCTGCTAGTCGGCGTGTACGCCAACTTCCTCATCCCGCTGAAGCTCGGCGCTCCGGACATGGCGTTTCCGAGGCTCAACATGGCCTCCTTTTGGGTGTTCGTATTGTCAGGGATCGTGATGCTGGCGAGCCTTTTCGTGGAGGGCGGCGCGGCGGGGGCCGGCTGGACGGCCTACGCGCCGTTGAGTGCGGTGCCGGAGTACACGGGAGTGTCGCTGGGGCAGCAGCTATGGATCGTTAGCATCATCCTGTTCGCAGCGTCGTCGTTACTGGGCTCGGTGAACTACATCACGACGGTGATCAACATGCGGGCGCCCGGCATGACGCTCTTGCGCATGCCGCTCTCGATATGGTCGCTGTTCATCACGGCGATCCTGGCCCTGCTGGCGGTGCCGATCCTGGCCGGTGCCGTCATCATGCTGCTCTTCGACCAGACGATCGGGACCACGTTCTTCCTTCCTGAGGGCGGTGGACAGCCACTGCTCTGGCAGCACCTCTTCTGGTTCTTCGGGCACCCGGAGGTCTACATCCTGATTCTCCCGGCGATGGGAATAGTGTCCGATGTCCTGGCCAACGGTTCTCGGAAGCCGATCTTCGGCTACCACTCGATGGTGTTCGCTATCATCGCGATCGCCTTCTTGGGCTGGATCGTATGGGGGCACCACATGTTCCAGAGCGGGATGAACCCGCTGCTGGGAACCTCTTTCATGGTGTCGACGATGGCGATCGCGATTCCCTCCGCTATCAAGGTGTTCAATTGGCTGGGCACGATGTGGCGTGGGAACATCCAGTTCAACACACCGATGCTGAACGCCATCGCCTTCGTGGCGATGTTCACGATCGGCGGGTTGAGCGGTATCTTCATGGCCTCCAACAGCGTGGATATCTTCATCCACGACACGTACTTCATCGTAGCGCATATCCACTACGTGCTGTTCGGCGGCAGCCTATTCGCCATCTTCGCGGCCATCTACTTCTGGTTCCCGAAGATGTTCGGCCGGATGATGAACGAAACGTGGGGCAAGATCCATTTCGCGCTCACGTTCGTCTTGTACAACCTCGTGTTCTTCCCCATGCATGTACTCGGCATGGGCGGCCACATGCGGCGGATCTACGACCCGACCCAGTACGATTTCCTGCAACGCTTCCAGGGTACGAACACCTTCATCTCGATCAGTGCGTTCTTGCTGTTTACCGCGCAGTTCGTGTTCCTGATCAACTTCTTGTGGAGCATGTTCAAGGGTAAGAAGGCCGAATTGAACCCGTGGCGCGACAACGGGCTCGAGTGGACGGTCCCGTCGCCGGCTCCTCATGGGAATTTTGCGGTAACGCCTACGGTGTACCGCGGCCCCTATGAGTTCAGTTCTCCGCTGGTCGAGGAAGATTTCCTGCCCCAGAATGTTCCGCTTGATGGAGAACGGGCGGGCGTTGGCGCCGAGGGATAACGAACGACGCTATGGAACGAGCAGACGAGCAGACGATGAACGAAGCCGTAGTAATGTCCGGAAGCGTAGTAATGCCCGGAGGCGTAAGCGCCGAGCCCGGAATGCGCGTCTACAACCAGAAGCTCGGGATGTGGGTGTTCCTCACCTCCGAGATCATGTTCTTCACCAGCTTGATCGGTGCCTACATCATCCTGCGGTTCGGGGGAGGGGCGTGGGCGTTGCCGGCTGTGCCGCTCTCAGAAGGTGGATCGCCCCTCAACATCCAATTGACCGCGCTCAACACGTTCCTCCTGATCTGCAGCAGCGTGACCATGGTGAAGGCGTTCGCGTCCATCGAGCACGGCGACCAAAAGGGACTTCGACTGTTCCTTGTGCTCACCGTGCTGCTGGGTGCTACCTTCGTGGGTATTCAGATCGTCGAGTATACCGTGCTGGCCCACGAAGGGTTCCTTCCGCATTGCAGCGCGGAGCTGGCGGCCGTAGTACCCAGCTGTCATCTGTTTGGCTCGACGTTCTATACCATGACCGGTTTCCACGGCCTACACGTAACGATCGGCGTGCTGTGCATCAGCTGGGTGACGGTGAAAGCGTTCCGTGGTGGCTATAGCAAGGAGAATCACGGCGGTGTGGAGGTGGTCGGGCTCTACTGGCACTTCGTCGACCTCGTGTGGATCATCCTCTTCACGATCGTCTACCTGATCTGAGGAGGTGTGGAGGTCGATGAACAGCACGGAGGGTAACCTGATGGAGAGCGCCGAAAAGAAGAAGCCGAACTACTATTTCATCTGGTTTCTGCTCTTCGTCCTGACTGTGGTCGAAGTGGGTGTGGCTTACATGAGCACACTGCCGCGGAACGTCCTGATTCTGGTCCTGCTGGCGCTGGCGCTCTGGAAAGCGACGCTGGTAGCCATGTACTACATGCACCTTAGATTCGAGAGACTGAGGCTGATACTACTGGCCACGGCGCCGCTCCCGCTGGCAATCATCCTGGTAGTCGTGGTCCTGCTTGAATATGCGCAGTAAGACCGTCGCCGCCGATCTGTACGAGCTGACCAAGCCCGGCATCACCCGTCTGGTGCTCATCACCACGGCGGTGGGGTTCTATCTCGGCTCGAGCGGTTCGTTCGACCTGGCTCTGCTGCTCCATGCCCTCGTTGGCACCGGGCTGCTGGCGGCCGGCACCAACGCGCTCAACCAGTGGGCGGAACGGGGCGTGGACGCCGTGATGAAACGCACCCGCGGCCGCCCGCTTCCCTCGGGACGGCTCAGATCGTCCACGGCGCTGGTCTTCTCGGTCGGGATCTCGGTTGCCGGGACGCTGTACCTGGCAACCCTGGTTAATCTGCTTACCGCGTGCCTCGGCGCAGCGTCGCTGCTGATCTACATCTTCGCCTACACGCCGCTGAAGCGGCGGACCTGGTGGTGCACGGCGGTGGGTGCGATTCCCGGAGCGATCCCGCCGCTGATGGGATGGGCCGCGGTCACGGGAAGCCTCGACACGCTGGCCTGGGTGCTGTTCGGCATCGTCTTCCTGTGGCAGATGCCACACTTCTTCGCCATTGCCTGGCTGTACCGGCTCGACTACGCGCGTGCCGGTTTCCCGATGCTGCCGGTGGTCGATTCCGAAGGGGTGCGGACCGCGCGGCAGATCGTCCTCTACACGCTCGCCCTGCTGGTGGTGAGCCTGCTCACCTCGGTCTTGGGCCTGACGGGCGCACTCTACTTCTTCGGAGCGTTGACGCTGGGGCTGGCCTTTCTTGGACTGGCGCTGGCGCTGGCGTTCACACGCACCGGCGTTCAGGCGCGACGCCTCTTCCTCGGCTCGGTGCTCTACCTGCCGGTCCTGCTGGTGCTGATGGTCGTGGACAAGGTGTGAGGTAGTCGAATGGTCAACTTTCACAAGGTCCTGATCTCCGCAGCGATCGTCTTCACGCTCGGCTTCGCTGTGTGGTCCGGTTGGGCCTATTCGGGGACGGGCGACTTTTGGGCGGGCGCAGCCGCCGTCGGTTTCGGCTTTGCCACGGTGGTCCTGATCCTTTACCTCAAGAACCTGAAGCGCTTCCTGGGCGAGTGAGCACAGGAGGGCGGACATGAGCCGGTAGGTTGATCTCGCTCGGCGATCTTCCCGCGGTCAACGCCACGCTGAACGGCACCAGCGCCGTGCTGCTGGTCGCTGGCTACCTGGCGATCCGTCGGGGTCGGACGAAGCTGCACCGAGGACTGATGCTGTCGGCGCTGGGTGTCTCGACCCTCTTCCTCGTCTCGTACCTCTACTACCACTACCACGTTGGGACGACCTATTTCACGGGCCAGGGTTGGGTGCGGCCCGTCTACTTCACCATCCTCATCTCTCACACGATCCTGGCCGTGGTCATCGTCCCGCTGGTCATCGTGACCCTGTATCGTGCGCTCCGCCAGGACTTCACCCGCCACCGCCGCATCGCGCGCGTCACGTTCCCGGTCTGGCTGTACGTCTCCGTGACAGGGATCCTGGTCTACCTGATGCTCTACCAGATCTATCGGCCCGTCTAGAAGCGCGGGGCCAATAGCTGGAGAGCAGTCGGCGCCAGCCGTTCCTAACCGGCCGACCCGGGCAGGCTGTCTGGAACCTCACGCTGGGCGAGGGCCGCCCAGACCACCAGCGCCGCCCAAAGCGCGACGCCGACGGCCAGGTGCAGGCCGCGCAGGTTGGGTGGAAGCTGACGGGCGACCAGCTCCGCCGCGACCCAGATCTGTCCGATGAGGAGCCCGAGCGCGACGATGGCCCAGCGCGAGACCGCGGCCGGAGCTTTGTGGCGCAGCGTTGCGATGACGGCGGTCACGATCACAACGAGCTCGGCGTAGGCCAACAGGCGGTGGGTCCAGTGAAGGTGAACGAGGCCGCCGCCCTGCGGGAACAGCCGGCCGTTGCAGAGCGGAAAGCCCTGGCAGAGCGGGGCTGCGCCCGTGTTCGCCACCAGAGCGCCGAACAGAAGGACGACGAAGCCCAGGGCCGCCGCGGCCAGCGCCCAGCGTTTGTAGGCGGCGCCGGTCCGCTCTTGCGCCTCGGGACTCGCCTCTACACGGGCCCGGAGGCCGGCGACGAGCAGTGTCGCCAGCAGGGTCAAGGCCAGCCCCAGGTGCAGCACGACTGTGCTTGTGGGGAGCTCCAACCAGACTGTTATCGCTCCCACCAGGACCTGGATAACGAGAAGGACCGCGGAAGCGATCGCCAGACCGACGACCCGGCGAGCGGCGAAACCGGAGACCTTGCGATGCCGGATCGCGTACGCGGCGACAACGAAGACCATGATGCTCACGAGGGCCGCCGCCAGCCGGTGGCTGTACTCGATCAGGGTCTCGAAGTCCATCGGGGGAATGAGCTGGCCGTTGCAGAGCGGCCAGTCGTCGCCGCAGCCCATCCCGGAGCCGGTGATCCTCACCACCCCGCCGAAGACGATGAGAGCGTAGGTGAAAGCCGCAGTGATGAAGACCAACCAGGCGAATCGGTTGAGGATCTTCGTCGTCATCGAATCACGCTGGTCCCGATCGGGCATGCTGACTCCCGGTTTCTCGATGCTTAGACGGCCGGGGCACCGCAATATGGCAGCGGGCCGGCTCGGAAGCGATGGGTCTGGGGCTGCCCGAGACAACGGCCGCTCTCGGGTCTACATTATTATTATGTGACTACCATGGCTCAGGATCGAAGGCGCACGAAGCTGCGCGTACCGCCGATACAGGTTCCGGTGTTCGTGTTCCGGCGACTGGGGCCGCGGCTCTACCCCCACCGCTGGGTGCTGGCAACCGCGACCGTTTTTCTGTTGCTGAGCGGCAGCATCGGACTGGCGTTCCCGCTCATCGTGCAGCGGCTGATGGATGCGGCGTTCGTCGACATGGATCGGACGCTGTTGAATCGGATCGCGCTGCTGCTACTGGTGCTCTTCTCGGTCCAGGGCCTGTTCAACTTCTTCCAGGTGTACCTGCTGGGAGCCACCGGTGAACGGATCATCGCGGGACTCAGGCAGGATCTGTTCACGCACCTGCTGACGCTGTCTCCCGATTTCTTCACGGAACGAACGACAGGCGAGCTGACGAGCCGGCTGACCTCCGACGTTGTGAGACTGCAAAGCGTGCTGAGTTATCAGATATCTGAGCTGCTGCGCCAGTTGCTCTACCTGATCGGATCGCTCGTCCTCCTCACCCTGATGCACCGTCAGCTCACGTTCACGACTTTGGCCGTCATCCCGGCGGTTGTTCTTCTGGGGGTGACTTTCGGCAGGCGGCTGCGTCGCGTGAGCACCGAGGTTCAGGACGAGATCGCGCACGCGAACACGGTGGCCGAGGAATCGATCGTGCAGATCCGCACGGTGCAGAGCTTCGTGCGCGAGCCGACCGAGATCGGGCGTTATGCCGAGCGTATCGACTCGGCGCTCCGTGCCGCGTTGCAGCGGGCGTTGACCCGGGGCGTCTTCTTCGGTGTGATCACAGTGGTAACGTTCGGCGGCATCGTCGCCGTGCTCTGGCAGGGCGGGCGCCTGGTGCTGACGGGCGAGATCACGGGAGGCCAGCTCGTTTCCTTCATGTTGTACGCGGTGATGGTGGCGGCGGCGATCACGTCGCTCGCCTCGCTGTGGGGCGGCTACCAGGAGGCGCAGGGCTCGGCGGAAAGGGTGTTCGAGCTGCTGGACCAGAAGCCGACCGTGGCGGACCCTCTTCAGCCGCGCACGCTGGCGCCGGGGAGAGGCTGGACGCTCAACTTCGACGATGTCTGGTTCCGTTATGGGTCTGACCTGCCATGGGTGCTCCGGGAGATCGCTCTCGAGATCATGCCCGGTGAAATCGTGGCGCTCGTCGGGCCAAGCGGGGCCGGGAAGTCGACGTTGGCCGGGCTGCTCCCTCGGTTCTGGGACCCCACGCGCGGTGCCGTCAGACTGGACGGGACGGACTTGCGTGAACTCCGGCTCGCGGATCTCAGATTCGCCGTGGGCATCGTGCCGCAGGAGCCGATGCTGTTCGGGACCACGGTCCGCGAGAACATCAGTTACGGGCGCGACGGCGCGACGTCCGAAGAGATCGAAGCCGTGGCCCGGGCCGCTCACGCGGCGGAATTCATCGAACGCTTGCCGGACGAATACGAGTCGCTGGTTGGCGAGCGGGGTGTGAAGCTTTCGGTGGGCCAGCGCCAGCGCATCGCCATCGCCCGGGTGCTCCTGAAGGATCCCCGCATCCTGATACTCGACGAAGCGACCAGCAGCCTGGATACCGAGAGTGAACGTCTGGTGGAGGCGGCGTTCGAGCAGCTGATGGAGGGCAGGACCACGCTCATCATCGCCCATCGCCTGAGCACGGTTCAGCGCGCCGATCGGGTGCTGGTGCTGGACGGGGGGCGGATAGTGGAGGTCGGAACCCACGCCGAGTTGCTCGAACTGGAAGGGCTGTACGCGCGGCTGTACATGGGGCAGTTTAGAGATGACCTACGCCCGGAAGCGGGATCTCTTCTGGGGTAGCGCCGGTTGATAACAGGTGGTGTGAGGAGTCTAACCGAGGCATGGCCGGGAAAGTGAACAAGAAAGAGCGACAGACGGGAGAGCCCCGGCGTCCCGGGCCCGCGAGCCCGATGGGCCGGCAGCGGCTCTTGCCGCTTCTGGCTATTGTGGCCGTACTTCTGCTTTTCGGCCTCAACTATCTGGTCTCCTCCAATCGGTCGGGCCAGGAGATCAGCTACAGCGAGCTGAAGGAGAGAATCGCCGCGGGTGAGGTGGCGAAGCTGACGATAGGCGAGCGCAGGATCGTGGCGGAGCCGACGGAGGGGAGGAAGGCGGCCGGGGCGCCCGAGAGCTGGATCGCCGTGAAGGTCGAGGACCCCGGCCTCGTGGACCTGGCGGAAGAGCACGGTGTCGAATACGAGGGCGCCGTCTCGAATGGAATGGGTTGGCTGCTCAACCTGATCATCCCATTCGGCTTCCTGCTCCTGCTCTGGATGTTCTTGCTGCGCCGGATGGGCCCGGCCCAGGGCGTGATGACGTTCGGGAAGTCCCAGGCGCGGCTCCAGGCCGAGGGTGACACCGGCGTCAGCTTCGCGGACGTGGCCGGTGAAGATGAGGCGGAGGAGGAGCTTCAGGAGGTCGTCGATTTCCTGAAGACGCCCCAGAAGTTCACGCGACTGGGCGCGAAGATTCCCAAGGGCATCCTGCTGGTGGGTCCGCCGGGGACCGGCAAGACGCTGCTGGCGCGTGCGGTGGCCGGCGAGGCGGGGGTGCCGTTCTTCAATCTGTCGGGCTCGGAGTTCGTCGAGATGTTTGTCGGGGTCGGTGCGGCCCGGGTACGGGACCTCTTCGCCCAGGCGAAGGAGAAGGCGCCCTGCATCATCTTCATCGATGAGCTGGATGCGCTGGCCAAGGCGCGCGGAATTGGAGGTCCCGTGGGCGGCCACGATGAGCGGGAGCAGACGCTCAACCAGCTGCTGGTCGAGATGGACGGTTTCGATCCGACCGTCGGCGTCATCATCATGGCCGCCACGAACCGGCCGGAGTTGCTGGATCCTGCCTTGCTCCGGGCCGGCCGCTTCGACCGGCACGTTCTGGTGGACCGACCCGACAAGAACGGCCGCCTGGAGATTCTCGAGGTGCACGCCCGGGGTATCAAGCTGGCTGCGGATGTGGATCTGGAAGTGGTGGCGCGGCGTACGCCCGGGTTCGTCGGCGCCGATCTGGCCAATTTGCTCAACGAGGCAGCGCTGCTCGCCGCGCGCCGCGGCGGTGACGCGGTCAGCATGGAAGACATCGACCGGGCGATCGACCGCATCGTAGCGGGTCTCGAGAAAAAGAACCGACTCATCAACGAGGACGAGAAACGGATCGTCGCTTTCCACGAGGCCGGGCACGCCATTGTCGCGCAATGTGTGGAGCATGCGGACCGGGTCCACAAGATCTCGATCATCCCGCGCGGCATCGGGGCGCTGGGTTACACTCAGCAACTTCCGACGGAAGACCGCTACCTGCTGACCCAGGCCGAGCTAGAGGACCGGGTTGCCGTGTTGCTGGGCGGCCGCGTCGCTGAGGAGATCGTCTTCGGCGAGATCTCGACAGGCGCCCAGAACGACCTCGGCCGCGTCACCGATATCGCGCGCAGCATGGTCGTAGAATATGGCATGAGCGAGTCGCTGGGCCCGATCGCTTATGAGAACCGCGCCCGCGGCATGCTGGGTCTCCGGCAGCCGATGGACCTCGAGCAGGCGCAGCTCAGCGAGGAGACGCGGCAAGAGATTGACCGGGAGGTGCGCCGCATAGTCGACGAGGCACACGCTCGTGCGCACGATCTATTAACGAATGAGCGGAGAGCTCTCGATGCCGTTGCCGAGCGCTTGCTCGAGAAGGAAGTCGTCGAGGGCGAGGAGCTCGTCGAGATCCTCGAGCAGTACGCGCCGAAGAAGGGTCGCAAGGAAAGCTGCGCTGAACCGGCTTCACAGAAGTCATGAGAATCACGGAGATCTTCCTTTCCATCCAGGGCGAGTCGAGCTGGGCGGGGTTCGCTTGCGTGTTCGTGCGCACCACCGGGTGCAACTTGCGCTGCGTCTGGTGTGACACGGACTACGCGTTCTACGGCGGCCGTGACATGCTGGTGGAGGAGATCGTCACTGAAGTCGAGCGCATCGGGCGGGACTGCAAGCTGGTGGAGCTGACCGGTGGGGAGCCGCTGCTCCAGAAGGACGTCGGGCGACTTGCCGAGTTACTCCTGGCGCGTGATTACACCGTTTTGTGCGAGACGAGCGGCAGCATCGATATCGGCGTCCTGCCTGCCGAGGTTATCAAGATCATGGACATCAAGTGCCCGGGGTCGGGAGAGGTGGACAGTAACCTTTGGGACAACCTCGAGAGGCTGGGGCACGAAGATGAGATCAAATTCGTGGTCCGGGACCGGGCCGACTACGACTGGGCGCTCGCCGTGATCGCTGAGCGGAAGCTCGCCGGGCGCAGGCTGCTCCTGGCCCCCGTCTGGGGCGAGCTCGAGCTTAAGGATCTCGCCGGGTGGATGATGAAAGATAACCTGCCCGCGCGACTGCAAACGCAGCTCCACAAGCATATCTGGAGCCCGTATGCCTCCGGAGTCTGACATGCGGGTCGAGCTCTCTCGCAAGTACCACTTTTCCGCCGCCCACCACCTTCCGCGGGCGCCGGACGGGCACAAGTGCCGCCGCCTCCATGGTCATTCCTACGAGATCGAAGTGGCCGTCCACGGCGAGGTGGATCCGCAGACCGGCTGGCTCATCGACTACGGAGCCATCGACGAGCAGGTGAAGCCGCTTATCGCCGAGCTGGACCACCGCACACTCAACGACATCCCCGGCCTCGAAAACGCTACCAGCGAGATCCTCTGCGCTTGGCTCTGGGACCGGCTGAAGGACCGGCTGCAAGGCCTCCAGCGGGTTTCCGTGGCTGAGACCTGCGCCGCCACCTGCCACTACTTCGGCGATTGAGGCCCCCGGGAACCGACCCGGGCCGCAATCCGTTAATGGCTACAAAGCTGGATCGTCCATAAGACTCTGGCGAAGCCCGTGCCCGTCAGCATAGCCGCCGTGCTGGGCTGTTGACCGGCGGGCAGTAAAGGGGCTCGAGCTGTTTGTAGTGTACGATACGTTTCCCGGTCCCTAACCACCCAGAAGGAGGTAGTAATGCTGGAATCGCGACGCAGCGGGTGGCTTCTTGCCGCCTCCGTGTTCCTGCTCAGCGCCTGTAGCAGCGGCGGCGAGCAGGGCGGTCAGTCGGCGGCCGCCAACCCGTGCAACCCATGCGCGGCGAAGAACGTCTGTAATCCTTGTGCGGCGATGAATCCCTGCGCAGCCCAGAACCCCTGTAATCCTTGTGCGGCGAACCCGTGCAACCCGTGTGCGGCGGCGATGGGGAAGATCGATGGATCCAAGATCCGTCAGGGGTATAACAAGCTGAGCAGTGGGGGGCACAGCGAGACAGAGCTGGTCGCTATGGGCGAGAAGCTCTGGAACGACAAGTCGCTGAGCGGCGCTGGCACGACATCGTGCTCGACGTGCCATGTCAACAAGTACGCCATGATGAACAAGACCTTCGCCGACCCGTATCCGCACACTGTTGCGATGGCGAAGGAGCGTGCCGGCCTGGACAAGGTCAACGCGGCGGAGATGGTTCAGCTCTGCATGGTCATCCCGATGCAGAACGAGCCTCTCGATTGGAACTCGGTGGAGCTTGCGGCTCTCTCCGAGTATGTTACCTCCATTCAGAGTGGGTATGCGGGGATGAACCCGTGCAATCCGTGCATGGGCATGAACCCCTGCAACCCATGCAAGGGCATGAATCCGTGCAACCCTTGCAAGGGGAAGGGTGGTAACTAGCGACACCCGTCGCAGTGAGGTGCGGTCTTGAGAGCACCCGCAAGAGCAGGAACGAGCTGGGCCCGGTCGGTAACGGCCGGGCCCGCTGTTGTGGTGGTTGCCGTACTTGCGGCCCTGGCCTCGTGTTCCGACTCGAGGTCCCGGGCCGGGGCGGGCGTCGACGTCGCCTCTTTGCCTGCGGAGCTGCGCGTCTTCAGCGATGCGGACGACTTCTTGGATGGGTACTGGCTGCGGCCGATACCGCTGCAGGGTGCCGCGCCGCAGAGCTTCTCGCCGCTGGAAGCATCGCTGGAGCCGGCGACGTGCGGGACCTGCCACGCTCAGCAGTACGCGGACTGGCAGACCAGCGTGCATGCGGGCGCCTATTCTCCGGGACTATCCGGTCAGTTGGTGAACTGGGAGGAGAACTGGTACGAGAGCGTACGTGAGTGCCTGGTCTGTCATGCGCCGCTGTCCGAGCAATCGGCCCAGGTGCCTGAGGTTGCAGGTACACTGGTTCCCAACCCCCTGTTTGACCCGACGCTTCGGAATAATGGACTTGTGTGCCCGGCCTGCCACGTGCGCGGCTGGCAGCGCTATGGTCCGCCGCGTCGTGATGGGTCGCTCTCCGCATCGCCGCCGGGCTCGCCGCACGGCGGTGTGAAGCGCACGCCTTTCTTCGAGGACTCACGGTTTTGCTCCGGCTGCCACCAATTCGAGTTCCCCGCGCCTAACGGCAAGTCGCTCCAGAACACGTACAGGGAGTGGTCGCTGAGCCGTTATGCGGAGGAGGGCGTTGGCTGCCAGGGCTGCCATATGCCGGATCGCCGCCATCTGTGGCGGGGCGTGCACGACTCGACGATGGTGAGCGATGGCGTCACGATCGAGTGGGCCGCGCCGGCCCGCTCCGCGGCCGGCGGCGATGCGGTGGTCCTCCGCATCACGAACAGCGGGACGGGGCATCGATTCCCGACCTATGTGACTCCCGAGGTCTGGGTCCGCATCGAGCTGCTCGATGGCGACGGCCGGGTGATCGATGGCGCGGGTGTCGAGACAGCTATCAGGCGCATCGTGGAGAGCCGGGGCGGCGTTTGGGTCGAGGTATCCGACACCCGTCTATCACCGGACAGCAGCCTGACCGTTGTGGCGTCTGTCGGAGCGTCCGGCGCTCGCTTCGCTCGCGGCAGGGTGGTCGTGTATCCAGATGCGTTCTACGAGGAGGTCTTCGACGGGATGCTGGCCGCCGCCCCCACCGCCCTGAGTGACACCTCGCGAGCGCTGATCTCCACTGCCCGGCGTCGGGCGAGCGAGAGCTCCTTTACGATCTTCGACGAGACGATCCCGATTCGTTGAGCAGCCGCCGCGTGCGAAATTCGGGCGTGGCATCTGGACGGTGGAACCGGAGCGCGTAGGTTCGTAGTGAGTGCTGACCATGGATGATCCCGTACTGATTGCCAAGATAATCGGCGCTGCCGTGGCGTTCGGCCTGGGTATCTGGATTGGAATCGGGACGCCGGGGCTCAAGCGTCCCGCGCAGAGCCGGCCGTGGCGTGCCGCCGATCGCCTACATGCCACGTGGATCAACCGCGTCTTCTTCCGCATGGAGCGCCCGGCGCGACGCTTGGATGCCAGCCGTTTGATCGTGCCCAAGGATGAGCCGGAAAAACCGTCGGGCGAGCGGACTGAGGGTGAGAACTAGGAGAGCGTGGTAGATTCCTGCTTCTCATGCACGCGTAGCGTGCGCAGCCTTGCCAATGCGGCCGCCAGCTCGTAGATGCGGAACGTTGCGAGGTCTCCCGGCTGTCGCTCGTCGATCGTCTTGAGTCCTCTGCGCCGCAGCTCCTCCATCAGACCGGTCAGTGCTTCGCGCATGGTGCGACGCCCGTCGAACCAATGTGCGCTGGCGTAGACCATCGCCCAGGCGATGCCTCGGACCTGGGCCTCTTCCACAATCTGTTCCAGGGCGCTGAGATCGAGC
>JAZGAL010000022.1:0-2109 GCA_036475815.1 Gemmatimonadota bacterium
GCGCGTGGGTGAGGAGTAGCCGCGTGCGCAGGCCGCGCAGCAACTCCTGTCGCGTCATCAAGCGGCCCAGCGTATGCAGCTTGCCGGTCGCCTCGAGCTCAGTGATGAGCGATGTGAAGCGCGCGTGCCAGTCTCCGTCGAAATCACCGAAGTCGGTAAGCCCGCCGGTCGAATCGATCGCTGTACGCACGAGCACATCGGCCTCGAGCGGGATCAACTTCTCGGCGCCCCCCACCGAATCGCCCATGGCATTGATGCGGCGCACCCAGTCGGGGCGGGTGTAGTACGCGGACAGATTCTTGATCGGCGACATCAGCTGACGATCCGTGAAGTGGTTCCGGCGGCTGCTCGGCGCGCTGGCGGTGTCGGCTAGCCGAGCGTGCCGACGTTGACGACTTCGGCCTCGATCGGCGGAACCTCCTCCTCGGGTAGCAGGAAGCGCCAGAAGATCATCCCGGACCGCACCCCGGCCGGGTCGATCCAGTTTGGCACGCCCGGGTCGCGATGGGCCACCACGATCTTGAAGCTGCCGTCCTGCTCGTAGCGGACCTGGCGGCGGTTCAGCGACACCTGCCGGTACCGGTACGGGGGTGTCTGCAAGCGATGGTTCCACAGCACCACGTTTGCGAAGCGGCAGCGCGGGAATCGACCGCGCATGACGAGCGCCTGGTCGGCATCGAGCTCGTAGATCGTCTGGCGGTAGTCAATGTCCTTCGCCGCGTAGCCGATCTCGGTGTTGCTCTCGCCGGGTTCGGACCCGGAGAAGCGGTTGACCTCCCGGGAAACCCACGCAGGCATCACCTCGGGCGGCAGGTCCGGGAAATCGATTGTCGCGCCGCGCACGAAGTTGATCACCCGCTGGATTCCCGCGGCCACCGCCGCGTCGTCCATCGGCGCCGCCGGGCCCGGATTCTCGATCGGTTCGATCCAGAGGGGCACGTGGAGCGTCGGGTCTGCCGCGGCGCTGCGCTCCCACTCCCAGTAGTGACGGGTGGTGATACTGCCGGCCCCAGGCTCGAGCCGCAGCCAGTTACGAGGCTGGGGCTCGGGGCTCGCGATGATCTCGAAGCTGCCGTCCGGGGCAACATCGAACTCCCTGTCGTTCAGGGTCGAAATTACACCCTTCGAGAGATGGCCTTCCTGGGCCCCGGTCTCAACGCAGAAGGAAGTGTAAGCGGCGCCCTGGATGTTGCCGCGGATGCGGTAGGTGCCCGCGGGATCGGTGATGGCGCCGTAGTAGATGGCGTCGGGGTTGTCGCCGAGAAGTTTCTTCGTCTGACTCAGCCAGCGATGGAACACCGGGCGCTTGGGATCCGCCTCGAACCAGAACTGGAAGCCGTGCTGAAGCGCATTCGCAACGAGGTAACGGCCAGTGGCCCGATCCTGGGGCGTGTGCATGCGACGATCGGGACCGATGTACCCCGCCTCGATCTCGGCCAGCGTAGCGGCTAGCTCGGCGAAGGCGCCTGCCGCCGCATCACCCGACGCCGCTGCCTGCGCGGCACCCGCGAGCGTCGCGGTTGTCGTGGTTTCGATCCTGGAGCTGCTCTGGTCCATTGGACTCTCCGTTTCAAGTGGGTTGTCCGCTCGGCGGGAATGGGCGTGTCGCGCCAGTCGGCTCGGCGATTCTACATGCACGTACGGCCGCGAGGAAGCTCTGCTGCCGGAGCACTTGCGAGCGCTTCGCGAACCCCCGGCCGCACACCCTGTAAGTCAAAGAAATCAGGTACTTAGCTGGCACGTTGGAGCTGTGAATTCCCCACTCGCCGCACGGGCTCAGTCGGCCTGAGGAAGGCCAGGGGTGACCAGCGTGTCACGTTTCCGCCAGACTCGCCCCTGACGCTATCGTGACTCCCTCACTGACTCCAAAAATGGCGCCGGAATGCCGTAGCTCTCCTCAGAGGGAGGCGTGTCGGGTGAATATGTATAGGGTTGTGCTTGTTGGGATTTGTGGTCTGGCGCTCTCTGGCTGTGCTTCCATGAACAAGGCCGAGTGCCTGGTCAGCGACTGGCACATGATCGGCTACGAAGATGGCGCGCGCGGATCCGGATCGCAGCGTCTTGCGAAGCATCGCAAAGCTTGTGCGAAGCATGGAGTCGTGGCCGACC
>JAZGAL010000023.1:0-10672 GCA_036475815.1 Gemmatimonadota bacterium
GGCTATATGGCTCTGGGCAGCAGTTCGCCTGTGCTTTCGACGGTGATCGCGCCGGTTCTGCTGGTGGCCGCATACGTCGTCCTGATCCCGCTGGGGATCATCCTCTAAGCGGAAGGGGCGGACGGGCCGTCGAGCGGCTCGGCCACGGGCGGGTTGGCCTGATGCTTGCAATTCGGGCGCGTAGCTCAGTTGGCGAGAGCGCTGCCCTTACAAGGCAGAGGCCCCTGGTTCGAGTCCAGGCGCGCCCATAGACGCGAGAAAGTGTCTCTCCCCGGCCTCGCGGCCAGGGATGGCGGATGATAGGAGTTGGCGCGGGTGGAGGCCCGCATTGAGCAACATCAAGCGTGAGAGATGGCTCATGAAGTTCGGAATCACCGGTTCCAGAAGGGTAGGATTGGGGGCCCTGGCGGCTGTAGCCCTGGCCGTGACAACGGCCTCCCTGTCGAGTGCCGCCGTTGTGCCGCAAGAGCCGGGCGGGCGTTTTCGCGTGCTCGTGGTTCCCCTCGAGTCCAGTGCGCTGGACAAGAAGTTCGGCCAGAAAGTCGCCAAAGCGATCAGCAAGGACCTCGAGGAATTCGTTACGCACGCGCCGATATCAGAGAGGGAATTCTCGCGTGCCTTGAAGCGCTACGATATCAAGAAGGAAGATCTCAACGCGATCAAGGCCAGGCAGCTTGCCAACCTGATGGGCGCTCAGGTCGTGTACTGGGGAACGGTGAAATCCGCCGGCGCCATCTATGAGGTCGATGCGAGCTTCATCGAGGTAAGGTCCGGCGAACAGGTCAAGGTGCCGGAGATTACGATCAGGGACAAGAGCGATGAGTCGGTGCAGGAGGTAGCCCGGGCGTCCCTGACCGCCTTCCAGGAGCAGGTGCGCTTCGTCAGGGCGCGACAGTTCTGCGAGGATTACGTGGGCAGCCAGCAGCCTGAGAACGCGCTGCGCAACTGCAACGAGGCTCTCGAGATCAACGCGAACAGCGTGCATGCGCTGTTCAACAAGGGGATGGCGTTTCGCCAGCTCTTCGAGAGCGACAGCGAGGCGGGTGGCACGAATGGCTGGGCGGACTCCGCGGTCGTCTACTTCGAGAAGGTGATCGAGCAGGATCCGGGTTACCGCGAGGCGCTGCAGAACGCCGCCTATATCTACTCGCAGACGGGTGAGGCCGAGAAGGCCAGCCAGCTCTATAGGGACTACCTGGAGCTCGACCCGGCGAACGTTCCGGTTCGCCTCACGGTCGCCTACGACATGGCGCAGGCCGGCTTGATGGCGGAAGCCATAGACATCATCGAAGATGGCCTGGAATACGCCGAAGAGGATGTGGATCTGCTGCAGTTCCTGGGCGACTACGCCCTGCGCTACTCGTCCGAGGATTCCTCTTACGTCGACGTGGCGCTGGAAGCGTACGAGAAAGTCCTCGCGCTCAAGGGCGAGGAGACCGATCTGAAGATCATCGAGAACGCTCTCGCCGCCTACACCCTGGCGGACAGGACCGACGAGGCGCTCGCCTTCGCCGAGCTCGCGCTCGAGTCGCATTCCGACAGCCCGCGACTCTGGTCGCTTTACGCCGATGCCCTCGGCCGGGCGGGGAGATATGGCGATGCCAGCGCCGCCATGGACAGGGTCGTGGAGCTCGACTCCTCCTATCCCAACGCCTATCTCAAGCGCGGTCAGTTCAAGTTGGAGAACGACGACAAAGCCGGCGGCGTCGCCGATTTTAACCTGGCTATCGAGTCGGGCAGCTCCACGCGGGAGGATGTGTACCGCCTCTTCTACAGCCAGGCCCACACGGCGCGCAGCGACAAGAACTACTCAGAGGCCGTGGCGTACTTCGAGGACGCGGCGCGCTTCGCGCCCGCCGACAAGAAGCAGGACGTCGAGTTTTGGTGGGGCTATACCTACTACCAGCTCGGTGAGCGGCTGGCGACGCCCGAGGGGGCAAGTGTGAGCCAGCTGCAGCGCGCCGGGCGCGCGTTCGCTGCTGCCGAACAGCACTTCCAGAGAGCCGGCAATGTCAGGAAAGAAGTGCCGCAGCTCGCGGATGCCAGCAGTAAGTGGCTGCTGAACATCGAGGCGCGGATCAAGCAGCTTCAGCGCGGATGACGTTACGATAGACTGTCTTTCGAGCTAAAGCCCGGGCTTCGGCCCGGGCTTTTTTTGTGGCCGGAAGCCGGCGGGGCGGGGGTGTGGGGGAGGTTGTGGGAAGCGAAGTAGGGCAAGGTGGAGGAAATCCTTGACGTAGTGGGGTAACATCGCTACTATGGGGGGCGGAGTGGGGAGAAGTGGGGCAGTAGTCCCATGCCCACCCTCTGCATCGCCCGGAAAACCCCGCCAACCGGGACTAAGTGATCTGCCGGGGGAGGTTGCTTGACCGGCTTCTTGGGGAGTTATCGCCATCAACTGGACGAGAAGGGTCGACTCGCGTTGCCGGCGTCGTTTCGACGCAGTGCTGGCAGCGAGGGGTTCGTCCTGATCCAAGGCGACGAGTCTGCGCTCTTTCTGTACCCGGCGCAGGCTTGGGCGGGGGTCGAGGAGCGGCTGGGCGAGCTGATGCGCCGCCAACCTGAGGCGCGCAGCCTGGTGCTCAGCCTGACGGCCAACGCAGTAGAAGTGGTTCCAGACAAGCAGGGCAGAATCTTGATACCGGAGCGGCTGCTTCGTGCGGCGCGGCTCGAAGGGGAAGCCCTGATAGTGGGGGTGCTCGAGAAGATCGAGATCTGGAACCCCGATTTGTTCGAGGGAACCACTCGGGAGGCGAAACCAGGATTCGAGCAGTTCGTGCGTCAGATACTTGTGTGAGTCTGTGAGCTCGGCGGGGACGATCGAGGTGACGTGATGGGCGGATCGAGGGGGATACAGGGAGCCCGGGTCGCGAGGGCATCGGTCGTCACCCGCCGGATCTTTCAATCGGGGCGGTGGGCAGGTGGCAGGGGGAGGGCTATTTGGTGCCTAGGGGTAGGGCACAGCCGTCTGTCCGCCGTCCTTATTCTCGGTCGACGACATGGGATCGCCTCGCCACGCCACGGCGTGCCAGTTACCCACCGCAAGTCATACTCGAGCGTGAGCTACTTCCATGAGCCGGTGATGCTCGATGAGGTGGTGCGGATTCTCGCCCCACAGCGTGGTGGTGTTTACCTGGACGGAACCGTTGGGGGCGGTGGGCACGCAGAGGCGATACTGCGAGCGGGGAGCGAAGTCCGCCTGCTCGCTATTGACAAGGATGCGGAATCGCTGAGCCGGGCGAGCGAACGGCTGGCCTCCTATCGGGACCGCGTCTCGTTCAAGCGCGGCGATTACGCGGATGCAGGTGAGTTGTTCGGTCTGGGGGAGGGCGCATTGGCTGGAGTTTTGTTGGACCTGGGGGTGTCCTCCCACCAGATCGATACCGCCCAACGCGGGTTCTCGTTCCGCTCCGGCGCTCCGCTCGATATGCGGATGTCGGGACGCGGTGTCACGGCGGCGGAGTTGCTCGAGAGCCTCTCCGTGGCCGAGTTGACTGAGATCTTCCGCACCTACGGTGAAGAGCGAAGGGCACGCCGCTTGGCGGTCGAGATCGTTGAGAACCGGGAGCATTTTTCCCTCCGGACGAGCAACGATCTTGTGAGGTTGGTGGAGGTGGTGTGGGGCCGGCCGCCAGCGGCGTCCGATTTGGCCAGGATCTTCCAGGCGCTTCGGATCGCGGTCAACCGCGAGCTCGAGTCACTGGCGCGCGCGCTTCCAGCGCTCCGCGACCTGCTGGCCCCGGGCGGGCGGATGGTCGTCATCTCATACCATTCTCTGGAAGACCGGCTGGTCAAACGCGGTTTTCGCGAGTGGAGCCGCGAGTGCATCTGTCCTCCCGGCATTCCGGTGTGCCGATGCCGTGGGCGGCCGCTGGGCCGTGCCTTGACTCACGGGCTCGTGCGCCCGGAGGCCAAGGAAGTCGAGCGCAACCCGCGCGCGCGCAGCGCCTGTCTGCGGGCCTGGGAGCGGGGCGAATGAGGCTGAGGGGCATACTCACCGCGTTCGCTGCCATGCTCCTGCTGGCAGGGATGTTCGTGGCGGTCCACAGGGGCGCCCGGGGACGAGTGATCGCGGAGCGTATCAGCGAGATCAATGACCGGCGCGAAGGCGCGGAGGTACGCAGGAGCGAGCTCGAGCAGGAGATCGAGTTCCTGCGCAGCCGGCCCAGGGTGGTGAAGGCGGCGGGGCGGCTCGGGCTGCATGTACCGAGCGACGACGAGCTCGTGATTCTGGACCTCCGCGGCCAGGCGTGGAACGGGGCGGGAGGCTCACTGTGAGATCGGCGGCAAGGCAAGCGCGCCGCCGGCAGATGCGGCACGGGCTGTTGCAGCTCTCCTTCTTCCTCGGAGTCGCCGTGGTCCTGGGGCGCACGTTCCAGCTTCAAGTGATCGAGGGTGAGAGCTGGCAGGCTGCTGCGATCTCGCAGCATGAGCAGCGTGTGTCTCTGCCGGCACCCCGCGGCACGATCTACGATCGCGAGGGTCGCGAGCTTGCCGTCAGCCGGACGACTTACCGTCTGGCCGTTGCCCCCTTGGAGCTGCGGGACAGGAAAGCGGCGGCGGAAGTTGTGCGCAGCGTTCTCGAGCTCCGGCCCGAGACGGTGCGGCGGATCGCGGAGGGGAACCGGCGCTGGATTCTGCTGCCGGGAACGTACTCCGCGCTGCAGAGAGACTTGCTCGAGGAGCGAATCCGCACCGGCCTCTATCCACAGCCGGTTGTGGATCGTTTCTATCCGCGCGGCAACCTTGCCGCGGTGATCATCGGCCGAGTGGACGCGAGCGGCAGAGGTCAGAGCGGCCTTGAGCTGAGCTACAATTCGATGCTCACCGGCCAGCCCGGCTTCGGAGTACAGCGAAGGGATGCTATCGGCGCATCGGCTCGCTGGTTGATCACGCCTCTGGTCGAGGCGACACGGGGAAGCGATCTGCACCTCACCATCGATGCCGAGATGCAGGCTCTCGCCGAGTTGGTGTTGGAGGACGCGGTCAACGAGTCGGACGCGGCCGGTGGCGACTTGCTGATCCTCGACCCGAGGACCGGCGAGTTGCTGGCTGCGGCCAGTCAGCGCAAAGGCTTTGTAGGCAGAATCCCACACCTGACTGCGGCCACCGAACCTTACGAGGCCGGCTCTACGCTCAAGCCGTTCACCACGGCAGCCCTACTCGCCGAAGGCCTGGCGGACCTCTCGGACAAAGTGGATACGGGCAACGGTGTGTATCGAACCGCCGGGCGTACGATACACGATGAGCGTCCGCACGGGATCATCACGTTGAGAGAGACCCTGGCGATCTCGAGCAACGTTGGGATGGCGAAGTTCGCGGAGCGACTGCCGGAGAGCGTGCAGTTCAGCTACCTGAGGAACTTCGGATTCGGGACGCCGACGGGTCTGACCTATCCGTCGGAGTCCTCGGGGCTGTTGCGGCGGCCATCGGAGTGGTCGGCGCAGAGTCGTGCCTCGCTGGCCATCGGCTACGAGGTCGCCGTCACTCCGCTGCAACTGCTGATGGGCTATGGAGTGCTCGCCAACGGTGGGCTGTTGATGCGGCCGCAGCTCGTGCGAGAGGTGCGGGGGACGGACGGCACGACTCTCTGGGAGATAGAGCCGGAAGTCATCCGCCGCGTTGTGCCGGAGGAAGTGGCGGCAACGATGCGCGAGGTGTTGACTCAGGTGGTGACCGAAGGAACCGGCCGTAGTGCGAGTGTACGCGGTCTCAGCGTTGCCGGTAAGACCGGGACGGCTTGGCGGTTCGATCGCGAGCTGGGTTACGCGGGTCGGTCCTACACGTCGTCGTTCGTCGGCCTCATCCCGGCGGACGATCCACAACTTGTCATTCTCGTCAAGCTGGATGAACCGAGCGGGCCGTACTACGGAGGTGTGACCGCAGCGCCGGTCATGCGCACCACCGTGCGGGCCGCTCTCGCGGGAAGCTACTGGTCGGCGCCGCCGCTGATGGGGGAGCCGGAGTATCCGGACGAACAGGCGGGAGTACCAGCGGGTCAGGTGCCGGCCGGTGGCCCATATGTATTCGCTCTCGACACGCCGCTGCTGCGGGCTCACGAGGATGGTGATCGCGTGAGCGTTGCGGAGGCAACCGTGGTGCCCGATGTGAGGGGTATCTCGCTACGCGCGGCCGCGCAGCGGCTGCACGCCGCGGGCTTGCGTGTTGTAGTGCGGGGAGGTGGACGTGTGGAGTCGATGGAGCCAGCGGTCGGGACCGCGTTACGCCGTGGCGAGCAAGTGGTTCTCGTGGGTAGCGGGCGTGGTCCTCCGGGCGTGCCCTGAAACGGATCAGGCTCGGGGTGATTCCGATTGCCGATATCCTCGCACGTCTCCAATCCAGTGGGCTATTAGCTGAGTCTGGCCCCCGTATCGGACTTACGGTCACGGGGGTCAGCGATGATTCGCGGGAGGTCAGGGCAGGGGACCTCTACTGTGCGATTCGTGGGTATGTCCATGATGGACATCGGTTCCTGAGTGATGCAGCCGAGGCTGGAGCGGTAGCAGCGCTGGTCGAGACTCCCGAGACGGGGGTCGATCTTCCTCAGATCAAAGTCGCCGACTCCCGCCGCGCCGCTGCTATTGCGGCGCAAGTCGTATTCGGCGATCCGGCTGTCGGCCTCAGGCTGGTCGGGGTAACCGGCACGAACGGCAAGACGACGACGGTTCATCTTGCCCGGCACATACTCTCGCGGCGGTATTCCTGCGGCTCGTTGGGGACTCTCGGCGTAATCGCCGCGTCGGGTGAGCGCGAACAGACGCGGCTCACCACACCGGGACCTATCGAGTTCGCTCGCAGGCTGGCGAAACTGAAAAAAGACGGCGTCGAGTACGTCGTAGCAGAGATCTCCTCCCATGCGTTATCGCAGGGTCGGGTGGACGGGGTGACGTTCGACATCGGTGTCTTCACCAACCTGAGTCGTGATCACCTCGATTACCACGCCGACCTCGAGGAGTACCGTGCTACGAAATTGCGTTTGGCCGAATTGGTCGACGCGGACGGCGCTCTCGTGGTGAACGCGGACGATCCGGCTTGGTCCGCCTTACCGAAACGCGGACGCCTGATCCGCTATGGACTCCGAGCAGAGGGCGACTACATGGCGCGTAACATCGATCTAGGGCCGGCCGGCTCCCACTGGACTCTCGTGACTCCGGAAGGACCGGTACCGGCGACCTTGCCACTTCCCGGTGAGTTCAACGTCTCCAACGCACTCGCCGCCGCCGCCACCGCCGGCGCTTTCGGCTTCGAGCCGCAGGAGATCGCAGACGCTCTGGCGACGGTTCCGCCCGTTCCGGGCCGGCTCGAGATATTGTCGGACCGGCCGCTCGTGGTGCGCGACTATGCGCACACGCCGGACGCTCTGCGTCGCGCTCTGGCTGCTCTTCGCCCACTGACGCGCGGTCGGCTCATCGTCGTGTTCGGTTGTGGCGGTGACCGCGATCGGGGGAAACGGCCGCTGATGGGCAGGGCGGTGGCAGAAGGCGCCGACTACGCGATCGTGACGTCCGACAACCCGCGCAGCGAACCACCGGAGGCGATCATCGCCGAGATCCTGCCGGGCCTCGGCGACGCGGCCTACGAGGAGAACGTCGATCGACGGGCGGCGATCGCGAGGGCGCTCGAGATGGCCAAGCCGGACGATGCGGTCTTGCTGGCAGGCAAAGGTCATGAGGACTACCAGGTCATCGGCTCTGAGCGAAGGCCGTTTGACGAAGCGTTGATCGTGAAGGAACTCCTCTCGGAGCGTCGAAGAGAGCCGTGATGTCACGATTCTCCTGGACCAGCGAGCGAGTGCGGGATGCTCTCCGTGTCCCCGAGAGCGAGTACGGTTCGCGCACCTACTCGGGTGTCTCCACCGATACTCGGACTCTCGGGCCAGGCGAGCTCTTCGTGGCGCTCCGCGGCGAGCGATTCGACGGGACGCAGTTCGTGACGGCTGCCGCCGATGCCGGTGCCGCTGGGGCGGTGGTGGAGCGTCGCCCGGAAGGCCTCCCGAAGGACTTCGAGCTCTTCGTGGTGGACGATGCCCTTCGCGCTCTCGGCACACTGGCCCGGGAGCGCAGGGACGCCCTCGGTCCGATGGTCGTTGCGATCACCGGGACCAGCGGCAAGACGACGACGCGCGAGCTGACGGCGGCAGCGCTGGGAGCCGATGCCTACGCCAGCCCCGGCAACTTCAACAACCTGGTAGGCCTGCCGCTGTCGATACTGGCGGCGCCCGAAGGTTCGAGGGTCTGGGTTCTCGAGCTCGCGTCCAATCAACCCGGCGAGATCGAGCAGCTCGGCCAGATCGCGGAGGCCGATCACGCGGTGATCACTTCGGTCAGCGAAGGCCACCTCGAGGGGCTGGGTGATCTGCAGGGTGTTCTGGACGAGAAGCTGGCGCTGCTCGACACGCTGCGGGCGGGGGGATGGGTGCTCGTCGCCGATGAGCCGGAGGAGCTGGTTCGAGGGGCCCGCGAGCGCTGCCCGGATGTGAGCGCCGTCGGCCTCAGCGAAGAAGCGGATGAGCGGCCCGAGCGATGGTCGCTCTCGGAGGACGGTGTGAGCTGGAGCTGGAGAGAAGTCGACTTCGAGCTGGCCGGCTTCGGCACGCACCTCATCAGAGGCGGGCTCTTCGCGGCGTGTGTGGCGGCGTTGCTGGGCGTCGAGCCCCGGGACGCGGCCGGGCGGCTGCGCCGGGTCAAGCTGCCGCCGATGCGGGGAGAAGTGCGCCGCCTGGGTGAGCTGTTGCTGCTGGTCGACTGCTACAACGCGAACCCGGCCTCCTTCGGGGCAGCCATCGAGTCGCTGAATTCCCTGGCATCAGGGCGACGCCGGGCCGTGCTGGCAGGCACGATGCTGGAGCTCGGCGAACGATCGCAGGCGCTCCATGGCGAAGTAGCGGAGCTGATGGTTTCCGCGGGCATCGAGATCATCGCGGTGACCGGCGAGTTCGTCGCTGCGTTCCGGCAAATGGAGGGGCGGCCGCGGGAAGCGCTGATCATGGAAGACGATCTCGAGGATGCCTATCGCGGGCTCGCGGCCCGGCTGCACGGTGATGAGGCCGTGCTCTTGAAGGCGTCGCGCGGAATGAAGTTCGAGCGCGCGATCCCGTTGTTCGAGGGCGATTTCGGTAATCCGGTGCGCCTCAAGGCGTCCGGGTCGGAAGGATAGCGAGGGGGCGAGTTGCTATACGAATTCCTGTTTCCACTGGCCGACAGGCACATCGTATTCAACCTGTTCCAGTACATCACGTTCAGGGCCGGCGGGGCCATGGTCACAGCGCTGGTCATCGCCTTTGTCTCCGGTCCACCGATCCTGAACTGGCTGCGCCGGCGAGGGATAGGTCAGGTGGTTCGGCTGGATGGCCCGCATGCGCATCTGGAAAAGGCCGGTACGCCTACGATGGGAGGGCTGATAATCCTGGCATCGGTGCTCATACCGACGGTACTGTGGACGCGTCTGGATGATGCGTACGTCCTCATAGCCCTTGGCCTGACCGCAGGCATGGGCGCGCTAGGATTTGTGGATGACTACTTGAAGGTCGTCCGACGGGAGTCGCGGGGTCTCGTGGCGCGCTACAAGCTCGTGGGTCAATTCGCCCTGGGTGTGTTCCTCGGTATTCTGCTTTGGAAGTACCCGCTCAGCGATTATCCCGCAAACCACACCAGCCTGCCTTTCTTTAAAGACCTCAGGCTCGTGGTATGGGCACCGTTCTTTGTTCCGTTCGTCGCGCTCGTGGTGAGTGGCAGCGCCAACGCTGTAAACCTCACAGACGGGCTCGATGGACTTGCGGCGGGACTCGCTGCGATTGCCGGCGCTACGTTCGGTGTGTTCGCATATCTGATCGGTCGCGTCGATGCGTCCAACTACCTCGGACTTTTCTACCTGCCGGGAGTGGGCGAGCTGACGGTGTTCTGCGCCGCGCTCTCCGGCGCGGCCCTGGGGTTCCTCTGGTTCAACAGCCACCCGGCCGAGGTATTCATGGGCGACACCGGTTCGCTGGCGCTGGGCGGTGCCCTCGCCGCGGTGGCGGTGCTGATCAAAGGCGAGTTCCTGCTGGTGATCATAGGCGCGGTGTTCGTTGCGGAAGCCTTGTCGGTGATCCTGCAAACGAGCTGGTTCAAGTACACGCGAAAACGCTTCGGGCAGGGGCGTCGTGTTTTCCGCATGGCTCCGCTTCACCACCACTTCGAGCAGCTCGGCTGGGCGGAGTCGAAAGTCGTCGTACGCTTCTGGATCGTGGGGGTGCTGTGCTCGTTGATCGCGCTCAGCACGTTGAAGGTACGATGAAGATCTCGGAGCAGTGGTCGGATCGGCGTGTGGGTGTGCTGGGACTGGGCCGTAGTGGCCGCGCAGCAACGCGGCTGCTGGCGCAGGCCGGTGCCGCCGTGTACGCCAGCGATGCGGCGGACACGGAGGAGCTGCGCAGGCAGACCGAGGGACTGAGGGGTCTATCGCTCGTCGAGGTCGAGCTTGGCCGTCACGACATTGCGAAGTTGGAGCGCTGCGACCTGCTGGTGGTGAGCCCGGGTATCCCGCCCAGCGCCGAGGTCCTGGCGGCGCCCGGCGTCCGCGGGCTGCCGGTCATATCGGAGCTGGAGCTGGCATTTCGCTTTCTCGATGCACCGGTCATCGCGGTGACAGGAACGAACGGCAAGACGACGACGACCGCGTGGATCGGTTCGAT